>QHYP01000359.1 GCA_003224195.1 Acidobacteriota bacterium | reverse complement strand
TGATCCAGTAAAGCTCGCCGTCGGAAAGACCCTGCGTGGCGGGACGGCGCAGATCGGGCGGCTTGGGATAGAGGCCGTTGCCGAACAGCGTGTCGCCGCTGCCATCGTTGCCGTGGCAGATGGCGCAATGGTCGGCGAAGTGAAGCATGCCTTCGCGGGTGACTTCCGCGGATGAAGGCACGGGGTTGGGCGTCTCTCGCGCGCCCGAGGGGATGGCGAGATGGCGAACGCGGCGGGCGACGGCGGTTTCGAGGCGGGTGGGCGTGGCGCGGGCGCTGAGCCCGCCGTGGAGGATCTGACTGGCGAGCCAGCCGGCCACGACGAGGATGACGATTACGATAAGCAGAATGAGGCGGCCACGGGTCATTGGTACGAGTTCATTTTAGCAGGGCAGGAGAGAAGGGGCACAGAGGGATAGAAATCAGGCGACGAGCGGCAAAAGGATGCATGGCCTTCGTCACGCGTCTTCCTGGAGGAGCCGCGCCGGAGGCCCCTGGCCGGAGGGACAGAGTAACGGATTGGAATAGTCCGTCCCTGCAAAGCCTCGATAGACTGCCCGAAAAGTGGCCTACTTGTGGCTAACGCAAAGCCTAAGCCCTCGAAGGAACACAAAGGAACACAAATGAGAAAACATTTGATCGCCATTGCAGTCACGGTAGCTGGGTTACTGTTCGGCGCACTCGCAGCTGCGGCGCAAGGCTCTCCCGGCGCCGGACAAAGCTCAGACACATCCAATCCGAAGCACTGGTACAGCCCAAGCCGGTATAACCCAGCGCGGGCGTTCAAGAAAGACTCGAGAACGGCCAGTGAACAGCTTGCCGCGAATAGAGACGAGGACAAAAAGCTCACTTCGCAGTTGCAGGCCCATGGAGTGTTGCCGGCGCGTACTGACCTGAAGGACGTGTGCTCGGCATTTAGGAAGGTGGAGGATTGCGTCGCCGCCCTGCACGCGAGCCACAACCTGAAGCTCAAATTCAACTGCGTGAAGTGGGATATGACCGGGGTGAAGCCTGGCGCGGGCGCTTCCTCGTGCGCCGGTCCGGCGAGCGACAGAGCGATGAGCCTGGCCAAGACCATCCGCGTTCTGAAGCCGGATGCCAGCGCGAATGCCGAAGAGAAGACGGCTCGGAAGCAGGCTCACGACGACATGGCGGACGCAAAATCCTAGCGCCGTCCGTGCGGTACGGAGAGCTTTTCTTGGGCACAATTTAAACGAGCATCCTCGCGCGTTGCCCGACTAAGACGTTACGGCGGTGACGCTTCCCAGAGAATCTCGAGAGGCGCGGGAATGAAGGTGATTCCCCGCAAGCACGGGATTGTGTGTGGACGCCACACAACCGAAAGCCCCGTCCCGAACGCGGCCAGCAGCAATCCGGTCTCCAGCAAGTCTCCATGTGAAAAAACAGGGAAGTTCAACGCCGACTGGAGGAGCGCGATAATCGGCGGGTCACCGCGTACGTCCAAAAGGCATATACTGAGCCCGGGAAGGGAACAGGAGCAGTGCCATGAAGCGAAGAGAGTTCCTGAAGCAAGCGGCGTTTGGCGCAGGCGTCCCGATAGGACTCGGGAGTCGGGGCCTTCGCTGGGCGCTTGCCGCGGAGGCGTTTAGCTGGGCGCCGCCGAGCTTGCCGCGGAAATTCGGCGCGGCGGACGTTGTGACGCTCGGCAAGACAGGCATCCAAACGAGCCGGCTGGCGATGGGAACGGGCACGGTGGGATACGGTCATCACTCGAACCAGACGGCGCTCGGGATCAAAGGGCTTTCGGAGCTACTTTTGAACGGCTATGACCACGGGCTGCGATTTTTTGACGCGGCGGATTCGTATGGAAGCCATCCTCATGTGGCCGAGGCGCTGAAGCGCGTGGCGCGCGACAAGGTGACAGTTCTGACGAAGACCTGGGCACGCGATGCGGCGACGGCGCGAGCCGATCTCGACCGCTTCCGCCGGGAACTCGGGACCGAGTACCTGGACATTTGCCTGATGCATTGCGTTACCGAGGCGGACTGGACGGAGCGTTTCCGCCCGGTGATGGATGTGCTTTCGGAAGCGAAGGCCAAGGGAGTTATCCGGGCGCACGGCTGCTCGTGTCACAGCATCGAGGCGCTGCGCGCGGCGGCGAAATCTCCCTGGGTGGAAGTGGATCTGGTGCGGATCAACCCGATTGGATCGCACATGGATGCGGATCCGGAGACTGTTGCCGGCGTTGTTCGAGAGATGCGGGCGGCCGGAAAGGCAATTGTGGGGATGAAGATCCTCGGGCAGGGGGACTTGCGCACGCGACAGGACGAAGCGCTGAAGTATGCCCTAGGGCTCGGGCTGCTCGATGCGTTCACCATCGGCGCGGAAAGCCGAGAAGAAGACGTGATGCAACGGATTGCGGCTGCGGCGTAGCCTTACAATCTGCAAGCTGGCCCGGCGCGGCCGGCTGGGCTAGTTCACCGTCTGCTTAGCACACGTGGCTGCGCCAACCAGAGATGACTTACTCCCGGCTTTTCACGTTTGAGAAGGCTTTGGGGTCAGAGATCGGGATCGCGGAGGATCTCGGTAGCTTCTGACTGCGTCAAGACGCCTTTGCGGACCAGAGTATCGATGAGACGAAGTGTGCGGGACTCGTCTGCTCCGGCAGGCTGTACGGTTTTGACGGGGCGGAGAGGCGTCAGGGGAGGGGGCTCCGGCGGCACGAGAGACTCGCACAACCAGGTTTCCAGGATTGCGCGTTGTGGCGGAGTGAGTTCCCGAAAGACCAAGCCCATCCCCGAACCAGGATGCTGGGAGCCGACGCTGGCGCGCGCGTCAAAGAGCTGGTTGTCTTTGTGGATGCGCAGCCTGACGCTCGCGCCGACAGGGAGGGGATTCAGCGTATCGATGTAACAACCATTCATGCTGAGATCAGAGGTGCGCGCTTGAATCCGAACTCCGGCTCGAGTATCAATCAGCTCCGCAGGGGCGATGAACGAGCAGCGCAGGTCGCGCCGCCGTTCTAGGTCGCCCGTGTTCATTCGCTCAGGAGGCTGCGCAAGAGAGTCAGCCGTGGCCACGTTTCTGTGCGATGAAAGTAGAACGGCAACGCCGAAGCCATCCACTTTCCGATGCACCCGGACGACTTCGCCCGTATCCTCCCAATTGCCGGAGCCGGTGAATGGCCCGTAGGGAGACGTGATTCGCAGCCGCATGCCCTTGTAGTATCGGTCGAGCTTGGTGAAGAAATATAGGGCGCTGCGTGAGGCGTTGAGCGTGGTTCGAACTTCTTCAAAACTTCCGTCGCTGAATTCCAAGGGCCGCAGGCAGACCTGAAGAGAGACACCAACCCTGCGATTCCGTCTCCGCTCGTGGTCCCGGCCGGAGGCAGGTTGCGGCGCTTCCAATTCTTGAGCAGTAAGCTGTCCGGACATAGGAATAGCGATTCGTTCAGGGCCTCTACGACCCGCATGGAAGAGTTTGGTCCGAAGACTCGCGAACTCCTATGGTGCCGGAGTACCAGCGCGGAAGTACGGAGGAACCTGGCTCTGCCAGGCGCTTCCGACGCGCCTCTTGAAGAAGCGGCCCCGCAGCCTGTGGTTAGTTGACGGTCATTTGGAACGTGGTCGCGTGGCTGACGTTGCCGGAAGTGCCGGTAACGGTGAGCGTGTAAGTTCCCGCAGGAGTGCCCGGAGCCGGGGGCGGAGTTACGGTGAGCAAGGCCGTCTTGGTCACGCCGGCATAGGACGCGGAAATGGTGACCGGGGTCGAGGCGGTCACTGCACTGGTGCTCACCGTGAAGGTCGCGGTGCTGGCTCCGGCGGCGACGGTCACGTTGGCAGGGACCGTGGCTGCGGATGTGTTGTTGCTTGCAAGGGAGACGGTGATGCCACCGCTGGGAGCGTAGCCGCCCAGCGCCACGGTGCCCGTGGAGGAATTGCCGCCAGTGACGCTCATTGGGTTTAGCGTCACGGAGGAGAGCGGTGCGGGCGGTGGGTTCGAGCCTGATCCACCATAGCCACCACCGCAGGAAATGCACAGCGCTATAACCAGGAGCGCGGTTGCTGCGCGGAAACCTAGTTGCTGGCGAGAAGCTCGGGATAAATTGCTAAGCACTGTCCAAGCAAGAAACCAGACGAGGCATAGCGCAACGAGGCTCCACGGTAGAAGCGGGCGAGCAAATCGCGGCTGGATCCGAGGCGCTGGCGGCAGGAGCGAGCGCGCCGTGGTCGTCACGGTGACGGTCGCGTTTGCGGGATTGGTGCCATCGAGTGGAACGCTAGAAGGAGAGACGGCGCAAGTGGAGTTGGGGGGCGCGCCGGAGCAACTCCATGTCACGGTC
>QHYP01000319.1:1656-4743 GCA_003224195.1 Acidobacteriota bacterium | reverse complement strand
GTCGGGTGCGCCTCGCGCACATACACCTGGAGGAAGTCCGCATGGTCCTTATAGTCGCTATAAAGCTTGACCAGGTCGCCCACCTGGCGCCGGAACGGCGGTCAAGTGTAGCTCCCGAAGATCAGCACCAGCGGCCGCTTCCCGACGCGTTCACGCAGGTGGAACCGGCTCACGCCGTCGAGCGCCACCAACCGCGCGTCCGGCGCGTCTTCTCCGACTCTCAGGTTGCCTCGGTGCATGTGGGGCAGGGCATAGCGCAGCATCCCGTATGCATCCCTCACTCCACCTGCCATCACGCACAAGCCAATGAAAGTCGCCAGGATTAGCCCGCCGAAGCCGATTCCGATCCACTTCCAGATTCGCATCGTATCCCGTCCCATCCCTCAGCGGCTGTTTGCCTTCAGAATGATGATCACGCTCCAGCCTGCAACGCGCAAGCCCGCGCCTCGGCCCAAGTATTCCCGCGCTCAGGCGCGCGCTTTGTCAATCATTTCTTCCCAGATGCGTTTGGATTTCAGGATCAGCTCAACAACCTCGCGAATCGCCCCTTTTCCCGCATGCGCCCGCGTCACGTAATGTGCGGCGCGCTTCACTTCCGCTACCGCGTCGCCCACGGCGACGGCCAATCCCACGCGCTGCATCACCGGTAGGTCGGGCAGATCGTCGCCCACATAGGCAACCGCCGATTCTGGCACGCCTGCGTTTTTGAGGATTTCTTCGTACGCCGGAATCTTCGTCGGCTGCTTCTGGTAGATGAATTCCATGTGCATTTCGCGGGCGCGGCGCAGGAGCGCCGGGCTTTCGCGGCCGGTGATGCAGCCGGTGCGCAAGCCAGCCGTGCGCGCGATTGTCAGCCCTTGGCCGTCGTGGGCGTCAAAGGTTTTGATTTCGAGCGCCGTGCCGTCCGCTTGCGAGAGCAGGGTGACTTCGCCGTTAGTCAATGTGCCGTCCACGTCCATCAGCAATACTTGAATCTGCTTCGCCCGCTTCGCCAGTTTGGCTGGAATCCTTTCCACCGCTCTTGCCAACGTTGTCTCCCCTTCTTCTTTGTGTCCTCTGTGTTCTCCGCGGTCAAAATACCTTTCTAGATCAGTTCCAGCGTCCACAAATCGTGCAGATGGACGACCCCCAGGACGCGTTGCGCAGCATCTACAACGACCACGGACGTGATCTTGCGCTTCTCCATGCGGTTGAGCGCCTCGCTGGCCAGTTCGCGCGCGCCGATCGTCTGCGCACCGGCGGTCATGCACTGCCCGGCGGTCATTTCGAGTGCCGCGCCTTTGTGTTGCTCGATCAGCCGCCGCAAATCGCCATCGGTGAGCACGCCCAAAAGCTTTCCATCTCCGTCCACGACCGTCGTCATACCCAGCCGCTTCTTGCTCATTTCGTAGATGACGTCCGGCATGCGCGTTTCCTTCGCCACGCGCGGCAGGGCATCGCCGGCGTGCATCAGGTGCTCGACGCGAAGAAGCTTCTTACCCAGGCGGCCCGCCGGATGCAGCGCCGCAAAATCATGCTGATTGAAGCCGCGCCGCTCGAGCAGCGCCACGGCCAGCGCGTCGCCCACGGCCATCGCCACCGTCGTGCTCGCTGTAGGGGCGAGGTTCAGCGAACAGGCCTCTTCGCGCACGCTGCAATCCAGCGCCACGTCGCTCGCCTCCGCCAGCGTCGAGCGGACATTTCCCGTCAGCGTGACGAGCTTCATCTCCAGCCGTTTCAGCGTCTCCAGCAGACCGACGAGTTCTTCCGTCTCGCCGCCGTAGGACACGGCCAGCATCGCGTCGCCCCGCTGCAACATACCCAGATCGCCGTGATGCGCTTCGGCGGGGTGAAGAAAAAACGATGGCGTGCCCGTGCTGGAAAGCGTCGCGGAAATTTTCCGCCCGATCAGCCCCGACTTGCCCATCCCGCTTACGACAATGCGGCCCTGGCAGCCAATGAGAAGCTCGACGGCCCTTTCAAAGCTTGCGTCGAGGCGTTGCAAGACTTCCTGAATCGCCTGCGCCTCGATTTTCAGCACGCGGCGCGCGGTGTCCAGACTCATGAGCGGCCTCGGACCAAATCGGGTGACAGCAAGGCGCTACGCCTCGGTAGTAGGGGCGCTGACGCGAGGTGCGCGATGTGCTCATTGTGCGCTCCAGCGCCGCACCAGCGCAGCAAGCTCTTTCAAGCGCGCAAGTAGGGCAGGGAGCTGCGCCAGCGGGAGCGCGTTCGCGCCGTCCGAGAGCGCCTTTGCCGGATTGTCGTGCACTTCCAGAAAAATTCCGTCCACGCCTGCCGCGACTCCTGCGCGCGCCAATGGTTCGATGAATTCCGGCTGCCCGCCGCTTGCGTGGCCCTGCTCGCCGGGAAGCTGCACCGAATGCGTCACGTCGAACACAACCGGGTAGCCGAGCTTCTTCAGGATAGGAAACGAGCGCATGTCCACAACGAGATTCTGATAGCCGAACGACGCTCCCCGTTCGGTCAACAAGATTTTCTGATTGCCGCTGCTGGCAATTTTTTCCACCACGTTGGCCATGTCCCACGGCGACAGAAATTGCGCTTTCTTCACGTTCAGCGCGCGGCCCGTCTTTGCCGCGGCGAGAAGCAGATCGGTCTGTCGCGCAAGGAACGCGGGAATCTGGAGCACGTCGGCGACTTCCGCGGCTGGCGTGGCCTGCGAGGCGTCGTGGATGTCCGTCAGGATCGGCGCCTTCAAGTCCGCTTTGATCTTGCCGAGAATCCGCAAGCCCTCTTTCAATCCCGGCCCGCGAAACGCATTTACCGACGAGCGATTCGCCTTGTCGTAAGAAGCCTTGAAAATGTACGGCACGCCGCAATCGTGGGCAGCGCGGGCGACGCGCTCGGCGATGGCGCGTGCATGCGCTTCGCTTTCAATCACGCACGGCCCGGCGATCAGAAACAATGGCTGACCGGTGCCGAGGCGGAGTGAACCAATCGCTATTTCGTGAATGGGCGGCATTGCGAATCAATCGAGCAGAATATAGGTACACTAGGCTACGCAGGCAGGAGCGGGTTTGCAACGATTTACGCGGTTGCCCGCGGCGCAGCGCGGAGGGCAGGAGCGTGCTGCGGCTCGGCGAC
>QHYP01000319.1:0-1530 GCA_003224195.1 Acidobacteriota bacterium | reverse complement strand
ACCAGGGATGCTCCGGCGCCTCGATGATCTCCACGTAGTTTTCATCCGGCGTGCGTCCCGTGATGCGCAGTCCGGCTGCGGTGAGAATTTTTTCGTATTCACGGTTGAACTCGTAGCGGTGCCGGTGGCGCTCGCTGATCTCGAGCTTGCCGTAAGCGCGGTGGGCGAATGAGCCCGGCTCGAGTCTGCAAGGCCAAGCGCCAAGCCGCATCGTGCCGCCCATTTCATCCACGCCGAGCAGCTCGCGCAGCTTGTAAATGACGCGGTGAGGCGTCTGCGGATCAAACTCCGTGCTGTCCGCGTCGGTCATGCCCGCGGCGTCGCGCGCGTACTCGATCGTGGCGCATTGCATCCCGAGGCAAATGCCGAAGAACGGGATCTTGTTTTCGCGCGCGCAGCGGATGGCGTGGATCATTCCTTGAATCCCGCGCTTCCCGAATCCGCCCGGCACAAGGATCCCGTCCACATGCCGCAAGCGTGCTGCGGCGGTCTGTGGCGAATCAATCTCCTCGGACTCGATCCATTCGAGAACCGTCCTTCGATTGTGCGCCAGGCCGCCGTGGAGCAGGGCCTCGCGCAAACTCTTGTAGGCGTCCTCGAGCTGCACGTATTTGCCCACAACTCCGATGCGCACCTCTCCGCCTGGATGGTGGATGCGCTGAACCAGTTCGACCCACGCCTTCAAATCCTGCGGGCGCGGTTCCAGCTTCAGGAGACGCGTGATCTGCGCGTCGAGGCCTTCCTTGGCGAACGCCACGGGGACTGCATAGATCGTGTCCACATCCTCGGCGGAAATGACGCAGGATTCGGCCACGTTGCAGAACAGCGCAATTTTTTTCTTCAGGTCGCTGGAGATGGGACGGTCGCTGCGGCAAAGCAAGATGTCCGGCTGGATTCCGATGCCCAGCATTTCCTTCACGCTGTGCTGCGTCGGCTTGGTCTTCAGCTCGCCGGCCGTCGCGATGTAGGGCACGAGCGTGACATGTACGAAAAGCGTGTTCTCTGCCCCCAGCTCCAGCCGCATCTGGCGAATGGCCTCGAGGAAGGGAAGTGACTCGATGTCGCCGACCGTGCCGCCGATTTCCACAATGACCACGTCCACGTCGTTGGAGACTTTGTGGATGGCGGCTTTGATTTCGTCGGTGACGTGCGGAATCACCTGCACGGTTTTGCCGAGATAGTCTCCCCGCCGCTCTTTGGTCAGAATTGTTTCGTAAATTCGCCCGCTGGTCCAGTTGTTGTCGCGCGTGAGCCGTGCGTGCGTGAACCGCTCGTAATGGCCCAGATCGAGGTCCGTCTCCGCGCCGTCCTCGGTGACGAACACCTCGCCGTGCTGGAACGGGCTCATCGTGCCCGGATCCACGTTCAGGTACGGATCGCATTTTTGCAGGGTGACTTTGAATCCGCGGCTTTCGAGGAGACAACCGATGGAGGAAGCTGCTACGCCTTTTCCCAGGGAGGAAACAACACCGCCGGTAACAAAGATATATTTCGGCTTCATCCGTCCTTTGGCGCGCTGGAAGCCTGCCT
>QHYP01000318.1 GCA_003224195.1 Acidobacteriota bacterium | reverse complement strand
CAGCACCAGAAATAGCGGAGAGGGGCGAATTAGTCCAATTAATACTTATGTGTCTGGCGATAAGTAGAAATTATGAGCAAGGTCGGGCGGCCTCGCGAGATTCTTCCGGCGGCGTGCAGCGCAATGGCTACAATGCACATCCAACGAGTGCAAAGTCGAAGGGGGCGGGTGTGGACGAAAAGACTGACGTCCTTATCGTCGGCGGCGGTCCGGCGGGACTCGCCGCTGGGATTGCCGCAAGAAAATATGGATTTCGAGTGATGACTGTGGACGCGGCTGCGCCGCCAATCGATAAGGTGTGCGGCGAGGGCTTGCTTCCGGATACCGTCGAAGCGCTTGCTCGTTTGGGAATCTCGTTTCTACCGTCCGAGGGGAGCCTGCTTCGAGGGATTCGCTTTCTCGACGGAGAAGATTCAGGGCAGGCGTACTTTCCGGCAGGACCCGCCATCGGTGTACGCCGGACAACGCTCCATCAGAAAATGGTGGACCACGCGGCGGACTGCGGAGTTCGTCTCCTGTGGCGAACGCATGTCACGGGACTCAACGGCAAGGGAGTGTTTCTCGACGGAACTCAGGTGTATGCTCGGTGGATCATTGGCGCGGACGGAGCGAATTCATTCATTCGGCGGTGGAGCGGCCTCGATTGTTCCCTTCGCGTTGCACAGCGGTTTGCATATCGGCGCCACTACCGGGTGCGTCCGTGGACGGATTGCGTCGAAGTCTATTGGGGCCAGGGATTGCAGGCGTACATTACGCCGGTTGGTTCGATGGAAGTTTGCGCCGCTGTGATCTCGCGGAACCCACGGCTGCGACTTGACAAGGCCCTGCGAGCGCTTCCCGGGCTCGCTGCACGGCTCGGACAGGGTGAGCCGACCAGCGCGCAGCGAGGGGGAGTTACTTCGATGCTGAGGCTGCCGCGCGTTTGCCGCGGGCGCGTGGCGTTGATCGGGGACGCGTCCGGTTGCGTGGACGCGATCACCGGAGAAGGGTTGGGCCTGGCGTTCAGGCAGGCGGCGGCCCTTGCCGACGCGCTTGCGGCTAACGATCTGAGCCGCTACGAAGCGGCGCACCGGCGGCTCATCCGGCGGCCATACTGGATGGGGAAGTCTTTGCTCGAACTCGATGCGCGCCCCTCGCTGCGACAACGCATAACACGGATCTTTGCGAAACACCCGCAGCTCTTTGCCCGCTTCGTGGCGGCACATGTCGGAGCGAGGTCCGGCGCGGACGTCCTTGCAATGGGCGCGCTTCTCGGATGGAATCTGCTGATCGCTTGACGCACCTGCCGGAAGCAGAAACAACATCGGGAACTTTGTGCATGCAACGGGGGAATAATCACAGGGGGATTCCCCATCGGTGGGATGAAATAAGAGGGCGGCCGGGTGTCTCCAAAACATGCGTCTTCGGCCCGAGGTGTGACGGTCGGCGTAACCCGATGAGAGAGCTTTGCGTATTATTAGAGATAACCGCGAATCGAAAGAATGGAGCAGAGAATGTCACGCAAACAAATCGGATGGGCATTGGGGCTTTTTCTATTTGCCGCAGCGAGCATTCCCGCCCAAGAGCCTGTGGCGCCGCAAGTTCAGGAACCCGCGCAGAGCGGACGGCGAGGCGTCGAAGGAGAACGAGGGAAAGGCCTTTTCGGGAAGATTGGTGCGATTCGCGCGGACTCCATTGACATCACGCGGGCGGACGGAGCCACGGTTACCGTGAAATTGGGCGAGAAGACCGAGTACCGCAAGGGTCGCGAGGCCGCCAAGCTCGCTGACTTCAAAGTGGGAGACATCGTATTTGTTCGCGGGGAAGAGAACGCCGATCACACCTGGACGGCGCAGGTGATCGGGGCGCGCGGCGCGAGCGGGCCGGGCGGCCCGGGTGCAGGTTTTGTTTCGGCGGGCATGATGGGAAAGGACTTTCTCGCCGGAGAAGTGAAGCAGGTAAACGCGCCAAAGATTACGATCCTTCGCGTCGATAATGTGGCGCAGACCATCGAGCTGAACGAAGACACGTCCATTCGAAAGGGACAGGAGAGCATAACGCTGGCCGATCTGCAGCCCGGCGACCATGTCTTTGCGCGCGGCGCCGTGCAGAATGAAGTGTTTGTGCCGAAGATGCTCGTGGTCGTGCCTCCCGAACAGTGGAAACGCATGCAGGAGATGGGCGGATTCGGACAGGGAGGAGCGAAGCCGGCGACCGAGAGTCCGAACCCCCCGCAGCCTCAGGGGCCGAATTGGTGAGAGGGAGTTTCCGCGAAATCCTTTTGCTGCTGTTTGCGGGCGCGTGGGGGAATTCCGTGCCCGCGCAGGAAGCGCCCGCCTCGCCTTCCCCGCCGCCCAGCTATGAAATTTCAGGAGCGA
>QHYP01000317.1 GCA_003224195.1 Acidobacteriota bacterium | reverse complement strand
GAACAGCGGGCCGCGGTCCGTGCCCAGTCCATTGAGCGTCCCGAAGAAGGCGACGAATAGAACCCCTGCCAGGTGCGATGTAAGCGGCAGGCCGATTCCGCCCAAAGCAGCCAGCGCCGAGAGTGCAACGAGGAAACGCTTTCTTCCCACGTGATCTGCATAGAGGCTGACCGTCAGGGTCGCCAGCGCAGAGCCCGCTAATCCCGCAGCAAGTACCGCGCCGATCGCGGCGGCCGAAAAACCTCGCCGGGCCAGATAGATCCCAAGCACGACTCCCAGGAATCCGATGCTGAGCGACCGCGAGAAGGCGGCTCCGAGAATCAACGCGAAATTGTGCCGAGGCCGCATCGCGAGTCACCTGCTCGACTCTGAGACATAGGCGAACAACGCCTGGAACGGTCGCCGTCTTAAGTTGTTATATTCATTACAAAGATATGTTATAGCCGTTCTGAGCAGCGCTGCAACTTCTTTGAAGGCTGAAGCCCAGCAGCTGATCGCGTTCACAAATTACCCTTCGTTCGCGGGGCCGGACGTTCGCCTTGCCCGTCCGCGCGTTTTGCCCAAACAGGAAAGGGAAATGAGAGAATAGAGGGCGCCGCTGAACATGGAGCCTCTGCTGGACATCCGCGACCTCCAGATTGAGTATCAATCCTCGATTGGGGAATTGTGCCGCGCACTTGACGGCGTCAGCCTCAGCCTGCGGCCGCGGGAAATCCTCGGGGTTCTTGGCGAGTCGGGTTCGGGAAAGAGCACGTTGGCCGCGTCGCTACTGCGACTGCTGCCTCCGAATGGCTTCATTCGACAAGGGCAGATTCTTTTCGAGGGAAAAGATTTGTTGCTGGCAGATCGCGCTGAACTCGAAAGAATTCGCGGAGGACGTATCTCGCTCATCTTTCAGGAGCCCGGCGTCGCGCTTCATCCGACTCTGCGCATAGGTCGTCAGATTGAAGAAGTTCTGCGCGCCCACGACTCGCCCGACGCCGCGTCCCGCCGAGAAAGATCGCAAGATGCGCTCAGCTCGGTTTTCTCGTCGGATGCCGAGGGCATCTATTCCTCCTATCCCCATCAACTGAGCGGCGGGCAGCGCCAGCGCGCGGTCATCGCGCAGGCGATTGCCTGCCGCCCGTCCCTGCTGGTCGCGGACGAGCCGACCGCCTCGCTTGATCCCAGCACGCAGAGCGAGATTCTCTTGCTATTCCGGCAGTTCAAGGAGCAGCTTGGTCTCTCACTGATTTTGATCACGCATAATCCGGGACTGCTTGCGGGTTTTGCAGATCGCGTCGCGGTCCTGTATGCAGGCGAAATCGTGGAGCTGGGCCCTGCGGATGCAGTCCTTCAGCAGCCCCAGCATCCATATACAAGGGCGCTGCTGCAATGTATGCCGCTATTGGATGCGAACAATGGAACCGAACTCGATTCGCGGTTGCCGGTGATCGCCGGAGATCCGCCGGATTTGTCCGCGCCGGCAGGCGGATGCCGGTTCGCGCCGCGCTGCCCAGAGCGCATGGAAATCTGCACGATGCGCGAGCCGGTA
>QHYP01000377.1 GCA_003224195.1 Acidobacteriota bacterium | reverse complement strand
CAAATTCCAGTTTCATCTACGGCGGTCTGCAGCGCATGTCCCCAATATTCCACCAACGCCTCGCCTCGGCCGGCCGCAGTGGCTTTTCCTTGTTCTCTTGATCATAGCGCCGATGGCGCGAGCGCAAACCCCAGACTTCGACGGGCGCGGCGGAGAAATTTCCGGCATCGTGATTCTTCAGCCGGCGAACCGCCCGGCGGGCGGAGTCGTCATGAACGTGAGATCACTATCCGGCGGGCCGAGCGTCAGCGTGCTGACGGACATGAGCGGCAATTTTCAGGTTCGCGGGATTCCGCTGGGGCCCTATGAAGTTGCGGTGGACGAACCCGGCTTCGAATCGGCTCGCACGACCGTTCAGGCGGCACCCGTGTCGCCGAAGCTGCTGCTTTACCTGCGGGCGCCCTATTCGCCGTACGCGGGCGGGGCGGGCCCGATCGTCTCCGTGCGGGAATTACGAATCCCGGAAAAGGCGCGTAGCCAATTCGAAAAGGGGTTGGACCGGCTGGCTAAACATGACCTCCCTGGGAGCCTGAAAAATTTCGAACAAGCTGTCGCCGCGTATCCTGCCTACTACGAGGCATACTACGAAATGGGCGTGGCGGAGTTAAAACTAGGTCGTGAGGATGAAGCCGCGCAAGCGTTTCAGAAGTCCATTGACGCGAGCGGTGGGCGCTACGCCGCCGCGCAATTTGGGCTGGGTTTGGTCGTTTGCGAGAAGGGAAATGCCGCCGAAGGCGAAGCAATCATTCGTCGCGGCTTGGAAGTGGATTCGACTTCAGCAGTGGGCCATCTGCTTCTGGGGCTCGCGCTGCATGTGCAGAACCGTTCGGCTGAGGCGGAAAAGAGCGCGCGCGCAGCCGTTCTGCGCAAGCCTGATCTGGCAGCCGCCTATCTCTTGCTGGCGGATGTGCACAGACGCAAGCGCGAGTACGCCTCGCTGCGGGAGGATCTGGACACGTATCTGAGACTCGAACCGACAGGCCCGACAAGCGACCGCGCTCGCCGAGTGCGTGAATCCATACAAAAGTTTCTGCCAGGAGCGGACCAGCCACTTCAGTCCGGTTCTCAACCCTAAGCTGTTAGCGATTATTTGCGTGTCAGGCGTGGAGAAGATCTGCCGTGGCGTAGGACTTCTTCGGGTGGCGGTCGCGCTCGGCCCACCACTCGCGCCAGCCGCTCGCGTCATTGCCAAGTGGTTCCCCGGTGATTCCGCGAAGTGCGCCATAAACCCAGCCGCGCGTCGCGGAGTCGAGCGCATCGTCATCTAGCAAATTCAGCAGATCCGGGACGGCGGCGAAGCGCTGCTCTTGGGTCAGCAGGCCGGATTCGGCCAGGCTGCAGGCGGCTCGCTGGCGGATGCGAGGCGAAGGATCGCTGCGCAGGATGTTGAGCAGGGAATCGATGGTCGCGTCGGTGGCGAGCATGGCCAGTCCCTCGACAGCCCAGTAGCGCGTGTCCTCATTCCGATGGTGCGCGTAGCGAAGCAAAGTGGCGAAAATCGTTTCCGGCTGGACCCCACGGCTGCCCAGAGCGCCGAGTCTCCACAGGGCGAGCGAGCGGCTGACGGAATCCGTGTGGACAACCTTCATGAGCTGCATGATGCTTTGCGGTGTCTTGTTCAAATTGTTCGCCGCGAGGTCGATTTCCACTGCGGCGTCGCGAACGCGTAAATCCTTCGAGTTCATTGCTTCGGCGACCAGGTCAAAGAGGCGGTCCGTTTCCTGGAAGTGGCCGCGCCAGCCGTCCAGGCGCTGGTGGATTTGTTCCAGAGAGCTTTCGGAACGGTCAATAGCGCGCTCGAGCAAGCGCTCTGCCTGAAGCTGCGGCGTCAGGAGGGAGAGTTCGTCAACTTCGGCGCCGCGCCCGCGATCGCTGGAGCGGCCCGAGAGATGCGCAGGCGAAGCTGCGAAAAATGCTCCGGCCGAGGATTGCGGATTCTGCTGTTTTGCGTAAGCGGTTTCCAGGCGGGCGGTTTCAAAACCCGCGAAAAGAGAAAGGGCGGCAAGAGCAACAAGCGCGGGCCAGTTGCGCCGCGCAATCTGCAAATAGATTCGCTGGAACTCGCGGAACTTCGTGAGTTTCGTCTTCGGTCGAACATCCCCGGGAAGCTGGCTTTGTTGCTCGCCCATTCACCACTTCCGGCGCACGCTCTGGCGCGCGCAATGGGACAACAGTAGGGATCGGAGGAAAAGCAGCCAATGGTACGCAGGGCCAGCGGAGCCGGTACTTTGCGGGCAAGCCTTGAGAGTTCAATGAGTTCGGGGAGGTTACTCGTACGAAACTGCAAGCCACGACCCGTACTTGA
>QHYP01000376.1 GCA_003224195.1 Acidobacteriota bacterium | reverse complement strand
GACCGGGATTCTTTGGAGGCTTAGAGTGAGTTCCGCTTGATACTGGTCGCCCCTCGGCCCTCGCTCCGACTTAACGCTTAGGCCCGGAACATCGGTACTCAATTGCGCGTTGAAATCGTTGCCCCCTTCCTGGTGGATAATCAGGGTTACGGCTGCGTGGCCAGCATCGCCGGCGTGCAACGTTCCGAAGTCCACGACGTCCGGGAAGGCGTGCACTCTTTCGTAGAGATAGGTATTGGCGCCCACCTTGAGCACTGGCGTCCGCTTACTCGATGTCTTTATCAGGATGGTGTCGGCGGCTCTTCCTCCGGGGCCGTCCGGTTTCAAGGCCAGAGTCAAACGGTAGCGCTGGCCGCGTTTCAACGTGTCGAGTTGCGTTGTGAACCTGTTGGCCGGATGCTCGATTTTTTCGATCCGCAAAGACTCCGGTTCGTGATTCACGATTTCGATCACCGCCCGGCCGCCCCGGCCCCTTTGTCCGGCTACGAAGAAAGCCGGCATCGGAGACAGTTCGACCGCCGGAACTATGCGACCCGCAAAAGCCAGGCGCGCTTGCGGCAGCGCAGGGTCGTTAAGGAAGACCAAAATTGTTCCTTCAAACTCTCCCTCCAGATCCACCGTGTCCAGCTTGAAATGAATCTTGCCTTCCGCGCCCGGAGCCACCTCATGCGGCATTTGTGTAACCAGCAGGGGCGTCGTCATGCTGACCTTCTCGATCAGCATTGGTGCCGAGCCCGGGTTACTGAGAACAAAGTCGTGCTCTACCACGGCTCCGGATAGGACTTCGCCGAATTCGAATCGTGCCTCAGGGAAAACCGCCTTTTGCCCGCTGGACGCAGCGTCTTGTGAGGCGAAGCCTTGCTTGGCCGTTCGGGAGTCTTGCGCGCCAGTAGGCGCCACCACATATGGCGGGCCACAGGAAGCAAGGAGAGGGGCTAAGGCGAGGAAAAAGATCCTTCTCGTAGCACGCAAAATCATCAAGGGTCTCCGGGTAGGATTTCGGCGAGGCCGAGGTGAGCTCGGCCTCGCCGACGATTGCAAGGTGTGGGGCTACTATGGCAGCAAATAGAAACGAAGCTGCAGGAGCTTGTTACCGTTGTTGTCATAGTCCCAAAAGAAGTTCAGAAATCCACCTTGAAAGAGAGCGACGGTTTGCAGAGTGTTCGCGTCTACCAGCGACGTCAACGCATCCGTCACGTTTGTGAACTTGTTCGGCTTCATTCGAACAAACACAGCCTTCTTCGTAGAGCAAACTAATACGCCCGTGATGGGCTCGGTCGCGCAGGTGGTGAGTGTAGAGGACCCGCCCGGCGTTCCTACCACGCGCGCCCAGACATTGTAAGATGCCGTGGCGCCCGTAGTGCACGGAACGAGCGTGGTGCCTGCGGCCGTCGTGATGTTCGTGTTGCACGGAAGCTGGAATACCGCGCCCTGCTTCGCGATCTGGGTCCCGTTGCAGTCAAACGCCGCATCGAAGGCGTTTCCGTCACAGACCGTGAAAGGACCTTGAGTCAGCCAGATGTCTGCGCCAGGAACGGGATCGTTCGCGGCTGTATTGAGCGGGACGAAAATCGTGTGACGGTCCGAACCTGTCAGGGGTGGGTTCTTGCCTTTGGTCACACCGATTATGTTCAAGTTGTAGTGAGGCCCTACGGTTGTAATGCCGTTTCCGTTCTGGGCTGACCCCGCGTTTGAAGCTAGTGCTGCAGTTAAAACTGCCGAACCTGCAACAACCAGCAATAGTTTCTTCATTTTTCCTCCGTATTTTCCGCAGCCTAATAAAGCGATCTGCGGCTGGAATTCGCGCTCGGGAGGTAGCCGTCAAAACGGAGTACCCCTTGGTGGGCTTGGTAAACGGATGGTACGCCTGCGCAACTTGGAGATACTACTGCCCTGAAGCCCAGTTT
>QHYP01000374.1 GCA_003224195.1 Acidobacteriota bacterium | reverse complement strand
CCGGCAGGGCAGGGTGTACCGCCCGAAACGGGGCAGGCCGAGGCACTGTCGCCAAAAAGCGGGGCCGGCGAAACATTCGGATTGCTGGGCGCCAGGCCGGGAGCCGACGGCGGCGCTCCGTTGAAACCAACGCTGCTCCAATCGCCGTTCCGCTGCACCTGCGTGAATACAGTCGGCACAGTAAACGCCTGCGGCTGGCGCGCGCGCGTCCCCTGATAAGAGAAGAAGAAGAACGTGCGATCCTTCCAGACCGGCCCGCCGATGGTTCCGCCGAATTGATTCTGATGGAAGATCGCCGGCGTTTTCTGGAAGAAGTTCTTCGTGTTCAAGAACGTGTCGCGGTAGAAGTCGAATGCATCTCCATGGAAGGAGTTCGACCCTGACCTGATCACCGCGTTGAGGATCGCCCCCGAGTTTCTGCCGTATTCGGGATTAATGGTGTTCGTCACGAGGTTGAACTCGGCGATGGCGTCTGGGCTCGGGATGATCAGCGGCGTGTTCAGCGGCAGGTCGTTCGAGTCCTGGCCATTGATCAGGTAACTGTTCTGCTGCGTCTGGCTCCCGTTNCCGTTCGTCGCGAAATTGGTGCCAAACCGGTCGGAGGAACTCATCACGCCCGGCTGGAGCTGTTGCAACTGAATCCAATTTCGGCCGTTCAGGGGCATGTCCCGGATCACATCACCTGAAATCACCGTACCGAGCTGGGTGTTGACCGTTTGCACTTGCACGTTGCTAACTTCGACCACCACAGTGTCGTTAACTTGACCCAGTTCCATCTTGATATTCAAGACGTAGACTTGGTCCAAGACAAGAACGATGCTCGTCGCTGTAAAATTTCGAAAGCCCGACTGCGTCGCCGATATCTTGTACGTGCCAATCGGAAGGTTTAGGAACGCATAGGCACCGTCCGAACCAGTCGTCGTGTCCCAGTTAGCGTTCGTACCCACGTTGGTCGCGGTCAGCTTCGCGCCAACCAGAGCCGCGCCGGACGGATCCGTCACTGCCCCCTGAATCCTGGCGTAAAGGTTGTCTGCCCTCGCCGTCTCAGCCGAAAAGAAGCCTACGGCTAAGCTGGCAACCAGCGCCAGGACTGCAAATCGAGCCACAGTACCAACTCGCATTTCTTGCCTCCTTGACAGCTCAAAGGCTGAGTTTCTGATCTTTACGCACTCTTCACACACGACTCGCCAAAGATCTCCCTCACGTTTCCCTCTTGCTCGCCTTGGCCGCTTCGTCGTTCCCCAAAAATCCTCCGCAGCACACCGTGCCCGCGTTATATAGCACAACGGAACAGCCTGTCAAATGCACGGAGAGGATCTTTGCCTGCATTTCGCCTTCCATCTACTGCGAGAGGGGCAGCGGCTTCGCTAACCCCTTATGCGTGTACGAGTTCAAACTACTCTACGGAAAATTAATCCGTTCTAAATGCTCCGACTTCTTCCAAAAAGCGAATCTAATACAAAATATGCGATTCCAAGTATATAGGTCTTACTCCGCGCGGGGCGTAGGATTTCGTGAATCTTCCATTTTAGTTAAATCCGCCCCATTCCCCACAGCCATTTTGAAGCCCCGCAGCAGATGCTCCCAACGACTCCCGATTCCATCGCATGAAACTTACACCTGCTTGGACCATACTGAGGACAGCCCGAAATGCACTCGAATCCCGTAGATCTCTCTCCAAGAATTCCGGCTGCCCCGCGCCAGTCCTGGCGTATAATCGCGGCGCTCGCCGTAAGACCATCTCTTTCGGGAAGGGGTTGCGGAACGCAGTGCGTTCCCACGTAACGATGACGCGAAAGCACTTTTCTTTATATCTTGTTGCCGCAAGCTCTCTGATCGGCCTGGCATCGGCTGGTTCGTTGGTCCGCTCGCAGGAAAAGGAAAAAATCGCTCACACGACGCTCAAGGTCGGGGATGCCGCTCCCGATTTCACTTTGCTCGACAACAAATGGAACCCCGTGCATCTGGCGGATTATCGCGGGAAGAAAAACGTGGTCCTCGCCTTCTATGTGCTGGCGTTCACCGAAGGTTGAACGAAAGAACTCGAGGCCTATCAGGCTGATAAGGCCAAGCTGGACGCGACGGACACCGTAGTTTTCGGAATCAGCATAGACAGCCCCGCCGCCAACGGCGCCTTTGCGGAAAAAATCGGCGTGACCTTCCCGCTTCTCAGCGACATGAACCGCAAGGTCCT
>QHYP01000373.1 GCA_003224195.1 Acidobacteriota bacterium | reverse complement strand
CAAAAATCCTCAGTGCATCGCCGAACTGCCGAGACGCAGGCTGTCCGGGAAAAAGAAAATACAGATCATCATAACGCAGAACATGAACGCCGGCACGAGCCACAAGACCAAAATAAACTTTTCGTACTTCAGGTGCATGAAGTAGGCCATGATGAGCCCGGCCTTGATCACCGAAAGACCGACGAGAACGGTCAGCATGATGCCGGGAGCGACCTGCTCATAGG
>QHYP01000372.1 GCA_003224195.1 Acidobacteriota bacterium | reverse complement strand
AATCGGCTCCGTCCGGGAAATTGAAGCCGGGCGGAAGCACGCCAACCACACTGAAAACCTGATTGTGTGCCAGCAGCTTGAGCCTTGAGAAGTCCCTCAAGCCGCCGAGATATTGCTGCCAATAGCCGTAGCTGACCAGCAGCACGGGTGTGGCGCCTTCGTGCGCATCTTCCGCAGTGAAGCCGCGCCCGAGCACCGGCGAGACGCTCAGCACGCTGAAGAAATCCCTGGAAACAACCGCGCCAATGCTTCGTGTCGACTCACTGCCGCCGGCAATCGAAAAAACATCGCTCCAGTATTCGGCGAGGCCCTCGAAGCTTTGGGCTGAATTCCGAATGTCTTCAAAATTCGGTTCGGCGAAGCGGACCCGGACGCCGTCGGCGTTTACTTCCCACACCTGGACGATCTGGTCCGGCTTCGGATAGGGCAGCGGGCGAAGGAGAACGCCATAGATCACGCTGAAGATAGCCGCATTTGCGCCGATCCCCAACGCCAGCGTCAAAACCGCGACTGCAGTGAAGGCCGGATTCTTGGCCAGCATCCGCAACCCGAAGCGCAAGTCCTGCCAAAGTGTGCCCATACGATTTCTCGGCAGCGCTACGCCCCCGCGCGGACTTCCTGGCTCTCCTCGACGATGCGGCCGTCAAACAAATGAATCGTGCGCTCGGCAAAATTGGCGTAGCGCTGATCGTGCGTCACCATGCAGATCGTTGCGCCACTGCGATGGAGCTCGCGCAAGAGTTCCATCACTGCCTCGCCGTTTTTCGAGTCCAGGTTTCCGGTAGGCTCGTCAGCCATCAGAATCAGCGGATCGCCCACCAGCGCCCGTGCTACTGCCACGCGTTGCTGTTGACCGCCGGAGAGCTGCGAAGGGTAGTGCCGCATGCGGTGCGCCATTCCCACGCGCTCGAGTGCCTGCTGGACCTTCTGCTTGCGCTCCGCCGAACTGGTGCCTCGATAGGTCAATGGCAGCTCGACGTTTTCGTACACGGTGAGGTCGCCAATCAGGTTGAACGCCTGAAAGATGAAGCCGATCTCCCGGTTGCGGATGCGCGTGCGATCGCTGATCGAGAGATTCGCCACCGGCTTGCCGTCCAACGAGTAGTTCCCGTCCGTTGGAGAATCCAGCAAGCCGAGAATCGAGAGCAGCGTCGATTTGCCGCAGCCCGATGGCCCGGCGATCGAGATGTACTCTCCCTTCTTGACTTCGAGATGAATCTCGGAAAGCGCGTGCGTTTCCACCTCATCGGTGTAGAACACTTTCTTTACGCCTTCCAACTTGATGAGCGTGCTATCGGTTGCGGCCATTTCCTCTCCTTTTCTTGAACTTAGGATCTTTTTTCCCGTACTCCTGGACTCTTACCCTAATCCTCCCTACGAACCACGAATCCCCAGCGTCCAATCTCCGAATCATTCGTACCGCAGCGCCACCATCGGATCCACCCGCGTCGCTCGCCACGCTGGCGCGTATCCGGCGACCGAAGCTACAAGCACCAGCGCCAGAAGGGCCACCATGAAACTCGGCACGTCGAATGATTTCACATTGTAGAGAAGGGAATTCGTCAACCGGCTGATCCCATAAGCCAGCGGTAAACCGGCGACAATGCCAATCCCGGCCAGCCGCGTCACATCTCCCAGGATCATTCTGCGCACGTGCCGCGGCTCCGCGCCGAGCGCCATACGCACGCCGATCTCCCGCGTCCGTTGCGTCACGGTGTACGCCAGCAATCCATAAATCCCCATGGCCGCCAGCAGCGCTGCCAGAATCCCAAAGGCGACAGTGAGAAACGCCAGTAACCGGTCGCCGGAGATGGACATTTCGATCTGTAATTCCAAGCTGCGGAGACCAACCACGGGAAGGTTGACATCCAGCTGCACAACGGTGCTGCGGATGGCAGCGGCAATCGCTGCCGGGTCCTGCTGTGTGCGGATGTAATAGGTGATCCTCCCGACCGTCGGGTCCTGCGTATAGGGCATATACACAAAAGGCCGAACTTCTTCTTTGACTCCTTGATGCTTACTATCCTTTACGACGCCGATGATCTCGATGTTCAATGGACTGCTGCCAGAGCCGAATTTCATATGGCGGCCGATGGGATCACGGCCGGGGAAAAACATCTTGGCCATCGTTTCATTGATGACGACCACTTTGGGGCTCTCTGCTGTGTCCTGCTGCGTGAATTCACGTCCCGCTAGCAGGGGAATCCCCATCGTCGAAAAATAATTCGCACCGACAGCATTCCGCAGAGCATGCGTGTTCCCCGCTTTTTCCGGGGGCTCGCCTTCTACCGTCACGTTTGAGCCCCAGTCGTCTCCCGCGAGGACCGGGATCGTGGCGCCGCCGAAAGTCTGCACGCCAGGCAAGGCCGCCAGCCGCTCTTCGAGTTGTCGAAAGAAGGCGACCGCTCGCAGCGGGTTGTAGCCGTTCAGTTCCGGCTCGACGGAGAATTGCAGGACGTGGCTCGG
>QHYP01000371.1:836-3373 GCA_003224195.1 Acidobacteriota bacterium | reverse complement strand
GAGGATTCCGGCCCGGTGAGCGGCAACGAGGCCCGCAACGCATTGTGGGGCAATGGAAAGGAATTCCTGCATCTGAAGGGGACGGTCGAGCCGGCGGCGCAAAGTTTGTCCTTCGACGTACTCCATCACGATGAAGAGTTCCTCGCCCTCTTCGAACACGTCGTACACGGCTGCGATATGCGGATCGGTGAGTTGCGAGGCGAGTTGCGCTTCATGCCAAAGGCGCTTCCGGGAGCGCTCGTCGGCGCGGCGAGGCCACCCTATGCGCTTCAACGCGACACGGCGCTTGAGGGCGACATCGTCAGCGCGGTAGACCTCACCCATGCCGCCCTGCCCCAGCCGCTCCCGGATGACGAACCTCCCCACAGTCGTCCCGGTCAAGTCCGGGGAGAGCCCTGCGGCCGGGTTCGACTGCATACGCGGCTCGGCCATGGAAGTTGCGGACCGGCGTGCCAGGCGCCCGCCCCTCGCACTGCAGTATGATGAAGGGGGTTGGTCGCGGAAACGTTTTAGTTGGGTGCCGGATCCATCCTTTGTCGGGCATCTTACTCCCGGTCCGGGGGGGAATCAATGCGGCTTCTGGCCAACATAACTTGAGGGCGCACCTTGCGGGCCACCTTGAGTTACAATGGGTCTGGCGGGTGGGCCGGGCGATCGCTGGCTTCGGCGCTGGGGTGACAAGTTAAAGCTTGTCGCTTCAGATTCGGGGCGGGAGGAAAGTCCGGACACCGTAGCTCGCTGCCGCAAGGCTTCGAGCTTCAGGGCAACGCGCCTGGTAACGCCAGGGGACGCAGTTGAAGCGACGGGCCGCAAGGCCGCCGCTCCAAAAGCGCGTCACGGACAGTGCCACAGAGAATATACCGCCGGCGCGGCGAATGCTTCGGTGACAGGCCGCAGGAAAACCTGCGGCACGTCTTCCACAAGCACGTTGCGCAAGGTGTCGACCGCCCCGGTTTAACCGGGATCTTCGACTTCGCGGTCGCATCAGGCAAGGGTGAAAAGGTGGGGTAAGAGCCCACCGGTCCGGTCGCGAGACCGAACGCATGGCAAACCCCGCGTGGTGCAAGGCCAAATAGGAGGGGAGAGCTGGCCCGGCTCGTTTGCACCGAGCGCGCAAGCGCGAAGTGCTCACCCGGAGAGCCGATTTAGTCGGCTCGAAGGGCATCAACCCTCGGGTAGGCCGCTTGAGGCACGGTGTGAGCCGTGCCCCAGAGGAATGATCGTCGCGGCATGGTGACACGCCCCGATGCAACCCGTCGGGACATGAAAGCCGTGCTGCACAGAATCCGGCTTATAGGCCCATCCGCCCTTATAATTCACGACCTGAGAGTCTCCTCGCGTTATCCTTCCGCTTTAGTTTGGCTGCCGCTTCGCACAGCTTGCAACGCTTCAAAAAGCAAAGTAGGCTAACCGCGTTTGCCAGCCCCGGTGCACCCGAAGCTAGTGTGTAACGCTGATCCCGGCTCGAACGCGGAGTCTATGCCCATTCCTTCTAACATTTTCGTCCGGACACGGCACTTTTGAGTTCAGAGCGAGGTGAACGTATGGATCTACTGAGCATCATGGATCTAATGAGCATCAAGAAATACGCAGCGGAATTCATCGGAACCTTCGTGCTCGCTTTCACAGTGAGTCTTTCCTTAGCCGGACAATTCCCCGTGCCCACGGGTTTTCTTGCCGCCCTCGCGCTCGGGATTGGCGTCTATACGGTCGGCGCCATCTCGGGCGCGCACCTCAATCCGGCCGTCACGATCGGCTTGGCCAGCATCGGCAAGATCGGTCTGAAGGACGCGGGGTTGTATCTTGTCAGCCAGTTTCTCGGCGGCGGCCTGGCGCTGCTTCTGACCCACTTGACGACCAGTCCGGCTGCGTTGCAGGTGGCGAACAGCGGCGTGGTATTTCAAGGCGAAGTGTTCGGCACAGCGGTTTTGGCGCTCGGTGTGGCAGCTGTCTTCTGCGGAAAGGCGCCGGCTGCTGCTTCGGGGCTGACAATCGGCGGCGCGCTCCTGGTGGGCATATCCATCGCGGCATCCTTTTCGAACGCCGTGCTGAACCCGGCGGTCGCGCTGGCGATCGGCAGTTTCAATCTGACCTATCTATTTGCGCCCATCGTCGGCTCTATCATCGCTATGCAGATCTATCGCTGGGTCCAGTCGTAGCCAATTTAGGGCCGGGAAGATTTTCTTGATGCGGCGAATTCGGCGATCGCGCGCGCCAACCGACGCATCTGGCGGCGCGTGCCGATGGAGACGCGCACGGGGCCCGGCCGTCCGAACTCCTCGCTGCGGTCGCGCAGCAGGATTCCCTTTCGCGCAAGGCGGCGCACGAGTTCCGGACCGACCGGACCGAAATCCACGAGCAGAAAGTTCGCGGCGCTGGTAAAGGGCCGGTAACCCAGCTCGGCAACTGCGCGCGCAAACTCGGCGCGCGCGCGGCGCACCTCTCCCACGTAGCGCCGGATGGATCGGCGATCCCTCGCGGCGGCCTCGGCAGCGATCAGCGCCGCGATGTTCACGTTGAAGGGCGGCGCGACCTTG
>QHYP01000371.1:0-821 GCA_003224195.1 Acidobacteriota bacterium | reverse complement strand
TACCGCCTTGCGCGCTATGAGGCAGCCCAGGCGCAGCCCGGCTAGGCCAGTGGCTTTTGAGAACGTTCGCGCGACGACCAAATGCGCGTAGCGGCGGAGCCAGGGCACGGCACTCCAGCCCGAGAATTCAAAGTACGCTTCATCGACCGTGACAACGCTATGCGTGGCGGCGCGCAGGATGCGCTGCAAATCGCTCGGCTCAAGCAGCGTGCCGGTCGGGTTGTTCGGATTCGCCAGGAAGACCACGCTCGGCCGCCGGCGCAGGGCCGCAACGATTTCCTTCACCGGGAAGCGCATCTCGCCGTCAAAGCGAGGAGCGGCGATCTGCGCGCCGTACATTTCGGCGTAAAAGCGATACATCGGAAACGTCGGCTCCGGGAAAACTACAGTTTCTCCATCATCCACGAAAACGTCGAAGAGCAGCCGTAGCGCGTCGTCCCCGCCATTCGTCAGAACGAGTTCTTCGGCACGCACGCCGATGGCGCGCGCAAGCTTCGCCGTGGCGCGAATATACTCTGGGTACATCGCGACCTGCTGAGGCGACAGTCCTCGAAGAGCCCGCGTCACCGCCGGCGAACAGCCAATCGTGTTCTCGTTGAAATCAAGCCGCAGCTTTCCAAGGCGATTCTCTTGTGGAGGCACATAAGGGGCCATGCGCAAAACGGCGCGCCGCACCGGCAGAACGTGTTTCACGCAAGCTCCTCAAAAGAAATTCAAGTGCTGTCCAGTATTTCGAAGCGCTGCGCCAGCGGATACTGGACCAGAAAACGTAGCGGAAAGAATGCTGGAAGTCGAGACGCGCTTCAAGGAATGGGAGGCGC
>QHYP01000370.1 GCA_003224195.1 Acidobacteriota bacterium | reverse complement strand
CGCTCACCACAAGTGCCGTGCCCCTACGGAAGGGGAGGACGCGAGGAAAGAGTAGGGCGGACAGGGGTTTGCACAGGCAAGAGTGCCCTTCGACTCTGCTCAGGGCAAGCCTGTGCTACTTGCAAGCTGCGGCGGGCAGGCAGGACAAGCAAGAGGAGTGCCCGTTCGGGCTGGCGCCCGAACGGCCGCTACATGGGAGGGCGGGGAGGACAGAGGTGAGGACGGCGCTACAGAGAGGGCACGATATATCGTGCCCCTACAAGGAAAAGCAAGGGCCGGGCTTCCCGATAAAGGTGATCGGCGCACCGGCGTGAGAGGGCTTCGCTATTGACACGCGGCGCGAAAAGGGGAAGTATCGGCGCGCTGTCAGTTCCCACCTCAAACGAAACAAGGAGATGAGCGATGAAAAATCTTCGCAGGGTCATTCCGGGTGTGTTGTGCCTCACCGTGGCCTGGTGTCTGGTAGCAGCGACGCCCCGCGCGCAGGACCCGACGCAGGCGGCGGCGAGCAATTTCAAGGTATTGCTGGAGAACGATCGCGTGCGCGTGCTCGATTTTCATGGCAAAGCGGGTGAGAAAATCGCGATGCACTCCCACCCGGCCTATATCAGCTACCAGGTTTCCGGGAGCGGAAAAACGACGTTCACTTCTCCGGACGGTAAGACGACGGAAAGAGAGGCGCGCCCCGGCCAGGCTTTGTGGCACGAGGCGGAAACGCATAGCAGCGAGTCGAGCGGCGCGGTCCATGCCCTGCTGATCGAATTGAAGAAGTAAAAGGCAAAGAAGCAGGCCCTGAAGTTCGGGGCGCCAGGCGGGCGGGGAGCGGCAATATCGGAATTCGACCGAGCTCCAAGAATCGGAGATAAATTCCGGGTGCCCGGCAAGGAGCACAGCCAAGAGTGTGTATTAGTCAAGAGAGTTCCTTTGCAGAGTTGGGTGGCTGAACGAGCTCGCGAACTCGCTCAGCAGGAGTCTTCCCATCGAGCGCGAGGTGTGGCCGGTCCTCGTTGTATTCGCGTTCCCACCGCCTGAGTTTTCGAGCAAGATCCCTCTTATGGCGGAAATTTCTGCCTCGATAGAATTCTTCGGAATCGGTCTTGTGGCTCCGCTCGACTTTGCCATTGACCTCGGGGCATCCGGGAGGGATGTGACGATGCGAGATTCGGAGATCAGAGAGATGCCAGGTGAATTGAGGTCCAAACGAAGAATCGTTGTCGGTCTGGATCTTTTGGATGGCGAAAGGAAAATGCTCACGCACCTCCGCGAGGAAGTCGATTGCGGTCTTGGTGTTGTTGTGGTCGTAAATGCGGAGAACGCGGAAGCGCGTGGCTTCGTCAATGGCCGTGAACTGGTAGAAGCGTTGGCGTGCTCGCCCAATCCGTGGAACGAATTTCACATCGAGCTGCACGGAGCGGCCTGGGACCTGAAGTGGAGCATCGGCTGGCTTTGGACCTGGGCGATACTTCTTCAACGAGATCCGGCCAACGTGATGGCGATGAAAGATTTTAAAGATCGTTGTTGGTGAGACATAGGCGTGATAATGCCGCTGAAGATAAAGGCTGGTCCGAACCGCCCCGTAGCGGCGTTCCTCACGAATACGGAGGATGAGGGAAACGATCTCAGGTGGAATGCGATACCGGATGCGGTGAGGTCTCCGGGGCAGATCCCGAAGGCCAGCCAAGCCGCTCTTCTCGTAGCGCTTTTTCCAAATATAGAAGAGCGCTCTTGAGACGCCGAAGAAGCGGCACGTCTGACTCACGTTTCCGCTCACGCGCTGCGCATGCTGCAGCATGCGCAGCCTGCTCTTCACCTTCCTATCCTGTATCTGCTCGTAGACTGGATGCTTCATCCCGAACCTCCTGCGGTGGGCTGTGAGAATACCCCACCTGTCCGGGATGTCTATTAACAGCTTCACACTCTTGCCTGTGCGCCTTTCCTGTGCGGACAAACCGTGCACAACCCCGACTGCGGCAGGCAGGCCTGTGCCAATTGACCTTGCCAGTAGGGGCACGATATATCGTGCCCCTACATCGCTGCACAGCCATCCCTCGGTTGCACTCGGGACAAGGGAGTGGCTGTGCTACAAGAGCTTGCGGGCGGTGATGGAGAGCTGCACGATGTCGCCGGTGACGCCGGCGGGATAGGCGCCGGCGGTGATTTCCGTGCCGCCGCCGAGAAAGCATTTCAGCTTCCAGTTGTTGAGCGCGCTTCCCTGCACCGGGATGTAATAGCCGGAGTTGCCGTTCTGCGATTCGGCGAAGGCCTGGATGATCTGCGTGCTGGGAAGTCTGTCCGCGACGGTCGTGAAATCGAGCGTATCGCCGCCGGTGGGATAGCTTCCCGAAAAAGTCAGCGTGGCGATGGCGTAGACAAAGTTGCTGGCGCTCGAATCCACGTTGTTGGGCAGAAGTGAAATCGTGATGGGCATATAGTTCTCCAAAAGTGAATTAGTCTGTAGGGGCGCAGCATGCTGCGCCCCTACAAGGAAGGCCGCTGCTTTGTAGGGGCACGATATATCGTGCCCCTACATTCAAAACGGTGTGTAGCCGGAACGCGAAGAATACGGCCGGCGGCGGTGCCCGCTTTGCTGTTCGCGGCGCACGGCCTGCGACACGAGGTCTTCGACGGCATCGCTGGCCGCGCCGTCCCACTTCTGCGCCAGCGGCGACCCGCGCGCCCAGGCCGCCAGAGCCGCCGCGCCGTACGCAATGGCTTCCTGCGCGTTGCGCACAAGCACGGGCGAAGTCGCGTCGGTGAGGTCGGGATAAGCCTTCAAATAGCGGATGCGGACCTGCGTGTCCTGCGTGGCGCCGAGGAGATAGATTCCGTCGGCGCGCCATTCCCAAACGCTCAGCGTGACGTCCTGCACGCGCGAAGGCAAACCGTCGTGGTGCGAGAGGTCCACCATCTC
>QHYP01000140.1 GCA_003224195.1 Acidobacteriota bacterium | reverse complement strand
GCCGTTAAATCTCGCCTCATCCTTGCGAAACTCCACCGGCAGACCCGCAGCGCCGAATCTGAGATTCTTCGCCCGCAGGTCGTCAAGGAGACGCTTGAGCCCATCATCGCCCAGCGAAGCGAAGTAGTTCGGATCAGGATCCATGCCTTCGAAACCGTGCTTGACGGTGAGTTCGAGTGACTCAGGGAAACTGGCTTGGAAACCAAGGCGTCCGAGGCTCAGAATCGCATAGAGCTTACGCCGTGGCATCTCAGCGGGCGCGGCAGCGCCAGCGAGTATGCGTGGGGTTGGCAGAGCTGCGACGCTTGCCGCGGCTCCGACGGAGAGGAGCTGGCGTCGAGTGAGCTCGTTGGTCATAGTCGGCTCCAGGGCGTGCAGTGAGCACCTGTAACGTTGGAGAAATTGTCTCGAAAAGGGGGTCGGGTCACACCCTCCCGGATTCAACTCAGAAATTGTCTCGAAAAGGGGGTCGGGTCACTCCCGGAGAGTGTGCCCATCGCGAGTGTGCCAATTCAAGGGGTCATTCCAAAAGTTGAGTCCATCTTGAGTCCATTACCAGCCGAACAAGGGCCAAAACCAAGGAGAATGACGCACAACAAAGCCAAGCGAGCCAACAATATGCACTTTTCTGACTAATCGGCAGGTCGTGGGTTCAACTCCCACTCTCGGCTCCAACCACGAATTTCCAAGGGGCATTTAGGGGGCAGTAAGAATTCCATTCCTTTCTTTTCAGTTCCTTAGAAGGCCAGGGTGCACCGCAAAACTCCTTTGTTTCCATACAGCTGGCGGATTTGAATCCGACGCTCTCCCCCGAGCTTTCCTTCTTGTTTTCAATCTGATAGAAAAATGTTTAAGGGGCGCTAAGCCACGGCTGGCCGCTTGGCAAAGCCTGCATGTCCACGATAGTAATGGGGTGGTCCGCTTGGGAAAAGCGCCCCTACAGCGAGAAAAGGCGCGCGAGGTAAATCCTAGCCATTGGCATCCAGCGCGACGGTGACAGGAGATGGAACGATCAATAGCTCATGCCATTTACGGGCGCACACTGCGTTGAACAGAATTAGTTGTCTGGGAACGCAGTGCCGTTGACAGAGACAGTCTCCTGCGCGCCGGAACTTTCGGTAACGATCAGCGTGCTAGTGAATGTGCCATAGGCGACCGGGCTGAAGGTCACCGTGACGGTGCAAGTTGCACCTGCCGATAGGATAGATCCGCATGTGTTCCCCTGAACGAAAGAGGGATCGCCGCTCATGGCGATTCCGGCGATCCCGACGGAGCCTCCGCTGGTGTTAGTTACACTAACAGTCTGGCTGGGGCTATCGCCGATAGTGTAGCCGGAGAAATTGAGCGTTGCCGGGGACAAGCTGAGGTGACGCGGGAGGAGGCCTGTTCCCACGAGAGTTACGGCTTGCGACGCACCCAAGTTGCCCGAATCGTCACTGAGGGTCAGCAGCCCGGTTTCCGGACCGTTGACCGTAGGCGCAAAAGATACATTGGCTATACAGCTCGCTCCCGCCAGCAGTGTACCCGGGCAATTATTTGTCTCAGGAAAATCGCCACTCGCCGAAATGCCAGAAAAGTTCAGTGGGCTGCCCCCGAAGTTCGTGATTGTAACGGCTTGGGAATTGCTCGTGGTTCCGATATCCTGGTCGGCGAAAGTCAAAGTTGTGGGTGAAAAGCTGAGTGCAGAGGGACGCGGACTCGGCACCAGCACGGGAGTCGCTCCGAAGACGTAGTAGGGACCGTAATATTGGGTCAACGCGCTTGATGAGGTGAGAACGCCCATCATGTTGTCCACAATTTGCGCTCCGCCCCCTCCTACAAGGACCATTCCACTCGAATCGACGGCAATGCTGTGTGGCGTTGCAGTAGAGCCCAGGTAGATGGACGTCCAGTTGACTCCCGTCATATCGTCGACGCGAATCACCGCGGGCTGATAATACTCCGCATCGGCGACGTAAATCTTGCCTGCCGGGTCCACGGCAACCCCAATGGGAGATTGCAAGGAATAGATGTAGCCGTTGATCACTGGGGACTGCGTTAACGTAGTCCAATTGGTGCCGTTCATATCATCCATGCGTACAAGCCGTCCATTGCCGGAATCCGCCACATAGATCCGTCCGCTCGCGTCAAACGCAACGGGCGCGACGTACTGTGCGAATTGACCAACGCCGGACCCGATGCCGCTCATGACGGTCCAGTTTGTGCCGTTCATGTCGTCCATACGGACCAGCTGGTTGTTGCCTGTGTCCATCACATAAATCCTGCCGGCGGAATCGACACTAATGCCGGATGGATTCATGAACTGGCCGACAGCTGAACCCGACGTCCCGAAGGTCGTCCAGTTCGTGCCATTCATATCGTCAATGCGGACGACGCGGCTGTTGTACGTATCGGCGACGTAGATTCTGCCTGCGGAATCCAGCGCGATGCCGTATGCGCCGTAAAACTGCCCGACATCACTGCCTTGCGTTCCATACGAGATCAGGTTGGTGCCGTTCAGGTCGTCCGAGCGAAGAATCTGGCCGCTATTTGAGAAGTAAAACGGCGTGTAGGCAGAATTATAGGCCGTTGTTCCCTTGGCTGCAGCGCCTCCAGTTCCAAATCTCTGAGAGGTAAGGCCGGTGATCGCTTGCGTCGCGCCATTCATACTCCAAGTGCCGCTAATGTAGCCAGTGAAGCTGTAACTGCAAGTGACACGGCCGCCCCTGCCGCCGCCTGAGCAACTTTCCCGAAATGTGCCACTAGTAAAGCTTGCGTTTAGCGCCATAGTCCCGTCATTGGAAAGGAAGGTAAAGCTGCCGCCAGCGCAAAGGCCCGGCGTGGTACTGGGGCAGTGAATGGTCAAAGTGCCGGAGGGTGTGGCAACGGTCGAGTCAATGTTAACGCCGGAACTTACCTGTGTTGAGCCGCCGGAATTGGAAAAACCACCTTGATCCGCGTGCGCCAGAGGAGTCAAAAAGGTCAAAAGAGCGAGAACAAGCGTTTTCTTCATATAGGCACCTTGTCCTCTCCATCGGAAAAGAGAGGCGGAATGGAAAACCTGGAAAGGGCCCTCTTGCAAGAACTAACAAGCAGCCATCTTGCTCGACCTGAATATTAAAAGTACGAGAATTTTTTCGAAATTCGTTAGCCTCCGCGCACGAGATTCTATCACAGCGCCTATGAGGTTAATCAACTCGGGCCACTATCGGTTTTGGGGAGCTTGGGCATGGTCTACGAAGCAGAAAACAAGTTCACCAAGCTAACTAAGTCCCTATAAGGGTCCATCTCGTCAGTCTTTGATTTCCTGACGACAAGCCGACTCCCGGTACTGATCGCCCGGCGCCCATCTGAATTACTGTCGAGTGGCCGGGCGCCATTGCTGGCGCCCAGCCCTCTAAGAACCGGACTTGAAGGTTTCCCGTCATCCGGCTCGAGCACTCTAAAAACGCCCCCATAAAAAACGAGGACGCGGCCTGATTCAAAACGAAGCAGACCTACTCGATACTGGCTTGCTGCCGATTCGCACAGCGGTGGAGAATCCACCAGCCGTGTGTGAAGCTGCACCAATGGCTTGCGCCATCGTCATTTGCTTTGCTTCATGCATCGGTTCCTCAAGAGGTCTCGAGCTTGAGCACCAACGGGAAGTCAGCTCCGTTTCCGGCGAGGTGATGTTGTCCCCCTGAGGCGACGCAACCTGTATCTGCCCGATTACAGGGCAGCCTTCGCTTGCTCCCATTTCCGTTACCCGCATCGCCATAGGATCCATCTTGCGATGGACTTTCCCCTTGCGAGGAGCAATACGGGCTTACCCTGTTCCGCTGAAATGACGCGATCGGTTAGAACCGAGTAGCGGAACGACCTTGCGGTCGCCCCGCCCTCTAAGAACCGTGCGTGATGGTTTCCCGATCACACGGCTCAAGCCCTTCGAACGCCTCTTTCAGGGAGACGCGGCTTCGATACAGAAAGATTCTGGCGGTGAACCTTGTCATGGCAGTCTGGATGAAGTAGAACGCGGTTTTCGGCACTCTTAGACCCACCCCGCACAAGAGGGACGCAATGGTGCAAGCGCCATCCTGTAGTCCGCGTAATAAGTAGCTTGCAGACCTTGCAGAGCCCGTGTTGCTCGTTCCAGATATAGCGAAGTGTACGAGTGCCCCGAAATGTTGCCCTCATGTGAAATCCTGCTCGTTCTTCAAAGTAGGTTTCAAAGGCGGGATCGTAAGGGTTCGCTTCGCACTTGACCTTGACATGTCGTTGGATGGGCGTGTCACTAGCCAACAGTAACCGCACTTTGTGCGGCTGCCCTTGGTTGTCGTACTTTTCTCCGACGAAAGACCAGTTCTTTGACCCATGCCGCTCAAAGTATTTCTCCTTGAGCCAACGCAGATTTTTGTTTCGGTGCCTCCGTCGGGCCCATCGCCACAGACAAGGGAAGATTTCGTAATCCGCGCGCGCAAACGTGCGTTTACTCACAACGTGCCGATGATAATTAGCCCAACCTCGTATCTTGGGGTTGAGTTCTTCGATCAGGTCGGCGGCAGAGAAACCCAGCGCGGCCTTGATTGTTCTTCGGATGCCATCCAAGAAGGTTTTAACATTCTTCCTGGAAGGCTTGATGAGCAGTTTTCCATTCGGATACCTGCGCACGTTTTGTCCGAGAAAATCAAAGCCTTTCTCCACGTGCGTACTGACTGTCTTTGTAGGAGAAAGTTCAAGCCCTCGTTCTTGCAGGAATTGCTCGACGAGGGGCTTGACCTCACCTTCCAGTAATTCTTTCGATTTACCGGTAATGACGAAGTCGTCCGCATAACGGATGAAATGCACCGAGGGACGTTGATTTCCCACAGACTTCAAACGAGTTGCTGCTGGGTACTTTTCCCGCAGAACTCGCTCCAGCCCATCCAACGCAAAGTTGGCGAGCGCTGGAGAAATTATGCCGCCTTGTGGAGTTCCGTCCGTCGTTTCGTGGAGGACGTGTTTATCCATATACCCTGATTTCAGCCACTTTCGGAGAATGGCTCGGTCCATGGGGACGTGAGCCAAAAGCCAATCGTGAGAAATTTTATCGAAACAGCTTCTGATGTCACCCTCTAGAACCCATTGCGTGGTTGCGCTTTTCAGTGCATTGAAGCCCTGTTCAATCGCATCCGCGCAGGACCGCTGCTGACGAAACCCGTAAGAGTTTTTATCAGCAGTGGTTTCCGCGATGGGATCAAGCGCTAGCAAATATAAGGCTTGCTGCGCGCGGTCGCACATAGTGGGAATTCCGAGCGGCCTCATCGTTTTGCCGTCCGCTTTCGGGATGTAGACACGTCGAAGGGGTTGAGGTTGATAGCCCCTGCGCTTGAGTTCATGAACTGCCTGTGTTTTCTTCTCTGGTGTATCCCAAATTTCTCGGTCTACACCTGGGGTTTCCTTGCCATCATTTTCCGTCACTCGTCGAACGGCGAGAACCTTGCCGCTGTACGAGTGGGTCAGCAGGCGTTGCAAGGCTCGCACCTTGCCCCATCTGCTTTCCTTTGTTGCCTGCGCGATACGCACTTGGAGTCGGCGAACGTTGCGGTGAATGGCTTGCCAGTCGATGGCGTACCATTGCGCCGCTTCGCTTGAAACCGCACCAACGGCTTGCGCCGTCGTCATCTGCTTTGTCTCAGAAGCCGATTGGCCCAGTTCTCTCGCGTGAAGGACCACGGGGAAGTCTGCCCGCTTTCGCGTCCGGTGATGTTGCCAATATGTCGATATGTCTGACGCAACCGGTATCTCCTCTATTACCGAGAAGCCTTCGCTTTCTCCCTGATGTCATATCCGCACCGCCATCGGTCCACCTCGCGGTGGACTTTCCCTTTGCAGGGAGCGATACGGACTTATCCTGTTCCGTTGGAAAGACGCGATAGGTTAGGACCGTTCTCTACGCCGGCAGTGTGGTTTGCCCATGGCGGGGGAAGCAGAAACCCCCGCACCCACTGCAAAAAGAGCCGCTCAGCATATTAGGCTCTCTCGTATTGACGGCGCTTATGAACATTTGTGTGTTCTGCCCCTACTATCAAGCCTAGCCCCTCTCCACTTCTATGCTAGTAGGTGCACCGTTGCCTCACGGTTCCGGCGCCAACTTGCGGTTGTGGGTACATTGTTGGAGGGCTTCGGACGGCTTGTTACCTCCCCGCCCCTACCTCGTAGGCTACGCGCGATGGGACACGCGGTCTGATCGATTCCTCCTTGCCAGACAATCATTCCAACAGCTTTTCAGTTCGCAATCTGCTCTCTACGCCGGCAGTGTTGATTACCCATGACAGAGAAACCGGAAGCCTCTGTGCTCACTGCAAGAAGAGCCACGCAGCATTTTAGGCTCTCTTCGGATGACGACGCTTACGAGCATTTGTATATTCTGATCGTACGATCAAGCCTAGGCCCGTCTCCACCTAATGCTGGCAGATACACCGTTGCCTCACGGTTTCGGCGCCGCTCTTGCGAGCGTGGATACATTGTCCAAGGGCTCCAGAACAGTTCGTTGCCTCCCCGCTCTGCCTTGTAGGCTACGTGCGATGGGACGCACGGTCTGATCGAGTTCCTCCTCTCCAGACAATCATCTTCAGCAGCTTTACAGGTCGCACTCCGGTAATCCGACTTATCAGGATTTGTGTGAAATGGCGAGTACATTTACGTGCGAAGAGGGTGGACACAACGGGGTAAACCATGCACGACGCAACAAGAACGGAGTGTTCGGTTGAGTACTACGAGTCGAGAGCGTCGCGCGAAGGCGCTAATAGCCGCTCAGGTAGATCGTCCGAGCGAATGAGAATAGACCCATCCACTTCGGTGTCGCCAGCAATATATTTCCGCCGTACCTCTTGCTCGATAGTCTTGCGGTTCGCTCTGAACACCTCGAGTTTATCCCTACCGTCTCCATGGAAGTGATCGTCCAGGGCTTCCCCGCTGATGACGCACCGCACGACCGCCTCGCCATCTTGCCCGTAGAAAAGGACAAGGTCGCGGCCGAAAACGAGACTTTCCATGGGCGCAGGAAATGTCAGGTCGTGCCGCTCAAGGCGCCATTGCACGCGGTGGACGATAAAGGCCGTGAACGGATGAATGTCCATCTCGATGCTGGCGCGGTCCAGCGCGCTCAGATAAGACTTGCGATCCCTGATGCGAATCACCGTCCAGGGATAGCCGCCGGAAGCCAGCATTACGTTCATCAGGAAGCGCGCCATGCGGCCGTTCCCATCCGGGTACGGGTGGATATAACCGAAAAGCCAGTGTCCCAACACTGCGCGCACCGAAGGCTCGGGTTCTTTTTCCAGAAGGTCGAAGAACGCCGGCATGGCGTCGCGCACCGCCTCCCACCTCGGTGGAACGTAGCGCGACCCGCGTAGAAACACGGGTATGTTCCTGTATCCGGCCAATGACCCCGCTTCGAGCAGGCCGGCTGTGACGGAGGGCTGGAACAATTCGCGATACCAGTCGTTGTGCACAGCACGCGCGAGAGCGGTGGCGTTCTCGCCGGCGATCACTTTCTCTACTTCTTTTTTCACGAGCTGGAACGCTTGCCAGTATCCCCGGGCTGCGAGGGCGTCGCGATTTCTGCGATCACCTGGGTCATGCTCGGGATCCCAGCCGCCCTGCCGCACCCTCTCAACCAGGGCAGGCGTGACGGAGTAGCCTTCAATGGACAATGAGTGGTAGGCATCGGTCCGATAGATTTCGTTGACGTAACGAAGATACGCTTCCTTGTCTGTTGGAAGGCCAGGCGCTTTGGGGAACACCGCGAGCACCTTGCCACGCATCGAGTCCCAAAGCATCTCAATGCGACCCACAATCGGAGCGGCGGGACGGCCCAGCCTGGCGAAGATATGTCTGGCTTCAAATGGACTGCTCTCTCGCACATCGTATCCGGCGCCCTTCATCGCGCGGAGAATCTCGTCCGCCAGGTCGGCGCGCCCGGTTTGGCGGAAGGCTTTGGCAAGATAACCAGCTTTCGCGGAATGGCCGCCGTTCAGGAGAAACCGAAGCACGTCCGAGGCGTCAGCAAGGCTCGCCATGACCACTTGCGTCTCGACGGGATACTGCAGAAAAAATGATTCCGGCACGCGTACCAACGCCGCTGCCGGCGAAAACAGACGCAATCCGTCCCTCACCGTGAGAGCCGCGGTCGCCGGCATCTCCGCAACTTTCAGGTCGTAAAGCGTTGTGCCGAATAGAAGCTTGATATCGTTATTTGTCGCTTTCGGACTGTGCACAACCAGTTGATCCGGGATCACCGTTCTCTCGCCGTGCAAGAAAAGGGACTGCTCCGGCGACAGATGCCATTGTTCGCCAAAGCGTTCGTCGCAGTAGCGTGCGCAAAATTCCCAGAACGACGCATGCCAAGGGGTGCTCTCGCCGACCTCTGAGTCGGGGCTTGAGGAGATCAGCCAACCCTTCATGACTTCTTGCAGGAAGCCGTTCTCCACCAGGCGTTCGCGGTGAACCCGGCTTAGGTCCTCCGAACGGAACACACGTCGGTTGCCTTGCTGGAGCTCCTTGAGCACGTCGAGGGATTCAGCTAGTTTTTCGTTTGGCGAGGACATGAAGCCTCCAATCCTTCAAGGGTCATTACAAGTTTATTGTGATGCGTAAATACAAGTATATGCTGCTGCGTTGTTCCAAGTCAATTGTGTCGTATAAATGCAAGTATATTATGCTGTGCAACTACAAGTCAATTATGTCGTGTAAATGCAAGTATATAATGCTTCGATGTATCTAAGTACTTTGTTTTCAATCAGGTGAGAGCGATGCCCTTTTCGCTTCCTTCAAATAGATTGTCCAAAACTGGCGGGGCACAGCTGGGGGACAACTAGAGGAAATAGCTTAGTAGCTAATTGACGCCAAATAAGCAACAAAATGGAGAAGAGCGTGAGCACCACTGTTGCCCTCAGGGTCCGATTCACCATCAATGAGACCTGTTTCAGATATGCACACTCGAAACCAGCTGATATAGATAACGGTAAGTCGGCTATGGGGAAGCTATCGTCCGAGACCACTTTGTCGTGTGACCCGATTTACGCAGAAATGCCACGCAACAGTCAAACTCCGCAGAAACGGGGTTCAGGGAGATTGGGCCACTGGCGACGGCCAACGGCATCACGTTTCCTCGAAGGGAACTTCTGGCCCGCTTCGCAGGATTTAGCCCGATACCTTAGCTTCCCGATGTCGCTGATGCCACCGAACGGGGGTTATAATGCGGCCGTCAATTCAAGGGAGGATTTCCCATGAAGTCATCGTCTGGTCTCGGACGTCTCGCCCCTGGCCTGTCTATTGCCCTCCTCGGCGCCTTCACCCTCGCAATGGCGGCGACGAGTGGCTACCACCTCGTTAAGAAATACAGTTTCGGCGCAGCCGAAGGAAGTACGCGCGAATATTTTGACTATATTACGGTCGACTCTTCTGCGCGCCGCATCTACGTGTCGCATGACACGGAGATTAAAGTGATCGACGCCGATAGCGGCGCTCTCATCGGCAACATCACCGGCTTGAAACAGGACCACGGAGTCGCCGTCGCTCAGGAGTTCGGCCGCGGATTCATCAGCGACGGAGCGCAGGGGAAAGTGATCATTTTCGATTTGGAGACCCTCAAGGTAATCGGCGAGGTGAAAGCCGACAATGACGCCGACTCCATTATTTATGACCCGGCCTCAAAGCGTGTCTTTGCCATGAATGGAGACCCCCACAGTTCCACGGTGATCGATGCCAAGAGTGGGATCGCCGTGGGAACCATCGATCTGGGCGGCGCCCCTGAATTCGCGGTCGCGGACGGCAGTGGAACGGTTTACGTCAATATGGAGGACAAGAACGAGGTAGTCGCGATTGATTCCCGCACGCTCAAAATAAAGTCACGCTGGCCGGTGGCCCCAGCCGGAGCGCCCACGGCTCTGGCGATGGACATAAAGCACCGGCGGCTGTTCACCGCTGGCCGTAACCCACAGAATCTCGTCGCGATGGATGCCGACAGCGGAAAAGTTATCCAGTCGTTCCCGATCTCAGCGGGTGTGGATGCCGCCGCCTATGAGTCCGAAACTGAGCTGCTCTTCGCCTCGACGCGCGAGGGTATGATCCATATATTCCACGAGGACTCGCCTGACAAATTCAGCGAGGTCGAGACCGTCAAGACCGAGTTCGGGGCCAAAACTATGGGGCTAGACACTAAAACACACAACCTCTTTGTGGACACAGCAGATTTTGCTCCGCCTGCGGCTCCCACTGCGGAGCGGCCGCATCCGCAACGGACGGCCGTTCCGGGAACGTTCCGCGTTTTGGTTTATGGCCGGTGATGTAATTCGGCGATGTAACCGGGCGTCCATGCGATTCAATACAGGACAACTTCCCCATGGCCGCATACTCGGACCTATCCAGAAACGGGGTTCAGGGAAATAGCTCCCACCTGTCGCGTAGCGTAGAGTGATCCGAAGCCTTGGATTCACGTGGGCGCGCTACGCCCTTCCCGGAATGTGGCCCATGTCCGGCGTAAAGGCATCGTTGCACGTTGTGCCTGTCCGGACTACAATGAAGCCGGAACTCCGACCCCTGGCGACCTACGGGAGAGACATCCCAGGACCCAGGAGCGAGGCTCCGGCGAAGAATCGCAGAGGGCATTCCCGCCGGGGCCGAGGGTTCGGGTGGAAACGCCCGGGCCTCCCGTGCTTGGAAAGGAGCGACGTTGCCGGAAGCCTGCGGGTCTCCGCGAATCGGGCGTTAATGTTTTCGGGGAATTTTTGCAAGCGCCAAGGCCACTTGTTGCGCTGAGCCGGCAGATGATGGACACCATGCTCCACGATAAACACGGCAGGCAGATCACCGATTTGCGAATATCGGTGACGGACCGGTGCAATTTCCGGTGCGTCTATTGCCGGTCAGCGGATCCGGAAAACTGCCATGACGAAAGCGAGATTCTTACCTGGGCGGAGCTGGACCGGCTCGCTCGCATTTTCGTCGCCCTGGGTATCCGCAAGATCCGCGTAACGGGCGGGGAGCCGCTGGTTCGCAACGGGGTGGAAAGCTACATTGCGCGATTGCGCGCGCTGGGCGTGCGCGACGTTTCCATGACCACGAACGGCCACCTGCTGGCGGAGCGGTGCGACCGCCTGGTGAACGCCGGCCTGCAGCGCATCAACATCAGCCTGGACTCGCTCGACGCGGCGAAATTCGAGCGCATTACGCGCACGAAATCGTTCGACGTGGTGATGAAAGGGATCGAAGCAGCGCAGAATTCGGCGTTGCGCCCGGCGAAGGTGAACGCGGTTCTCGTACGCGGGCTGAACGACGACGAAGTCGAAGCCTTTGCCGCCTTTGCCCGCGAGCGCGGCCTCATCATGCGCTTTATCGAATTCATGCCGCTTGACGCCGACCGCCACTGGACGCGAAGCCTGGTCGTCCCCGCAGCGGAGATTCACCGGCGCATAGACGCGCAGTGGAAGCTCGAACAGATTCCGCACGAGCGGAGCGAAACCGCGAGGAAATACCGCTTTGCCGACGGCGCGCCGGGCGAGATCGGGCTGATCGCGCCGGTGACGCAGCCCTTTTGCGGCTTCTGTTCGCGCGTCCGTCTGACCGCCGACGGGAAGCTGAGAACCTGCCTGTTCAGCAAGGAGGACCACGACCTGAGGGACTTGCTGCGCGGAGGCGCTTCGGACGAGGATGTGGCCTTCTTTATTCGCTCTGTAATCAACGAGAAAGAGGAAGGCCACCGCATCAACGAGCCGGGTTTTGTGCCCCCATCCCGGACCATGGTGTTCATCGGCGGATAGTGGAGAATCTGACCAAAAAGCGAGAAAATTCATCTAATAAGACGTAGAGGTCATCCAACTTCTGGAAATGGGCACCCTGACTTCCATCTCGAGAACGCCGTCGCTGGCCGGTATCGAGCAGCCTGCTACTCTTCGTGCGCCTGAAATTGAAGCGGGCGTGGGCTGCGATTTCGACAACTACCTGCTCGTGCCGGATCATACGCTGGATGGCCGAATCGCGGTTGCCAGGGCCGAACTTGGCAAAGAGGTGGTTATTCTGGGCCACCATTACCAGCGCGACGAGGTCATCAAGTTTGCCGATTTCACGGGGGATTCGCTGAAGCTTTCGCAGCAGGCCGCCGAAGCCAAAGGCCGCTATATCGTCTTTTGCGGCGTGCATTTCATGGCGGAGAGCGCGGATATCCTTCGCCGCTCACACCAGGTTGTCATCCTCCCAGACTTGAATGCCGGTTGCTCGATGGCAGATATGGCCGACATCGGACAGGTGGAAACTTGCTGGGCCGAGCTTGAGTCCGTCGGCGACCTGAGCGTTGTACCCATCACGTACATGAACTCGACCGCCGCCATCAAGGCGTTCACAGGCGAGCACGGCGGCGCCGTCTGCACCAGCTCCAATGCGGCACACGTCATGCGCTGGGCTTTCGAGCGCGGCGCGCGCGTGCTGTTCCTGCCGGACGAGCACCTGGGACGAAACACGGCGTACCGGATGGGCATCCCGCTGGACCGGA
>QHYP01000139.1:20577-35094 GCA_003224195.1 Acidobacteriota bacterium | reverse complement strand
GGCAACATCTGCCGCTGCGGCACCTATCCGCGCATCCTGGACGCTTTGCAACGTGCGGCGAAAGCCATGCAGGAGGCGCAGCCATGAGCCACTTCGCGAAAACGTTCCATCCCGAGCCTGAGCCGGAACGCTACGAATTCCGCACCGGTCCTTTTCATCATTTTGATTTGCCTCGCAGGGATTTCTTCAAAGTTCTGGGCGCGGGCATCGCGGTGTTCGCGGTGGCGCAGGACGCCGCGGCGCTACAAGAGTCAGGCAGGCAGCGCCGGCGGGGCGAGGAGTTGCCACGGGAGATCAGCGCCTGGCTGCACATCGGCGAAGATGGGTCCGTGAAAGTTTTCACCGGTAAGGTCGAGATCGGCCAGAACATTCGCACCTCTCTGGCGCAGAGTGTTGCCGATGAATTGCGCGTGCCGTTCGAGAGCGTGCAGATGGTCATGGGCGACACGGCGTTGACGCCCTTTGATGCGGGCACCTTCGGAAGTCGCACTACGCCGGCGATGGGCCCGCAACTCCGCCGCGTAGCGGCTGCTGCGCGCGATCTTCTCATCGAAGCCGCCGCGAAGGAGTGGAGCGTCGCACCCGAAAAACTCGTTGCTGCTGATGCGAAGATCACCGATCCCGCCTCCGGCCGCTCGGCAAGTTATGCCGAACTCGCGCGCGGCAAGACCCTCGCGCAGGCTATACCCGAGGCCGACCCAGTCACTTCGCCCGATCACTGGGCGATTGCAGGAAAACCCATCCCCAAGGTGAACAGCCGTGACTTTGTTACTGGCAAACATCAGTTCACGCCGGACCTGCGTCCCGCCGGAGTGCTGTGCGGCAAAGTTCTGCGGCCGCCATCGTTTGGAGCAACGCTCAGTTCGGTCGATACAGGGCCCGCGAAGGCGCTGCCCGGCGTAGTTGTCATTCGCGACGGAGATTTCGTGGGCGTCGCCGCGTCCACCGAACGCGACGCCGAAATGGCGCTCGCTGCGATACGCGCCGAATGGAAGACGCAACCACAGCCCTCGAGTGAAGACCTCTTTGACTATCTGAAGAAGAATGTCGAGGCCGAAGCGGAGGGCCATTCCGCGCACGAGACGGGTTCCGTCGAAGACGGCCTTGCGAAAGCGGTCCACCGCGCGGAAGCCACTTATACGATCGCCTACATTGCCCACGCGCCTCTCGAGCCGCGCGCCGCCCTCGCCGAATGGGCCGGCGACAAACTTACGGTTTGCACCGGCACGCAGCGGCCCTTCAGCGTCCGCGACGAGCTGGCCGGAGCGCTCCACCTTCCCGCCGACCGCGTGCACGTTGTCGTGCCCGACACAGGTTCCGCTTACGGCGGCAAGCACACCGGCGACGCTGCGATCGAAGCGGCGCGTCTCGCTCGCGCAGCCGGCAAGCCCGTCAAAGTGATATGGACGCGCGAAGAGGAATTCGCCTGGGCCTATTTCCGCCCGGCCGGCGTGATCGAGATCAAGAGCGGCATCGCGAGCGACGGCACGCTGACCGCGTGGGAATTTCACAACTACAATTCCGGCGCCTCCGGAATCGGCACGCCCTATGCCGTTCCGAACCAACGCATTCAGTTCCACCCCGTGCGCTCGCCGCTGCGGCAAGGTTCCTACCGCGGTCTTGCGGCGACCGCGAACTTTTTCGCCCGCGAATCGCACATGGACGACCTCGCGCACGCCGCGAAAATGGATCCGCTGGAATTTCGCATGAAGAATCTTTCCGATCCGCGCCTGCGCGCCGTTTTCGAGGTTGCTGGAAAATCATTCGCGTGGCCGCGCGCGAAGAAGGAGCCCGGACAGGGATTCGGCTTCGGCGGCGGCGCGGAGAAGGGCAGCTACGTGGCCACTTGCGCCGAAGTCTTCGTGGATCGCGCTTCCGGCGAACTTCGCGTCGTGCGCTTGGTCACCGCCTTTGAATGCGGAGCCATTGTCAATCCCGATGGTTTGCGAAACCAGGTTTCCGGCGCCAACGTCATGGGTCTCGGCGGCGCGCTCTTCGAAGCCATCGAGTTCGAGAACGGCCGCATCACCAATCCGCGATTTTCTCGGTATCGCGTGCCGCGCTTCCGCGACGTTCCCGAAATCGAAGTTGTTCTGCTTGACCGCAAGGATTTGCCGTCCGCAGGCGCCGGTGAAACGCCCATCATGGGTCTCGCTCCGGCCATCGGCAACGCCATCTTCGATGCCACGGGCATCCGCCTCCGCAGCCTCCCCATGGTCCCTCGCGGTTTGAAGATTTTGCGCTGACACTTGATGGTCCCGGAATCTCCTTTGGCGGATTCTTTTTCAGATCCTCATGAAGCATCTGCACCACCTTCTCCCGCGCTGCTGGGGCTGGGGCCGCGCTGGCACGCAGGAGCTCGGCCGTTAGCCGTCATTTCCGGCCGAGGCAATTGTTTGGTCTTCACATGCAACCTTGATCTGGAGCGCCAACGGAGCGAGAGGAGGTAACAAACTCGTGTCTCATGCGGGCAAAGTATGGCGTTCTTTGCTGGAGAAACTTTCTTGCGGCCCTGATGAGAAGCTTGGCCGAAGCGACCTGGCTTGCTTCGCGGGGATTCTTGCATCCTTTTGCGCAGGGCTCGCAGCTTCTTGGCAGCGCTGGGGCAATCCGTTGGTCGACAGTGGACGCGAATTGAACGTTCCTCTTCGGCTGACGAATGGCGAAATGCTCTATTCGGACGTGCGCTACATCTACGGCCCCTTTTCTCCTTACCTTAATGCTTTTCTTTATCGTGTCTTTCACCCGTCGCTATGGGTTCTGTGGGGCCACGGCATCGTTTCGACCATACTTATCCTGGCACTGAGCCATTGGATTGCTCGACAAATTGCCGGCCGATTTCCGGCAACGCTTGCCTGTCTGGCGATCACCTGGGTGTGCGCGTTGAAGTCTCAGGGAAATTACCTGATGGCGTACGCTTTCGGCGGACTCGATGGCAGCACGTTCCTTCTGGGGGCAACCGCATTGTTGATCGTTTTCTTGCGGAACAAGAATTCTGCAGCACTCTTAGGCGCGGGGATAATGAGCGCGCTCGCAATTCTATCAAAGACGGAATTGGGCGGAGCCGCGGTGGGGACTGGGGCCGTGGCCGCGTTCCTGGCAGGATATTCCCGGATTCGCAATGTCCTTGTGTGGCTAGCAGTTTTTCTGGCGCCTGCCCTTGGAGTACCGGCACTTTTTTTCTCGTGGTTCGCCGCGCGTGTCGGCTGGCAGACGCTCACGGTTGATAGCCATCTTTTCTTTGGGCATGTACCTTGGCAGCTCATGTACTTCAACGGGCTGCGGTTTGGCTTTGGGCATCCGTGGCATTCGCTGAGCCTGATGATTGCTTCGATGATTCGCCTAATCGCGTTTGGAGGACTGCTGGTTTCCATCAGCTTGCTGATGGAAACGCGGCGGGCGGGTGTTCTAAATGAGAATGGCGGCATAGGGCGAAAGCCGTTGCGGGCCGTGGTGGGGCTTCTAATCTCCGTGGCCGGAATCATCGTGTCAGGGATCGGTCTTTCGGACCTTGGCCCTTTCATGCCAATGCCGTTTCTCTTGCTCATCCTTGCAGGAGTCGGCATCGTTGCGTTCGTGGGAGCCGAACGCCGCGGAAACACAACGGCACAGATACACGCCGGCACGATACTGATTATTACAGCTTCTGCGCTCGGTAGCCTGGCAAGAATCATTCTTCGCGTTTCCACGGGCGGAGCACTCAGCTCTTTCCTCCTGCCGGGCTCGGTACTCTTGTTTGTGTACATTTGGGTGGAGATCTTCCCCCTCTTGTTGGCCGATCCCGCCACGCGCCGTCGTGCCAGTCAGCTGATTTCGTTCGCCCTCGCCGCGAGCGTGGTGGTAACCGCTGTCACGTTGTCGGTACGCTATCGCCGGAAATTCTCTTATCCACTGGTGACCCCAAGGGGAACCTGGCGGACTCCGGCCGACATTGGCATCGCATTCATGCAGGCACTGCAATTCATCGAGAAAAGGACTGTGCCAGGGGATCCCGTGGCGATCCTGCCAGAGGGAACCACACTGGTGTTCTTATCTGAGCGGCGTAATCCCCTTCGCGACGAGATCGTTACGCCAGGTTTTCTGGATGCCGCAGCCGAAGAGCATGCCATCGAGAGTCTTCGCCGCTCGCAAGCGCGCCTTATTTTCATCGCCAATCGGCCCACGCCGGAATTTGCAGAAACCTCCGTCGGGAAGGACTACGACCAGCATCTAATCTACTGGGTCGAGAAGAATTATCGCCCCTGTGGCGTCTTTGGGGCACAAACCAATCCAGCCCCGCAGATTGGGGCTCCGGGTTTCTTTCTGCGCGCATATTGCGCTTGTTCAACGACCTTCAAGGATAGGGATTAGAGCAAAATTTTCTTTGATACTGATAGAGTGAGAATTCTTTAAGGGAAATAGGTAACAATTTGTGGCGACCTGTCGTCTAACTCCGAGTGCCCTTTCGTCCTGACGCACTCCGACTCGGCGGGGGGGAATTTGACGCGAGTAGGCACTAGCCCGGCGCGCCCCTGACATGAGCCGGGGCCGTTTCTCCTTGTTGGGACTGTTGCACGCGCATCGCAAGCAGCGCGCACGCCTCGCAATTGCGTCCGCGCTCAGCTAACTGGCAATGGCGCGCTCTTTGAAGCCATCGAGTTCGAGAATGGCCGCATCACCAATCCGCGATTTTCTCGCTGTCGCGTGCCGCGCTTCCGCGACGTTCCCGAAATCGAAGTTGTTCTGCTTGACCGCAAGGATTTGCCGTCCGCAGGCGCCGGAGAAACGCCCATCATGGGTCTCGCTCCGGCCATCGGCAACGCCATCTTCGACGCCACCGGCATCCGCTTCCGCAGCCTCCCCATGGTCCCCCACGGTTTGAAGGCGTAGCACAGCTGCTTTTCGGCCTAGGGCATGTGGAATGGTGGGGCTGGGGAGAGTCGAACTCCCGACACGCAGTTTAGGAAACTGCTGCTCTATCCATCTGAGCTACAGCCCCACGGTCTTTCTTGTGGGTGACCGCGAAGCGGTCAACTCAAAGTCTAGCGCAATTCGCGACCATTCGCGATTCTTCCCGTCGGGCCGGCAGCGCGCCGTTTCTCCCTGTGTTATTATTTTCGCTGAGCCCGCAGAAGCGCACGCCTCTGTTCCCGGAGGTTTCCATGAGCGGCAAACTCCGTATTATCGCCATCATCGTGGGCGTCCTCGTTCTAATCCTTGTCGTCGCCCCGTTCCTGGTGCCGGTGAACGCCTTTCGCCCCGTCATCGAAGACAGGCTCGCCACCGCACTCGGCCGCAAGGTAGAAGTCAGCAATCTCAGCCTCTCGCTGCTCGGCGGTTCCCTCGCGGCGGAAAACCTTGCCATTGCCGACGACCCGAAATTCAGCAAGTCATCCTTTCTCACCGCGAAATCTCTGCATGTCGGCGTGGAAATGCTGCCGCTGATTTTTTCTCGCTCCCTGCGCGTCACGGCGCTCACGATTGAAAAGCCGGAAGTGACGCTGCTGCGCGACGCCGAGGGCCGCTGGAACTTCTCTTCGCTGGCGATCCGGGAGGGCGGCCCCGCCGCGAAGCCGGGGAAGGCCCCGGGTGCAGCCGCCGCGCCCGAGCTGAGCGTGGACAAGCTGGAATTGACTGGCGGCCGCATCACCATCGGCTCCGCGAAATCTTCCAAGCGCAGCGTCTATGACAACGTGAATGTGAGAGCTTCCGGCGTCTCCCTTACTTCGGCCTTCCCCGTGAAGGTGAGCGCGTCTTTGCCGGGCGGTGGCAGCTTCAAGCTGGACGGCAAGGTCGGCCCGGTGAACGATAAAGACACATCTCTATCACCTGTGGAGGCCAAGCTGACGATTGAGAATTTCGATCTCGCCAAGACCGGCGTCATCGACGCCTCACAAGGTCTCGGCGGCCTGCTCGATCTCAACGCGACTCTGGCCTCGAAAAACGGCCAGGCGCACACGCAAGGCGCGGCGAAATTCACTAAACTCCTGCTCATCGCCGGCGGCTCTCCCTCCACGGTCCCGGCCGCAGTCGATTTCTCGACGAACTACGACCTGCGCAAAGACGCGGGCGTATTAAATCCATCGACCATCAAAATCGGCACCGCGGCGGCGCATCTCTCCGGCACATACGAAAATCCCGGCGACACGACCATCGTGAACATCAAGCTCGAGGGGCAAAATATGCCTGCGCGCGACCTCGAAGCCTTTCTCCCGGCGATTGCCATCCACATCCCGAAGGGCGCTTCGCTGCAATCGGGCACGCTGAACGCCAACCTCAACATTCAAGGGCCCACCAACAAGCTGGTCACCAGCGGCACGGTCGGCCTGTACACCGCGAAGCTTGCCGGGTTTGACCTCGGCTCGCGGCTCACCGCCATCGCCGCCCTGGCGGGCGTCAAGACGGGCTCCGACCTGGACATCCAACAGCTCACCACGAGCGTGCACATGGCGCCTGACGGCATGCGCGCCGAGAACTTCAACGCCGTAGTTCCCACGTTGGGCAGCCTGACGGGCGCGGGGACCATCGACGCAAAGAACCATCTCGACTTCAAGATGCTCGCAACGCTTGCAAGCTCGGCTGCGAGTGCATCTAGCACGGGCGGGACCGCCGGAACATTAGGCGGCCTTCTCGGCAAACTCGGCGGCGCGAATGGCGCAGGCGGCAAAGGAGCGCAGATTCCTTTCCTTGTCCAGGGGACAACTTCCGATCCCAAATTCGTTCCCGACGTGGCCGGGCTGGCGCGGAGCATGTTGAAGTCACAATTGAGCGGTTCCGGCCAGCAAACCAACGCGAACGAACCGAGCAGCAATCCCCTCGGCGCGCTCGGCGACCTCCTGAAAAAGAAAAAGCCCTGAAGGTGCTTTGGTGGCGAGGACATTGCTGCACTTTCAGGCGAAAAATCCCGCAGGAGACGCCAGATCATGATGAATGCGACTGCGTTCTACCGAATTGCTTCCGTGTTGCTTATTCTTTTTGCCGCAGGGCATACGTTCGGGTTTCTGAGCTTCAAGCCGCCTTCACCGGAAGCGCTCGCGGTGCGCGACTCCATGAACAACGTTCATTTTCAAGTTCGAGAATCTAGCTTCAGTTATGGCGGCTTCTACAAAGGATTCGGCCTGTACGTGACGGCGTACTTGCTTTTCTCCGCATTCTTGACGTGGCACCTGGGCGCTTTGGCCAGGAGTAATCCCCAGGCGATTGGCGCCCTGGGCTGGGCTTTCTGCGCTGTTCAGGTGGCATCTCTGGTTCTAAGCTGGATCTATTTTTCCGCGGCGCCGGCGGCGTTTTCCGCGGTGGTGGCCGCGTGCCTCGGTTGGGCCGCGTGGCTGGTGGCGACGCCGAAGGCGCAGGCTTTGTTCCGAGAACTTACGATTGATAAAGGATGTGACCTGCACTCCGTTTTTGGTCCAGTCATGAAGTAACACTCGGGACCGCACCTTCCTTGACTCGGCGGAAAGTTCTGGGTAGCCTGCTGCGTCCCGATGGGAATCGGGACTCGCGCCCTCATCGGGCGCTCGTCTCAACAATGATCTTTGTGACCGCGAAGCGGTCAACTCGATTTCCGGAAAATGCGTCCCGTCTTCAGCAAGGAGTCTTGCATGTACGCAACGTTTGCCCGCCGGTATTTATTTGTCTCGATGCTCATAGCTGCGTGTTTCGCACCGCCATTTGCCATGCGCGGCGCGGCACAGGGCGGCGAGCCGGAATGCTTTGCCATTCGCGGCGCGAAGATTTATCCGGTTTCGGGGCCGCCGCTCGAGAACGGAACGATCGTGATCACGCGCGGGCTGATCACCGCCGTCGGAACAAACGCCACAATTCCGCCGGAAGCCTGGGTGATTGAAGGTAAAGGCCTGATCGTATATCCCGGGTTGATTGATTCCTTCGCCGACGTCGGTCTGCCCGCGGCGCCCGCCTCGGCGGGTGGAGAAGGGCCGCGCGCTCCGCAGGGCGTTTCCCGAGGGCCGGAAGATCGTCCCGCGACGACGCCGTGGAGGAGCGCGGCGGATGAAGCGAGCCTCACGGACAAGAGAGTCGAGACCTGGCGCGGCGCGGGTTTCACGACGGTCGTCTCTGCTCAAAAGGGCGGGATTTTTCCCGGCCAGGCTGCGGTATTGAATCTAGCGGGCGATCGCGCTGGCGACATGGTCGTGCGCGCTTCCGTGGCGGTGCCGGTGGCACTGCAACCGTCCGGGGGCCTCGCCAACTTCCCCGGCTCGTTGATGGGAGTGCTCAGCTACGTGCGGCAGGTCTGGCTGGACACGGACTGGTACACGAAGGCTGTAGCCATCTATGAGAAAAATCCCCGCGGCGTGGAGCGGCCCGCGTACGACCGTACGGAAGCAGCGCTCGCCGAGGCGCTGGAAGAACGCGCGCTCGTATTGATCCCCGCGAACACGGCGCTACAGCTTCGCCGCGGTCTGGGGCTGGCGGACCACTGGAAGGTGAACGCCGTTCTTTATGGCGGGCAGCAGGGATACGAAGCCGCAAATGAAATAGCCGCGAAAAAATTGCCCGTCCTCGTCAATTTGCAATGGCCCGAAAAGCCGAAAGACGCCGATCCGGACGCCGAGCCTTCCTTGCGCACACTGCACTTCCGCGACCGCGCGCCTTCGACGCCGGCCGCCTTCGCCAAAGCCGGCGTGAAGTTCGCCTTCTATTCCGGCGGAATCTCCGCCCCGAAGGAGATTTTGAAGGCGGTCAAAAAGTCGATCGATGCCGGGCTCTCTGCCGATGACGCGCTCCGCGCGCTGACTCTCGCGCCGGCGCAAATCTTCGGCGTGGCGGATCGTCTCGGCACGCTTGAAACCGGCAAGATCGCGAATCTGGTCCTGACCGACGGCGACCTCTTTGCCGAGAAGACCAAGGTGAAACTCGTTTTCGTGGATGGGAGAAAGTTCGAGGTGCGCGAGCCGGCGCGGCCGTCCGAACCGCCGAAGGGCGATCTGAGCGGCAAGTGGAAGCTCTCGTACACGACCCCCGATGGGCCGGAAGAAGCCACCGCCGATCTCACCATGGCGAGCGACGGCACGCTCTCCGGCACGGTGACCGGCAAACGCGGCACCGCGACACTCACCACCGGCTGGGTCAGCGTCGAAAAGTTTTCTTTCACCGTCAACATTCTCCTCCAAGGCGAGCCATTCGATGTGATCTTCACCGGAACGTTTGAGAAGGACTCGATGAAGGGCACCCTCGCCGTGCCGGGCTTCTCCATCGACTTCACCGGCACAAAGCCCGGTGCGCAGCTCACCACTAGGGCAGAGGAATGAGGAGGATCACAATGAACCGCGCACCCACACTTTTGACACTTGCTTTCGCATTCGTTGTCTTGTGCGGCCGCGAAGCGGTCGACGCCGCTGCAACGCCCGCGGCGGGCGCTCCGCCGGACACCGCGCCGGCCCCGACGGAGCCGGGGCAGGTGATCCTGATTCAAAACGCGACGGTTTTGACCGTTTCGCACGGCGCCATCGAGCACGGCTCCATCCTCATCAAAGACGGAAAGATCGCCGCCGTTGGCCAGTCCATCAAAGCGCCCGAGGGCGCGCAAGTGATTGACGCCTCGGGGCAGTTCGTGATTCCCGGAATCATTGATTGTCATTCGCACATCGCCATAGACGGCAGCGTCAACGAAGGCAGCATCTCCGTTTCCTCGATCGCCAACATCGCCGACGTGCTTGATTCCGACGACATCGACATCTATCGCGACCTGGCGGGCGGCGTCACCGCGGCAAACGTCCTGCACGGCAGCGCGAACGCCATCGGCGGCCAGACTATCGTTATTAAGCTGCGCTGGGGCCAACCCGCGGAAAAGCTGCCGTTCGAGGGCGCCATGCCGGGAATCAAATTCGCTCTCGGCGAGAACCCCAAGCGGTCGAACTTCCGCGCTCCCGGAGAGGCGCGTTATCCCACCACGCGCATGGGCGTCGAAGAGACGATCCGCGCGGCCTTCACCGAAGCGCGCGACTACAAGAAAATGTGGGGGGACTACAGCCGCCGTGCCGCGGCAGGCGAGAAGAACCTCATCCCGCCGCGCCGCGACCTTCGCCTCGAACCGCTCGTCGAAGTCCTCGAGGGCAAGCGCTACGTCCATTCGCACTGCTACCGCGCGGACGAAATCCTGATGCTTCTCCGCGTCGCAAAAGAGTTCGGCTTCAAGGTGCGCACGTTCCAGCACGTTCTCGAGGGCTACAAAGTGGCCGACGAAATCGCCGCCGCCGGGGCCGGCGCGTCCACGTTTTCGGATTGGTGGGCGTACAAGGTGGAGGCCAAGGTGGAGGCGTACGACGCGATTCCGTACAACGCGGCGCTGATGACCAAGCGCGGCGTCGTGGTTTCCGTCAACTCGGACGACGCGGAAGAAGCCACGCACTTGAATCAGGAAGCCGCTAAATCGATGAAGTTTGGCGGGCTTACGCATGATGAGGCGTTGAAGCTCGTCACGCTGAATCCGGCGATCCAGCTCGGCATCGACAAGCGAGTCGGCTCGATCGACGCGGGCAAGGACGCCGACCTGGTGGTCTACAATCACGATCCCCTCAGCGCCTACGCCGTGGTGCAGAAAACGCTGATCGACGGCCGCGTCTATTTCGATCGCCAGCGCGACATCGCCGAACGCGCCGATCGCGAGAAAGAAAAGAAGGCGCTGCTCGAGAAGGAGAAGAAAGCTGGCGAAGCGGGCAAAGAGAAACCCGCCGAGAAGAAGCCCGCTGAGGCGAAGCCCGCGGAAAAGAAACCGGAAGAGAAGAAGCCCCCCGAGAAAAAAACCGGAGAGAAAAAGCCTGAGGAAAAACCGAAGCCTCCCTCGGTTGAGCGCAGCACCAGTCCTGCAGCTCGTTCTGCCGGCACGCGGCTTGCGTTGCCGGGAGGTGGCCTGTGAGGACTGCGGCGATGCGGCATCGAATTGCAAACTTCACTTTTCGCGTTTCGCTCCTTGCAGTCCTGGTGTTTTTCTCCTTTCGCTCGCCTCTCCGCGGCCAGACGCAGGCTCCATCGGCCTACGCCATCACGCACGCAAAGATTTTCACGCTTGCGGGCGCAGCGATCGAAGACGGCACGGTCGTTATTCGCGACGGCAAGATTGCCGCCGTCGGAGCGCAGGCGGAAGTTCCGGCCGGCGCGCAGGTGATTGACGCAAAGGGCTTGCAGGTCTATCCGGGACTTTTCGATCCGGTTACGCAGATGGGTCTGAGCGAAATCGCGGCCGTAAACGCACCGTGGACGTGGCCGAAACGGGATCCTATAACCCTGATGTCGTCGCAGCCACGGCGATTCTTCCGGCGAGCGAGCACATTCCGGTGACGCGTGCGGCGGGCATCACGGAAGTGATCGTCACGCCGGGGATTGGCGGCTTTGACTTTTTCGGCGGCGGCACGGTGATCGGCGGTCAGGCTTCGGCGATTCATCTTTCCGGCTGGGTGATTGACGAGATGCTCATCAAGAAGAGCATCGCCATGGTCATCAACTGGCCGACGATCGAGACGCGGAGCTTCGATTTCCAGACATTCAGCTTCAAGGAAAAACCGTACACTGAAGCGAAGCAGGAATACGAGAAAAAGGTCAACGAACTCGCGGACTGGCTCGAGCGCGTGAAGCACTACGCTCAAGTGATGCAGTCGCCGGCCGCGCCCCGATTTGATCGGGACGTGAAGCTCGAAGCCCTCGGGCCCGTTGTGCGCGGCGACCTGCCTGTACTGGTGCGCGCAGCGCGAGCCAGAGACATCCGCAACGCCGTGGAATTTTGCGACCAGCACAGCCTGAAGATGATTCTCGCTGGCGGCGCTGAAGCCTACAAAGTGAAGGATCTGCTGCGCTCGAAGCGCGTGCCCGTCGTTTTGGGTCCTACGCTGCGCTTGCCCGAGGAAGAGGATGACGCCTACGACCGGCCGATGACGCAGCCCGCCGAATTGGCGGCCGCCGGCGTGAAATTCGCCTTCGCCAGCTTCGATAACTCCTTCGCGCGCCGGCTCGGCCAGCAAGCCGCCAACGCCGTCGCCTACGGTCTGCCGTACGAAGAGGCGCTCAAAGCCGTGACGCTCTATCCCGCACAAATTTTCGGAATTTCCGATCAGGTTGGCACGATCGAGCCGGGGAAAATCGCGAATCTCGTCGTCACCAACGGCGATCCACTCGAACTCACGACCGACGTGCGCTACCTCTTCATCAAAGGCCAGCTCACTTCCACCGATAACAGGCACAAACAGCTTTACGAGAAATATCTCAACCGCCCGAAGGCGCAATAGAGCGGTAGCAATCGGCTCCGGCTATTCCGTATACTAGTACCGTTCCAACTATTTCGGGCTAAGCTTCCCGGGTCACAATGGCGCGTGGCTTTGGCTTGTCGCGGCTCGGTCCGTACCAATTATTTTAGTAGCAGGAACAGGAAATTTTAGAAGATGTTTGGTACGGACCTCGTCATGGATAGGCTCATCAAGTTGGAACGGTACTAGAAATGTTTCCGGGACGGGTACACTTTCGCCGCGCGTCATCCTTCGCGCTGGCTGTCTGTTAGTACGAATTCCTTTGAGCTCGACCAGCCAGGCCACCGAGCAAATTGTGCCGTGAGGTGCGGATGAATCGCCGCGTAGGTCTTCTCATCGTTTCCATTCTATTCGCAGGCTTCCTCGCCGTTTCCTGCGGACGTCAATCCCCGCAGCCGGACGCTCATCCGGCCCGCCCGCTCATCGTTTTCCTGAGCGACTTCGGCACGGCCAACGATTCCGCAGCCATCTGCAAGGGCGTTATCGTGAGCATCGCGCCGGACGTGCGCATCATGGACGTCACGCACCAAGTCACTCCCTACTCCATCGAGGAAGGCGCGCGCCTTCTCGCCGGTGTCACGCCCTACTATCCTTCCGGGACCGTCTTCCTGGCCGTCGTGGACCCCGGCGTGGGTACCTCGCGCAAAGCGGTTATCGTCCGGACCAAAAAATGGCAGTATTTCGTGCTGCCGGACAACGGCCTGATCACTCCTGTGCTCGAGCGCGACGGGCTCGACCAAGCGCGCGAAATCACCAACACGAATTGGATGGCCCAGACGCCCGCTTCTTCAACCTTCCATGGACGCGACGTTTTCTCTCCCGCGACCGCGCATCTGGCCGCCGGATGGGAATTCAACCTCGTCGGCCCCGTCGTCCCAGAGCTGGTTCGCCTTGCGCCGAGCGTCCCGACGACCGACGGAAACGGCATCACCGGTCATGTCATCGCCCTCGACGATCCTTTCGGCTCGCTGATCACGGACATTCCCGCCGACGATTTCAAGCAACTCGGCTACGAACTCGGCGAAAAGGTGCCCTTGCAAATCAACAAAAAGCCGCTTTTGCTCCCTTACGCAAAAACCTTCATGGACGTGGCCGTCGGTGAGCCTCTCCTGTACATCGATTCGCGGGGCCGTGTCGGCATCGCTGTCAACGAAGGCAACTACGCAAAGAAGTTCGGCGTCGAGCCGCCCGCAACGCTTTTCATTTTGCGCAAAGGCCCGCCGCCTCGCGTCAAGAAAGAGCCTGTGAGCCGCTAACGCGCACAGTAGCTCGGGCGGTTGCTTTTGTTGCTTTTTGGCGCTCTTCGGCATCCAATGGTTGAGTTGGTTCTGCGCCTGAGCGGGCGCCCGTACTTGCGAGGTTCGTCATGACCGAAGCCGTCATCGTCTCATCCATCCGCACTCCCGTCGGTAAAGCCTTCAAAGGCTCGCTCCGCGCCACGCGGCCGGACGATTTGGCAGCGCTCGCCATCAAAGAGGCCATCGCGCGCGTCCCTGGACTCGATGTCAAAGAGATTGACGACGTGATTCTCGGCTGCGCCATGCCGGAAAGCGAGCAGGGCATGAACGTTGCGCGCATCGCTTCGCTGCGCGCCGGCCTGCCGGTCGAATGCTCGGCGATGACCATCAACCGCTTCTGCTCGTCCGGATTGCAGGCCATTGCTCTAGCTGCCGAGCGCATTCGCTCCGGAGCCGCTCACTCAATCCTAGCCGGCGGCACCGAATCCATGAGCCTCGTGCCCATGGGCGGCAACAAAATCTCTCCGAATCCCTGGCTCGTAGATCATTATCCGGACGCTTACATCAGCATGGGCCTCGGCACCGAGAACATCGCCCGCAAATACAACATCACGCGCGAGCAGGCCGACCAATTTTCTGTCGAGAGTCACAAGAAGGCGCTTGCCGCCATCGCCGGCGGCAAATTCAAAGACGAAACGATTCCCGTCGAGGTGAACATCACGGCGTGGACCAACGGGAACGGTGCTTCCCCCAAAGCGAAGTCCGCTCCCAAGCCCGCCACGCAAACATTCGTCTTCGACACCGACGAAGGCCCCCGCGCAGACACGTCGCTGGAAGCGCTCGCCAAGCTCAAACCCGCGTTTCACGTAAAGGGCTCGGTCACCGCCGGCAATAGCTCGCAGATGAGCGACGGCGCCGCTGTGGCAGTGGTCATGTCCGACTCGCGCGCGAAGTCACTCGGCGTGAAGCCGCTTGCTCGTTTCGTCGCCTTCGCCACAGCAGGCTGTCCGCCGGAGGAATTTGGCATCGGCCCCGTCCGC
>QHYP01000139.1:9452-20559 GCA_003224195.1 Acidobacteriota bacterium | reverse complement strand
AAACTCGACGACGTGGCCGTGATCGAATTGAACGAAGCCTTCGCCGCGCAGTCTCTCGCCGTCATCCAGCAGGCCGGCCTGGATCCCTCGCGTGTCAATCCCAACGGCGGCGCCATCGCACTCGGCCACCCGCTCGGCTGCACCGGGGCGAAGCTCACCGCCACGATCATTCGCGAATTGCAGCGCCGTAACGCCCGCTATGGCATGGTGACCATGTGCATCGGTGGCGGGATGGGCGCCGCCGGCATCCTCGAACGCCTCTCCTGATCCGCAACCTGTAGCCGCGGTCTTCAGACCGCGGGCTTTTTCCGCCTCCTTCCTCTTGGCAGTTTCGCGCGCTCCCTGTACGATTCGCCTGCATGAGACGTTTTCGTCTGCTCCCCGCTCTGATTATCTGCGCCGCTCTTCGCGCTCAGGCGCCTGAATCCCAGCCTGCTCATCTACCCGGCGAGCCCCACCATCATCTGAAAATCGAAAACAGCTACGTTCGCGCGTACTACGTGGAAGTCGCGCCCCACGACTCCACGCTTCTTCACCAGCACGACCTCGACTACCTCTATGTCATTCTTGGTCCGGCGGACATTATCAACGCCGTCGCCGGAAAGCCCGAGCTGCATCAAGTCCTCAAAGACGGCGAAGTGCACTTCACCCGTGGCGGCTTCGCGCACGTTGCCCGCAACCTCAGCGACGCGCCCTTCCGCAACGTCACCATCGAATTCTTGCGCCCTCAGGGCAAGGTTCACAACCTATGTATAAGCGTCATTCCCAATGAACCGCCCACCTGGCTTTGTCATTTTCCTCGCCCAGATGCCCCCATCGCGCATTCGAGCAAGCTTTTTGACACTGATGAGCTTGTCGCCGAACTCCACTCGCTCGGTCCTAAAGTGCGCGCGCCGGGTTCCAAGGCCAAGAAAGGTGGGCTGCTGGTCTTCCATGACGGCTCCTCGGTCAGAGCGGAGCTTCCGCACAAGACATCAATGACATTGAAAGGCGGGGATGTTCTGTGGGTAGATGCTGGAAGCAGATTGAAAATTATCAACCTGAAGCAAAATGCTTCCTCGAGTTATCTATCGCTCATTTTCAAAGACAGCGCCGCATCGTCGTCTTCACGAAGACGTTAATCGGCCAGAGCCCGTGGACTTCTTGTCTGCCGGCAGTCGCCTTTCGACTGCGACTCACGCCTTGGGCTTCCAGAGCCCGACGGTATTTCCATCCGGATCCTGCAACCACGCAAACGTCCCCGTCGGTATCTCTATGGGCGGTACAAGCATCTTTCCTCCGAGCGTGTTTGCCTTTTTGAGATACGCCCGCACGTCGTCCACCTGCACGTAGAAAATCGTGTAGTGCTCCGGCTCGTGCCCCAGCGCCGTGATGTGGCCCGTGATCCCGCCGGGCTCCGCGGCAATCATCGCCGCCGGCCCTTGCTGCGCAATCTTCCAGTCGAATAGCTTCTCGTAAAACGCCTGCGTCTTCGTGATGTCCTTGCATCCGATCTCAAAATGCACCACCGGCTGCCCCATTCTTTTCTCCTTTCGACAACATGGATCTCATAGCCATCCCAAGAAGGCTAGCAAATCTCTCTCCACCGCGTGCTTTCTGCGCCCTCCACGGTGGAATTTTCCTCATGACGCAGCGGCGGGCGCGCCAATCGCCCCAGCCACCGGCTCCAGTGCGCGATCTTTTCCGGGTCGGCCCAGCCTTCATAGATTTGCTCCGGCGTGGCCTTGACGCGCGTCTTCGCGCGGAAGATGCGGCCTTTGTGGTCGAGCAGTTTCTCCCTCTCTTCAGTCATCTCCGCCTCCTGGAAGCGGAATCGCCACGTCCTTCCAGCCGCCCGGCTCAGTGGCAGGATCGTCCTTCCCCCGCCATTCCTTGTCCTTCTCCGCCGCAATCGGGTAGCACCCGAGAACAATCCGGAATGCCCGCCCGGGCGCCGGCGAGCCATCCTTCAACTGGAACGGCGACGCGTGTTTGCCGACAACGTCCACGATCGCCTTTTCGAGTGCCCGCGTGAACCCCGCCCTCTGGTCGGCGGAGGTGAAGCGCACCTCGCGATTGAGCGACAGCGTCGCGACCTTCTTCCCCCCTGGCGTGAGGTCCATGGCCCGGTTCACCTCCTTCTGCATCTGTGCCGCCAGTCCCAGCAGGTGCCCTGCGGAAAGCCGGTCGGGCATTGTTCCGGCATCGGCCGCCAGCTTCCCGAGCAACTCGGGCGAAAGCACGTAGGCTTTCGCCGACGCCACGTAACACTGCTCGTAAAACCTCCGCTTGCGCTTCCTTCCCGCCGGCAACAGCAGGCGCGTTCGCGCCATCTCCTTCACGTGGTAATTCACCTTCTGCCGCGGCAGCTTCAACCGGTGGGAGATTCCCGCGGACGATTCCGGCTCGCTCAGCATTTCCAGGATCCGCCGCCGCACCGGGTGGAGCAGGGAATAGGCGCGGTCGAGATCGCGGATGATGTGCAGCCCTAGCGGGCGGCGCCGGGGATTGCCCTTCGTGCGGGGAAGCGCCGCGCGTGGGCGCCTGGTTCGATGGAGCATCCTGCCTCCTTTTTAGAAAAATACAGTTGTCAATGGTCGGCGGCGCGCACTCTCTTATAGAAAAATCAATTTGTCAAGAAAAATTCATTTTTCTAAAAACCAGCCCCTAGCTCTGCCCCGCCGCCCCCGCTCCCGGCCCGCTGCCGTTCGCTGCTGCCCACGCTCGTTCGTTGGCTCTTTTGCACGCTTCGCTGCTCTTCGATTGCCGCTCGCCCTTTCTCGGAGTAGAATTTTCCCCGGGCAAGGTCTGGCTCGCTGTCTAGCCGCCCGCCGCGATTTCCACCCTGCGGCCCCGCCTCACCAATTCCGGAGGGCAACATGGCTACGTCGGTTCTTACCCGCACGGCTGCGAAAGGCGGCAGCTTTCTCCTCGAGTCGCCCCGCCCCGAAGACGTCTTCACGCCGGTGGATTTGACCGACGATCAGAAACTCATCGGACAAACCGCGGAAGAATTTGTGTTGAAGGAAGTCGTGCCGCACATCAAAGAGCTTGAAGAGAAAAAGCCCGGCTTGATGGTCGAGCTGGTGAAAAAGGCGGCCGAGCTCGGTTTGATGGGCGGAGGCGTTCCCGAAGAATACGGCGGAGCGGGCCTCGACAAAATCACTACGACGGTCCTGACGGAAAAACTTTCGCTTTACGGCGGCTTCGCCGTCACGCATGGCGCGCACGCCGGAATCGGCACTCTCCCCATCGTCTATTTCGGCACAGAAGCGCAGAAAAAGACGTACCTGCCGAAGCTCGCGACGGCCGAATGGATCGGCGCGTATTGCTTGTCCGAGCCGCAAGCGGGTTCCGACGCGCAAAATGCGCTGACGCGCGCCGAGCTTTCGCCGGACGGTTCGCAGTGGATCCTCGACGGCCAGAAAATGTGGATCACGAACGGCAGCTTCGCGGACGTCTACATCGTCTTCGCCAAGGTGAACGGCGAGAAATTCTCCGCCTTTATCGTCGAGCGCGCTTTTCCCGGCTTCAAGGTCGGCCATGAAGAGCACAAAATGGGCATTCACGGCAGCTCGACCACGCCCATCTTTCTCGAAAACTGCAAAGTCCCGAAAGAAAATCTGCTCCACGAAATCGGCCGCGGGCACATCGTGGCCTTTAACATCCTGAATGCCGGCCGGTTCACCCTCGGCGCATCCTGCGTCGGCGGCTCGAAGCAGGTGCTCGCCACGGCGTCGAAATACGCGAAGGAGCGCAAGGCATTCGGCAAACAGATCGGCGAGTTCGGCCTGATGAAGGAGAAGCTTGCCGAGATGGCCATTCAGATTTTCGCCGTCGAATCCATGGTGTACCGCTCCGCCGGAAACATCGAAGCGGCGATGGCCGCCGCGGCGGGCTCGGGCGACAAAATCCAGAACACGATGAAGGTGCTCGAGGAGTACGCCGTTGAAAGCTCCATCGCCAAAGTCTATGGCAGCGAAATGCTGGATTTCGTCGTGGACGAGGGCGTACAGATCTACGGCGGCTACGGTTTTCACGAGGAGTATCCCGTGTGCCGCGCCTATCGCGACAGCCGCATCAACCGCATCTTCGAGGGCACGAACGAAATCAATCGCATGCTCATCGTGCAGATGCTGATGAAGCGCGCGATGGGCGGCCAATTGCCGCTGATTCCGGCCGCCATGAAGCTCGCCGATGAAATCCTCGCCGGCCCGTCGAGCGACGAAACTCCCGAGGGTGTTCTTGCGGAAGAAGCGCGTGTCGTGGCCAATGCGAAAAAGATCTTCCTGCAGGCAGCCGGTGGCGCAGTGCAGAAATACCGCGAGAAGCTCGCGGATGAGCAGGAGCTGATCGGCGCGCTGGCAAACATGGTTATGGAAATCTACGCCATGGAATCGTCCCTCCTGCGCGCACAGAAATCCGCTGCCGCGCGCGGCGAAGCAGCTGCGCAAGCCATCCTGGACGCGGCGCGCGTGTTCATCACCGACGCCGCCGGCCGCGTCGAAAATGAAGCGCGCCGCGCGCTCGCCGCCGTGCACGAAGGCGACATGCTCACCACGCAAATGGCCGTGCTCAAGCGCTTCGCGAAGCGGGCGCCGGTGGACACGATCGCGCTCCGCCGCAACGTCGCCGCGGCCGTCCAAGCCCAGGACAAATACCCGTTTGAAGGGAAATAGCCGCTCGAAGAACGCAAGAGCGAGACGGCCAATTTCTGCCGTTCACTGTGGGGTTGGCAGTCGGACGGTTTTGCCGGAAGCGGCCGATTGCCGCGCGGCATCCAGGATTTCCGTTACGATGAGATTGGTTTCGAGAGATGAGAGGCGCTCAGGTTGGATTTCGCCTCGCACGACCGCCCGAAAATATGTTACCGAATCGTCGTAGGGAGCCGGGATCGGCTTGCCGGCCATTTGTTCTTCCTGACCCCCTTCGCGCCGCACGCGAATCTCGTCACGTCTCACCGTGATGACGTAGCCGGTTTGCCCGTACACTTCCATATCCTTGCGGTCGAATGGCCAATTCCAGGAGGCTTGCAGAATGGCCTGGGCCTTCGGATAGGTCAGAATAATCGTTGCTTCATCATCTACGTGCGGATACACATCCGGCTTGATCCGCTGCGTCACGGCGGTGACTGTCTCCGGCCGCTTGCCGTCCATTAACCATGTCACCAGGTCGGCGCCGTAGCAGCCAAAGTCAAACAGCGCCCCGGCGCCGTTGAGTTTGGGATCGGTAAGCCAAGCGAGGAACTCAGGGCTTACTCCGATCTCTTTGGGGCCGCGGTGGCCGTCGTGAATGACAACTTTGCGGATTTCCCCAATCGCTTTCTGCTGCACGAGGTCGTAGGCCGCGTGATTGCTGCGGTACCACGAAGTTTCGTAATTCACGAGAACGCGGATCTTCCCACTCTGCGCGGCCTTTTCGATCGCGCGCGCATCGTCGAGACTCACGGCCAGAGGCTTCTCCATCATCACGTGAACGGCGTGGCGCGCGCAGATTTCCACGGCTTTGCGATGGTCGGAGGTATTGGTGTAAACGAGCACGGCCTCGGGATGCACGCGCGCGAGCATTTCTTCGAGGTCCGCGAAGAATAGACTCCGGTCAATTCCGTAACGATCCGCGTAACGCGAGGCAAGTTTCCGGTCGGACTCGGCGATCCCGACGATTTGGATTTCCGGTCGATGCAGCGATCGTGCGAAAAATCCGTCCGCGTGCCCGTGGACGAGGCCGGCGATGCCGATGCGCAGCGGCGCGGCCGATGGCTTTTCGCCCAGCTGAGCTTGCCCGATGGAATCGGGAACAAGGGTGAGGAAGAATGATGCGACGAGCCAGAGAGGAGAGAGCTTCATAAAATTCCTCCGGATTTTGCCGACCACACTCTACCAGAACCACCGCAAACAGAAAGTAACGCTTCTCAGCCGCGCGGGGCTAAAATGGCATTGGAGAGTGGACCCATGAATGAGGGCGACGGAGAATTCCAGGGCCGCGAGCGCGCCTGCCAGGGAATCTCACGTAACGACGAGCCTTGCGACTTTCCCGCGACCGTGCACTGCTCCAAGTGCGGCCAGTGGTTCTGTGACGCTCATGCGGAAGACAATGAGTGGCACCCGTGTAGCCTCGAGCCTGGTGAAGAAGGCGGCGAAGCCTAGCGAGGTGAGAATGGGGTAGGCGAACGCGCCGCCGAACCACGACGAGAGGCCCTGAAGAAGAGATACGAGACAAACCGCGCGCCGGCCCTTGGCGGGAAGAGTGCAGAGCAACAAGAAGCCAGATCGACCCGGCGAGAAGCAAGGGTGAAGAATAAAAACCCGGGGCGGGGCGGGGAAAATGAATTGTGGCGACAGTGCGGCCAAAGATGGTGGCGAGGGTGTGGCCCAAAGCATTGAGGATCATGATGACGGCGTAGACGTATGCGACGGGCCGAAGCCACCGCGCATTTCGGAAAGCAAATGGAGCGAGCAGAAGCAGGACGAGATTAGCCACGATCAACCCTGTGAGCCATTCGCGAAACTCAAAAGTGGGCATCGGATACCAGAAATATTCTGCGCGAAGAGCGCGCACCGTCGCGTTATACACGGGGAGAAAGCCGGTGGTGGCTTCGTCGATGACGTGAGCGACAAACGCGAAGCAAAGCGCGATCCAGGCGTAGCCGAAGTTGTGCGGTTGGGCGGGTTCCGGCGAGGGTTGCAAGGGCGGCGAATCCTGGTCTATTCATACCGCAAGGCCACCATGGGGTCAACGCGTGTGGCGCGCCGCGCAGGAATGTAGCAAGCGACGAGCGCGGCAACCGTCAGCAACAGCGACATCGTCACGAAGGTAGCGGCGTCCGTCGGTTGGACTCCATAGAAGAAGCCCGAAACGAGCCGCGTGAGAAGAACAGCGCCAGCAAGGCCGATGCCGGTGCCGATCAGCGCGAGCCAGGTTCCGTGCGCCAGCATGTGCCTCAAAATGGCGGTGCGGCTGGCCCCCAATACCATGCGAATTCCGATCTCCTGCGTGCGTTGGCTAACGACGTAGGCCATCACGCCGTAAACGCCCACGGTCGCAACGCACAAGCCAATGAAGCCAAGCGTGGCCATCATTCCGCCTATTTCCAGCGGCCCGCCGAGCGAACCAAAGAGCAGGCGCTCGAGCGTCCGCGCATCGGACACGATAAGGGCGGGATCTAGACCAGCCAGTTGGTGACGCACCGCATCAGTCAGGCCGCGCGGATCGCCGGTTGTGCGCAGGGCGATGTAGGTGAAAGTGGGCGGAGCTTGGCGATACGGAACATAGATCGCCTTTTCCGGGGCGTTATCGGTCCAATCGTATTCCACGTCGCTGACGACCCCCGCTATCGTCAGCCACGGCTGTTTGGAATCCGGCAAGCCGAGTTTTATGTGCTCGCCAACGGAATGCTTGCCCGGCCAATAGAGCCGGGCCAATTTTTCGCTGACGACGGCAACGGGCATCGAAGATTCGGAGTCGCCGTCAGTGAGCTCCCTCCCTTCTCGAAGTGCCAGATGCATCGTCTGGAAAAAATTTGGGCTGACATTTTGCAGGACTGTGTGGTGCTCGTGCTCCCGAGTTGGTTGGCCGCTGATGCTGAAATCGCACCAGATGGTATCGTTATTGCTCAACGGTGGCGTGGTGAAGAGGCTTGCCGAGATGACTCCCGGCATCGCGGAGAGCCGCTGCAGCGCCTGCGCGAAGAACGCTCTGCGTCGTTGCGCATCCTCGTACCGCGGTCCCCTGAGGTCAACGTGCACGGTGAGAAGCGTCTTCGGCTCGAAACTCCGGGCATCGCCCAGCATGTTCGCGAATCCTTTGACCATGAGCCCGCCTCCCACGAGCAGTACGAGCGCGAGCGCGATCTGTGCGCAGACAAAGGCGCTGCGAAGTTTCCGCGAACCAAGCTCGGAAGAAGAAGTGGCCCCGCCCGCTTTCAAGCATTCGCTCAGCTTCGGGCGGGCGCTTTGGATGGCGGGAACCACGCCGCATAAAAGTGCGACAAGCAGCGTGACCGAAGATCCGAACAGGAGGGAACGCTGGTCCAGTCCCATCCGGCTCCAGCCGGCGATCTGCCGCGCCGTCTCGGCGGGCATGCCCGACGCGAGCAGCACGAGACCCATCTTCGCGAAAAGTAATCCGAGCAGCGCGCCGAGCACGGCCAACAGCACGATCTCCGTGAGCAATTGACGCATGACGCGCCCCGGACGCGCCCCCAGCGCCGCGCGCAGCGTGATCTCCCGCCGGCGCGCGAGACCACGGGCAAGCAGCAGGTTCGCAACGTTCGTACAGGCGATCAGGAGAAAGAACGCGGCTGCGCCCATGAGCGTCATCGTAAAAATGGGGGTGAGGTTCCCGTTGACCTGAACGCGAAAGGAAAGCAGTTGAAGGATCAATTTTCTGCCAGTTGGCGGATACTCCCCTTCCAGACGCGCGGCGATCACTGTTGCTTCGGACTGCGCGCGGCTCTCTGTCCCGTCGGGCGGCAGCATGCCGAGCATGTGAAGCTGTCCCGGCGAAGTGCGATTCCAGTCTTCTGCGCTCATCGCCAACGGCATCCAGAACTGCATTCCGGCAGGAAAGTCGAAGTCACTTGCCGTGACGCCAACAATCGTCGTTTGGGCGTCGTTCAGCCGCAAAGCGCGTCCAACAATCTTTTGATCTCCCCCGAAGTGAGTCTGCCAAAAGCCGTAGCTGAGAATCGCTACCGGCCGGCCAGGCTGAAATTCCTCCGGCAGAAAATCGCGGCCGCGAGCGAATCGCGCTCCGAACATTTGAAAAAACTCTGCGGAGATTTTGGCTCCCTCAATCCGCTCGGGAAGCGGATCACCGGTGAGGCTCGCTTCGGTCCATGTGTACGCGGCGGTTTGCACGAAGAGTTGCCTGTCCAGCTTGAGTTCCTGATAGCTCTTCGGCGGGATCGCGCAGCAACTTCCATCCGGCAGAATCTCGTGGACAACTTTCAGGCGCTCCGGTTCCTTCACGGACGGCACGGGCTGAAAAAAGATGACGTCGGCGACGCTGAAAACGGCTGTATTGGCGCCAATCCCGAGCGCGAGAGTCAACACAACTACTGCTGAGAAGCCGGAATTTTTGCGCAACATGCGCGCGGCGAAGCGCAGGTCTTGCCAAAGCATTTCGAGCCAGAAGCCAGGACGGGCGGAGCGAACTTCTTCCTTCACCTGCTCGATGCCGCCAAGCTCAATGCGCGCCGCGCGGTGCGCGTCTTCAGAAGAAAAGCCCGCACGAAGCTTTTCTTCGGTCAGCAAGTCGAGGTGCGCGCGAAGTTCCGCGTCGAGATCGCGCTCGGCCGTTTTCTTCCGAAGCAGATAGCGCTTGAGGCTGAGAAGGGGCTTGAAGAAGGACATGATGCTCCTTCAATGCGCTTCCAGAGCGCGAGTGATGGCGAGCGCAATGCGGCTCCAACGCACTTTCTCATCCGCCAATCGAGCTTCCCCGGCGCGCGTGAGGCGGTAATACTTTGCACGGCGATTGTTCTCGGATTCGCCCCAGGAGCCGGCGAGAAGGCCTTCATTTTCGAGACGATGGAGGGCGGGGAACAGAGAACCAGGCTTTACTTGGAAGGTGCCGTGTGTCACCTGCTCGATGCGACGAGAAATGCCGAGGCCGTGAAGCGGGCCAAGGGCCAGGGCTTTCAAAATGAGCATGTCCAGCGTGCCCTGGAGAAGATCGGTTTGTTGGGGAGACAGAGGTCCTCCTATAGAAAGGCAACAGGAGGCTAGCACTTTCGTATCGAATGTCAATAGGAAGGTGCCTCGGCTCTGGGGTTGCAAATCCCGCGCATGCGAAAGGGGTTCCGCCGAAGCGGCCTCTTGGCGGGCCACTCACATTCCTTTTAGAATTGACGATCTTTCCGCGCGTGTGTTAGAAACGGCGCGGTAGGAGTTGAGTCAGGATTCGAGTGTGACCGCGAAGCGGTCAACAAGCCGGTCGTGTGCAGAGGTCTGCGCACAGAGGCCATGGCTGAAGAGCCCAAGGAACAGCAACCGCCTGAGGTCCCCGCGGGCGAAAAGCCCGCGGCTCCCGGTGCTTCCCCAGCGCCGCCCTCTTCTGTTTCCCCTGCCGAGCCGAAGCCGCCAGCGCCTGCGAAGCCATCCGCCCCGGCCGCTCCCGCGGCGGCCATCCCGCCGAAACCGGCAACTCCACCTCCACCCAAGGCGCCTCCAATCGGGCCGGCGCCGCTCGATAACGACCTTGCGAAACGCTACCGCGCGCGGTTTGGCGAGACCATTCGCGAAGCGGTGGAGGACCGCAAGCAAGCAATCTTGGTCGTGGACCGTGAACAACTGCGGGAAATCGCGCTCTACACGCGCGACGAAGAAAAGTACACCTTGCTGAGCGATTTGACCGCGGTGGACTGGCCGAAGCGCGAGAAGCGCTTCGACGTCGTGCTGAATTTGTATTCCTTTGAGCACAACGCGCGATTGCGGATCAAAGTTCATGCCGCCGCCGGCGAGATCGTGCCTAGCGTGACGATCGTTTGGCCCACCGCCAACTGGCTCGAACGTGAAGTCTATGACATGTTTGGCATCGAATTCGGGGGGCATCCGGACCTGAAGCGCATCCTGCTGCCGGAGGAATGGCAAGGCCATCCATTGCGCAAGGATTACGACATCTTGACCCAGGACACCGCGTGGGTGAAAGAAAATCTTGGGATTGAGAGCGGGCAATAGAGAAAGTGTAGGAACTCGAGGAAGGAAAGGACGAGCTGGAAAGTGGCGGAGACGGTCAAAACCGGTATGCCGAACGTGCAAGCGACGCTGCTCGGCGCGGATGAGCTGATTCTCAATATGGGGCCGCAGCATCCGTCCACGCATGGAGTCCTGCGCGTGAAATTGCGGCTCGACGGCGAACGGGTGACCGGCTCCGAGTGCATCATCGGCTATTTGCACCGGGGCGTCGAGAAAATCGCCGAACATCGCACCTATCAGCAATTCGCGCCGTATGTGGACCGCATGGACTACGTTGCGGCGGTGAGCAATGGGCTGGGCTATTGCGAGGCGGTGGAGAAACTGCTGGGCGCCGAAGCCCCGCCGCGCGCCCGAGTGATCCGCACGATCCTGACCGAGCTGCAGCGCATCGCCAGCCACCTGCTTTGGCTCGGGACTCACGCGCTCGATAT
>QHYP01000139.1:4310-9439 GCA_003224195.1 Acidobacteriota bacterium | reverse complement strand
GATTTTGAAAATCTTTGAGAAGTACTGCGGCGCGCGGCTGACCACGCACGCTTTCCGCATCGGCGGGCTGCAATATGAGGCTTACGATACGCTGGAAAAAGACGTCGAGCGATTCTGCAAGGATTTCGAGCGGCGCATCGTGGACTACGAAGACCTGTTGACGCAGAACCGCATCTGGGTCGGCCGGACCAGGAATATCGGCGTTCTATCGGCCGCGGACGCGGTTGCTCTGGGCGCGACGGGGCCGGTGTTGCGCGCCAGCGGCGTGAAATGGGACATTCGCAAGGCCATGCCGTATGCGGCCTATGACCAGTACAAATTTGAAATTCCGACTGGAAAAGCGGGCGACACCTACGATCGCTATCTCGTGCGGGTCGAGGAGATGCGGCAGTCGCGGCTGATCTGCTTGCAGGCCATCGAGAATATTCCGAGTGGGCCGATCATGGCGAGAGTCGGGAAAGTCCTGAAGCCACCGCCGGGCGAGGTCTATCACGCCATCGAGGCGCCGAAGGGCGAACTCGGCTACTACGTGATCAGCGATGGTACGGTCCAGCCGTACCGCGTGCGGATTCGCCCGCCGTCGTTCGTGAACTTGCAGGCGTTTGACAAAATGGTGCGTGGGCACCTGGTGGCCGATGTGGTGGCGATTATCGGCACCCTGGACATCGTGCTGGGAGAAGTCGACCGGTAAGGTCGCTAAAGAAAAAGGACCGGTGATACACGCGACGCTCGAATTCCTGCGCACCTACGCAGGACCGCTGATTGCGGCGGTCGTGATCGTGGCCGTGCTGCCGCTGATTGCGGGCTATGTCGTGCTGCTCGAGCGCAAGGTGATGGCGCATTTTCAAGTGCGGCTTGGACCGATGCGCGTCGGGCCGCACGGCCTGCTGCAACCGATCGCCGACGCGCTGAAACTTTTGATCAAAGAAGACATCATTCCCGAGAACGCGGACGTTTGGATCTTCTGGATCGCGCCTGTCACGTCGGTGACGGCGGCAATGCTGGCGATGGGCGCGCTGGCGTTCGGCCCGGCGTTTCAGGTGGCGAAGGACATTAACATTGGGTTGCTCTTTGTGGTCGGCGTGAGCTCGTTGGGGATTTTCGGGATCGTGCTGGGCGGATGGGCGTCGAACAGCCATTATTCTCTGCTCGGCGCGCTGCGCAGCGCGGCCCAACTCGTGAGTTACGAGACGGCGGCAGGAATGGCCCTGGTGAGCGGGCTGCTGTTCGCCGGCACGCTGCAGATCACGGACATCGTCAAAGCGCAGGCGAGCGAGCATCTGTGGTTCGTGTGCTTCGCGCCCGTCTCGTTTTTCATTTACCTGGTGGCGAGCATCGCGGAAACAAACCGCGCTCCCTTCGACATGCCCGAGGCCGAATCAGAACTGGTGGCGGGCTACATGACAGAATTCAGCGGCTTCCGCTGGGCGCTCTATTTCCTGGCGGAGTACGCGAACATGGTCGTGGTCGCGTCCGTGGCGACCACATTGTTCCTCGGCGGCTGGCTGCGGCCGTTTTCAGGCCTGGGAGGCCCGGCAGGTACGGCCCTCGACCTGTTTCCAGTGCTGATCTTGCTGGCCCTCGCCGGATACTGCGGGTATCGTGCGCCCAAGCAGCCCGTGCGCGTGCAACAGCTCGTTATGTTTGGCGTGGCGGGCCTGTGCGCGCTGTTCGCGCTGGTGCTGGCGGCTCCCCTGTTCGTGGGCGCGCTGGCTGGCGCCAAGGCCGGCATCCACGGCGCCTTCTGGTTCTTTCTGAAGGTGAGCGCCTACATCTATCTCTTCATGTGGTTGCGATTCACGCTGCCGCGTTACCGGTTCGACCAGTTGATGCGCCTGGGCTGGCATTTTCTGATTCCACTGTCGATAGTGAACGTGATGCTGCTGGGTCTCGCGATTGTCTTGAGTTCGCAATACGGCGTGAACCGCGCGCTGGCCATTGGGGTGATGAACCTGATTACGTTGCTGTTCGCGCTGTATCTGGTGTCCGTCGAGAAGGGCCGCGAAGACCGGAAGGCGGCGCAAACTGCGGATCAGGTCACGGACTCGTATGCTGGATAAGGCGCTCTTTTACATTTTCGGAGGCGTCGCCGTGCTCTCCGCCGCGCTGATGGTGACGCGGCGCAACGCGGTGCACAGCGCGGTTTTTCTGATCACGTCTCTGCTCGCCACCGCCGGAATTTACCTCACCCTCCGGGCGGAGTTTCTGTTCATCGTGCAGATCATCTTGTACGTGGGTGGAATCATGGTGTTGTTCGTGTTCGTGATCATGCTGGTGAACCTGGACGTGGCGCTCCAGCAGATTCAGTTCAGCCGGCAGAAGTGGGTGGCGCTGATCGTTGCGCTGGCGCTCGGCGCGCAGGTCGGCTTGATGTTCTGGTCCACGGGGCACGTGAAGCGCAGCAACCTGCTTCTTCCCGCGGCGGCCCCGGCGGACAAGCTTCCGCCGAATTCGGAGACCGTGGCGCAAAGTCTTTTCAGCGCCTACCTGCTGCCGTTTGAAATTGCATCGCTGCTGCTGCTGGTGGCGATGATCGGCGCCGTGGTCATGGCGAAGAAGAAGGTGTGAGCGGCCGATGCTTTCGATTGAACACTATCTGTTTCTGAGTTTGGCGCTGTTCCTGATTGGTGTGATCGGCGTGGTGACCAGGCGCAACGTGATTATCGTGCTGATGTCCATCGAGCTGATCCTGAACGCGGTGAATATCAACCTGGTGGCGTTTTCGCGTTTGTTTGGCGACGTGGCCGGGCAGGTCTTCGCAGTCTTTATTATAACGGACGCGGCCGCGGAGGCGACCGTGGGCCTCGGAATCATCATCGCGTTTTTCCGGAACCGCGAGACCGTGCTCGCGGACGAAATGGATTTGCTGAAGTGGTGAGAAAGAGAGCGGATAACGTTCCAGGTTTGGAGCGGAGATGAGGGTGACTGGATTCTTTCTCGAATACATCTGGCTGATTCCGCTGTTTCCGCTCGCGTCAGCAGCTCTGATGCTGCTCATTGGACGGCGTTTGAAGAACAGCGCCGTAAGCGTGCTGTGCGTCGGCAGCGTGTTGTTGTCCTTCGTTTTCGCGCTGGGCGCCGTACTACAACTGCTCGGCGCCGATCCCGAGCATCTTGTCTTCCAGAAAATCCTGTTCGAGTGGGTGCCCGCCGGGCCGATGTATACGAGCGCGAGCGAAGTGGTGCGCTTTGTCGCCGACTGGGGGATGCTGCTCGATCCGCTTTCCTGCGTGATGGTGCTGGTCGTCACCGGCGTAGGCTTCGTCATTCATCTCTATTCCATCGGCTACATGGGCCACGAGGGCGGCTATTACCGCTTCTTCGGCTACATGAACCTGTTTATGTTTTCGATGCTGATGCTCGTGCTGGCGAACAATCTTTTGCTGCTGTTCGTCGGCTGGGAAGGCGTCGGGCTGTGCAGTTATCTGCTGATCGGATTTTATTTCTTGAAGAAGTCGGCGGCCGACGCGGGGAAGAAAGCGTTCATCGTCAACCGGATCGGCGACGCGGGATTCCTGCTAGGCATTTTCCTTGTCTCTGTGACGTTGGGGACGATTCGGTTCACGAATGCCGGGCTGCCGGAGGGAGCGGGGTTCACAGGGATCGTACAGGCGCTGGCCTCGGGTATCGCGAGCCACGCGCTTGCATTGGGAGCGCCGGTGCTGACGGCGATTGGGTTGCTTCTCTTTGTCGGCGCGACGGGTAAGTCGGCGCAAATTCCACTGTACGTTTGGCTGCCGGACGCGATGGAAGGCCCGACGCCGGTGAGCGCGCTGATCCATGCGGCGACAATGGTGACGGCGGGTGTGTATATGGTCGCGCGGATGAACGCGCTCTACCAGCTTGCTCCCGCGGCGCTCGAAGTCGTGGCGGTGATCGGCGCATTGACCGCGATCTACGCGGCCACGATGGGTCTCCTGCAGAACGACATCAAGCGCGTGCTCGCATATTCCACCATCAGCCAGCTCGGTTACATGTTTCTGGCGATGGGTGTGGGCGCGTTTGCGGCGGGGATTTTCCACTTGATGACGCACGCGTTTTTCAAGGCGCTGCTCTTCCTCGGCTCCGGCAGCGTGATTCACGCGCTCTCCGGCGAGCAGGATATGCGCAAGATGGGCGCGCTCTGGGCCAAGATTCCGGCAACGGCGAAAACCTTCCTCGCGGGGACGCTTGCGATCGCGGGGATTCCTCCGCTCGCTGGCTTTTTCAGCAAGGATGAGATTTTGGGAAAAACGTTTGAGCATTCGCCCGGGTTGTGGCTGATCGGATTCATTACCGCGGGGCTGACGGCGTTTTACATGTTCCGTCTGGTCTTCATGACGTTCTTCGGCCGATCGCGCGTCGACCACGAAGTGGAGCATCACATCCACGAATCGCCGAAGACGATGACGGTGCCGCTGATGATTCTGGCCGTGCTATCCGTTATCGGCGGGTGGATCGGCTGGCCGGCAGCGCTTGGTGGCAGTGAGCGGTTTCAGAAATTCCTGAATCCGGTAACTCACGATCGTTCCCCCGCTTTTTCCCGTACCACGTTGCTACGGAAAGTCCCTGATGGGGCTGGCAGGAATATCGTAGAGGAACGGAATTCTTCTCTCTCGCCGGAGGTGATGCGTGAGAGATACGAACAGCGGCAAAGAGAGGTAGAAGAACAAAGTCGTCCGGGAGAATACAGTTTGATGCTTGCCTCAGTGATGATCGCCCTCGGCGGAATCTGGCTGGCGTATCAGTTGTACATCAAAAATCCGGCGACGCCCGGGAAGCTGGCGGCGAGTTGGCCGTGGCTCTACCGGATCGTATATCGGAAATATTACGTGGATGAAATCTACGACGCGATGTTCGTGAACCGCGCGAAGGATCTGGGCACGGCGCTCGGCGTATTTGATGCCCGCGTCGTGGACGGGCTCGGCGTGGATGGGGCAGGCTGGCTCACGTGTTTCACCTCCGACGTTTCGATCTGGTGGGATAAGTGGATCGTGGACGGTCTGGTGAATTTCGCCGGGCGCGTCGTGCAGATTCTCAGCTACCCCGTGCGGATGCTGCAAACGGGGCTGTTTTCGAGTTACGCGCTGCTCATCGTGCTGGGTGTGATTATTCTGCTTGGCTATTACGGTCATCACTTGATGCAGCTT
>QHYP01000139.1:0-4274 GCA_003224195.1 Acidobacteriota bacterium | reverse complement strand
CCGCTTGCGGGCTCGATCCTGCTGCTCTTCGTGCCGCGGGAATGGGACAGCGCGCACCGCGTAATCGGCAACGTTTTTGGGATCTTGGGATTCCTTGTGTCGCTGCCGCTCGTGCGCTATTTTGACATTCACTTGGGGGGATATCAGTTTCAAGAAAACCTCGACTGGATTCCCACCATCGGAGCGCGCTATCACCTGGGGATTGACGGGATCAGCTTCCTCCTGGTGATGCTGACCACGCTGCTCGGCGCGATTTCCATCCTCTCTTCGTGGAGCTCGATCCAACTCCGCAAGAAGGAATATTACATCCTCTTTCTGCTGCTGCAGACGGGCATGATTGGCGTCTTCGTGTCGCTGGATTTCTTCCTGTTCTATGTGTTCTGGGAAGTGATGCTCGTGCCCATGTATTTTCTCATCGGCGTGTGGGGGAGCGAGAATCGGCTGTATGCCGCAATCAAGTTTTTCCTGTACACGCTTGCGGGCTCGGTGCTGATGCTGCTGGGGATCCTGGCCATCTATTTCCAGGCCGGGCTCAAGTCGTTTGACGTGCCGACGCTGCTCACGGCGGCGCAGCATTTTCCAGACGGTCTGAAGGTCTGGCTCTTTTGGGGCTTCTTCTTCGCGTTCGCCATCAAGGTGCCCATGTTCCCCTTCCACACCTGGCTGCCCGACGCGCACACCGAAGCGCCTACGGCGGGCTCCGTCATCCTTGCGGGCGTCCTGCTGAAGATGGGAACGTACGGATTCGTCCGCTTCTCGCTGCCGCTGCTGCCCGCCGATCCCGCGATGCGGACGAAGATCATCCACATCGTGATTTACGCGTCGCTGATCGCCATTGTTTATGGCGCCCTGGTCTGCATGATGCAGAAGGACATGAAGCGGCTGATCGCTTACAGCTCGGTCAGCCACTTGGGCTTTTGTACGATGGGCATTTTTGCGCTCACGCCGCACGGGCTCGCGGGGAGCGTGCTGCAGCAGATCAATCACGGCATTTCCACCGGCGCGCTCTTCCTGATCGTGGGGATTCTCTACGAGCGCCGGCACACGCGCCTGATTTCGGAATTCGGCGGCCTGGCCACGCCGATGCCGAATTTCGCGGCGGTCTATCTCATCATCAGCCTCAGCTCGCTGGGGATGCCGCTGCTGAATGGATTCATCGGGGAGTTCACGATTCTGCAGGGCACGTTTGAAGTGAACAAAGCCTGGGCGGCGTGGGGCACGCTCGGCGTCGTGCTGGGCGCCGCATATCTGCTATGGCTCTACCAGCGGGTCATGTTCGGCTCGGTGACGCATGAGGCGAACAAGACCCTGCCGGATTTGAACCTGCGCGAATATGTCACGCTTGTGCCGCTCGTCGCGCTGGCGTTTTGGATCGGCGTCTATCCGAAGCCGTTTTTCGCGTACCTCGAGAAACCGGTGGAACAGATCGTGCGGCAGGTGAATCCCGGCGCCTACGCGGCCGAACAGGCGAAGCTGCCGGCCGTGTCAGGAAAGGCCGGGGAAGTGAAGCTCGCGGCGGAGCCCGCGGCTCAACCTGCAAATCCGAGTCCCGCACGGGAGATGATGCCTGCGCCTGCGCAGAAGAAATAGGCAAGAGGAATGGCCGATACGCTCATTCGGATGATCCACGCTGTCCGCGCCTACATGGGCGGGGACGGCGGGCTGATCGCGCCGCAAATCGAGCTGAGCATGTTTGCGCTCGGCATCCTGCTGATCGATTTTTGGGCTGATGCGCGATCGAGATGGTTCAACCCGGCTTTGGCGCTGACGGGAACCGTCGCCAGCGGCGTCACCGTGTGGCAATTGCACGCGAAGGTGGCATCCCGGGGAATCCTGCTTGGATTTCAAAATTCGATCGTAGTTGATCCCTTCTTTCTTTTCTTTGCCGCGATCTTTCTGGCGGCGACAGCGCTCACGATTTTGCTCTCCGTGCGCTACATGGCCATCGAGCGCGAGGACCACGGCGAATACTACGCTTTGATGTTGCTGGCCTGCGCCGGGATGATGTTCATGGCCTCGGGGATCGATCTCGTCGTGCTGTTCCTCGGGCTTGAGACGATGGCGCTGAGCTTCTACGTGCTCACGGGCTTTCTACGGCGCGAACGGCGCTCGAATGAAGCGGCGCTGAAGTACGTACTCCTCGGCGCGTTCAGTTCGGGAATCCTGGCGTATGGGTTTTCGCTGCTCTACGGCATGAGCTGGCTGCCGAGGAGCGGTAGCTCCACAAACATTGGGCAGATTGGGTACGCTCTGGCGGCGCGCTTGGACATGACGGAGCAAGCAGCGCAGCTAATAGCTCGCAGTCGCCAGACTGGGCCGTTGGCAGAGCGAGCGCGGCAGATCGTCGAGAGCCAACTAGGGGCTACTTTCCATCCGTACATTTTCCAGATCCTGCCGATGGTGGCATTCGTGACGGTTGCGGCGGGACTGTTCTTCAAGGTCGCGGCCGTGCCGTTTCACCAGTGGGCGCCGGATGTGTATGAGGGCGCGCCCACGCCGATCACCGCCTATGTCAGTGTGGCTTCGAAGACGGCCAGCTTCGCGCTGCTTCTCAGGGTTTTCACGGCGATGTTTGGCGATCCTCGTCTGCATGACTACTGGGTGTACTTGGTCGCCGGTGTGGCCGTCGCTTCTCTGACGTGGGGAAACTTTGCCGCGATCACGCAGACGAACGTGAAGCGCCTGCTCGCTTACTCTTCCATCGCCCACGTCGGCTATATCCTTCTCGGATTGGTGGCCGCAAATGATACGGGCTATGAGGGAATTGCGTACTATCTGTTTGTCTACGCGTTCATGACCACGGGAGCGTTTGCCGTGATCATCCTGCTCCGGCGCCAGGGTCTGATCGGCGACGAACTCGAAGATCTGAATGGGCTTTACCAGCGCAGTCCAGGAGCTGCGCTGCTCCTGCTGATCTTCATGCTCTCGCTCGCGGGGATTCCGCCGACGGCGGGCTTCATGGGCAAATATTTCATCTTCCTGGCGCTAATCGAAACAAAGCATCCGGTCCTGGCTGTTTTCGGCGCTTTGTATATCGTGCCCGCGCTCTACTATTATTTCCGCATCGTCGTGCACGCCTGGATGAAGCAACGGATGAAGCAACCGGGTGAAGCGCCGCGTCCGGTGGTCAGCGCGGGGCAGGCCGTGGCGCTCACGGCGGCCGTATTTGTGTCCCTCGCCGCGGGGCTGTATCCTGAACCCTTCGCGCAGCTCGCGCGCTACGCCTTTGGCCTTGGACGATAAACCGCCCGACACTGAACTGCAGACGCCAGAAAAGCGTCAGTTGAAGCCCGCTTCTCAGTTGTTCGCCGTTGCAATGGAGCTTCCCTTTGTGCTTGTTTCGGCGGTGGCCGTAGGCGGGTTAGCTGGTTATTTTCTGGACCGCTGGTTTCACACGAAGCCGTTTCTGCTGGTGATATTGGGAGGACTGGGCTTTTTTGCGGGCGTAAGGGAGATTGTGCGGCGCTTGCCGGGAAGCGGGGATGGTTCAGCAAAGAGTTGAGACCGCTCTCTACGAACGGACGGAGAAGCGCATCGCTTCGCTGACGCTTCTGGTCGGATTCGCTGCCGGAATCGCGGCAGGATTGCTGCGGGAATGGCACTGGGCAGCCGGGCTGGCAATTGGCGCGGCACTGAGCTGGTTGAATTTTCGCTGGCTGAAGCAAGGACTTGACACCCTCGTTCGTGGTGCGACGGCGCAGGAAGCTAGCCCGAAGCCTCGCGTTCCCGCCGGTACATACCTGCGGATGGTGTTCCGCTACGGGTTGATTGCCCTCGCCGTGTATGTTATTTTTGCTGTTTTCAAAGTTCCGCTTTTGAGCATGTTAGTTGGACTGTGTGCGTTAGGGGCTGCGACTATAACCGCAAGCGTGTATGAGATCTTGCGTCCTGCGGAGTAGCGAGTGGAACAACACGTAAGCTGGCTCACCCATCTTGTGAANNNCTCCTTTCCATGCTCCACGTTGCGCCGAGGCATGCCGAGGCTCCAATTCCCGAACACGTGGTGATGTCGCTGGTCGCGTTGCTCCTCGGCACGATGTTGGCTCTTTTCCTGCGCTCGAGGCTTTCTGTCGATCGGCCCGGCGGTGCCCAGCAGGTGGCGGAGATGCTGCTGACGAATCCGTTGAGCTTCGGCATCCGCGACCTGCTGGACGAAAACGTTGAACACGGCGGACGGCGGTTTATTGCTTTTACAGGGACGATTTCGATCTTCGTTTTGCTCGCCAATCTTCTTGGCGTGGTTCCATTATTTAGCTCGCCGACAGGCGAAAAGA
>QHYP01000138.1 GCA_003224195.1 Acidobacteriota bacterium | reverse complement strand
TCCCTTCCCGACGACCACAAGGTTGTCGAATTGGACGCCCACGCAAGCTGGGAAGGCCACGAAGATACCGCACACCAGCAATATAACCTGGCTCTCTCCAACCGCCGTTTGCAGGTGGCCATGGGGATCATCGGAGACCACGCCGAAAAAAGGATCGTTGGCACTGGGTTCACTGGCGACCAGGAGGCTCATGACGCGCATCGCCGGAGCACACCTGGCGGGACAGCCGATAATCCTGATCGCGTCGTCCATATCAAGGGTTTTACCGGTCCGGGCACGCCAAAGTCTACGATTACCGCGCGCATCAGCCGCCCCCCGGATCCGGCGAAGCCTCCTACGACGACAACCCCGAAACCGGATGACGGAGTGAAGCCTCCTACGACGACAACCCCCAAAGCGGATGATGGAGCGAAGCCTCCTACGACGACACCCGCCAAACCGGACCAGCCCAAGGCCGGCGGTGATGACCAAATTGCAGGTTCGCCCGCGGTGGCGTTCAAGTTGAGATTCGTTCATCAGGAAGAGCAAAAGACAATGGTGTTTGAGTATCACCGCTCTGACGCCACGCAGCGTACCTACGCGCCACAGGGGTTCTTCGGGCTCATGCTCGGAGATTTGAACGAGAACGAAAAGCACTTCGTGGAAGTGGATTTGGACGATCCGTTCTTCCGGGAGTTTGCAGTGACCGTCCAGGCGCCCATCAATTTCCAGAAGATCGGCTTGCAGTCTGCCCACGTTTCGCTCGATTATGGCGATCCTCAGGATGCCGTGAATAACAAGCACGGGGACGCGATCTTTGATCCCTCACGGCCCAAGGAGTTCAAGTTCGCGGTGTTCATGAATGCCCACCATGACACGAGTTACGCCTACGCGAGCGAATACCATTTCGATCCCGAATCGGGATGGGACGGACGTGCATTTTCCTATCAACTCCCGCCGCGCAAGACCGAAGATCGCAATCTGTTCCTCAATCCGTATGACCAGATCGGGTTCCTGGAAGTGCAGGTGTTCCCGCATCAGATGGATCCTGGCGTAATGGACTCCATCGATGTGGAGCTGCTGCATACCGATCCGGGAGGTCAGGTGGTACGGCGAACACTTAATGTCACACCGGGATCACCGCCTCAGTTTTGGAGGGTGCGCCTGGATGATCCGCAAGCGCGGACCTATACCTACCAGCTCACGCACCATCTGAAAGATGGATCGGTGAAGCGGGCTGACCCGGTAACTACTCGGGCCACGGCGTTGCCGGTCAACGATCCCTTCGATCGCGCGATTGAGATCGACTTTGTTCCCATGTTGAACCCGGCGACCACACGGGAGGTCTTCATTGATGTTCAGTACGACGACCCCAAGAACGCATATCAGCGGCAAGAGCGTCTGGTGTTGCAGGGCAACGCGCAGAATCCGGTACATCTCCGCATTGCGCTGATGGATCCAACGAAGACCACGTATCGCTATCGCCTGACCTTCGTGGGTACGAACAACCACATGAAACAGGGAGCTTTCATCGAGACGTCGGATACGCTCATCGCCGTCTCAGACTCTCCATGACAAACCAGGCCCATTTCGGCGCCGCGTTAGATCATACCTTGGACGCGCTCTCACGGTGCGCTCCCGATGCAGCGCAGCGCGCACACGCAGCTCTGGAGGTTTGCCTGAGCGGCGTGCGGTCATCGCGCTGGCCGGAAGTGGCCTGGGCGTTCAGCGGTCTGAACGGAGATGGTTTTCCGGTGGAGATCACGTTTTCCTCGCTGGGAGCAAACGATGTCCGCTACACCGCTGAAGTCGCCGGTCCAGAAGAGCGCGAACCCCGGCGTATCGGTCGCGCCTTTGAGGTCTACAAAACTCTCAGGGGCCGCGAGGCCTCTCCGGCGGTGGAGTGCGCATTTATAGAGATGCAGCGCGGCCGACGCCTGGACTATGGCGCCTGGTTCGGTGGCGCACACGGACCGGGAGGAGATCGCTACAAAATCTACGCCGAGATTCCGTGCTCCTGCGATCTTGAACGGGTTTTTCCGGATCTGTTTGCGGAAGGGCAGCCTCTGCCCCAGTGCAGATCGCGTCCGGTTATGTTTGGTTTCCAGCCTGACAGGGAAGTGCGCGAGGTGTACTTTGGGGCGCGTTGCCTCACCGAGCCGGACGTGGGACGGCTGCTGTGGAATTGTGGGCTCGGCCACCGCTGTTGCGAGATGCTTGACCTGATCCGCGACGCCAATGGCCGTTCCGGGTTGCCCCCCGCCATCTCCGGCTTCAGCATTGCGCAAGGCTCTGACCGCCGGGTTAGCGCAGTTTCTCTTTTTGCAGTGGCGTGGGTGCTATTCGGCAGTGATGCGAATGTCCGGCGCACCTTGTTGGGACTTGGCAGGAGGCGCAATTGGGACCTCAAGATGTACGAGCAGGCCACCGAGGCCCTCCAGCATCGCGACACTCTCGTGACGCATCACGGAATTATCGCCTGGATCGCTACGCCGGACGCGCCGGTTGAACTTCGCATCGGCTTGACGCCACCGGAACCCGCAGACTCGGACTGCTCCCCTTAGCCTTCCTTTCATTCCCAATCTCGGAGTGACGTTCCCATACGTAGATTTTGGAAGCATACGTATGCCCTGACGCAAGCACGCATCATCGTTTTGTGCAGTATTCGGGATTGTTTGTTCCCAAATTGCTGTGATCAATAGCTCGACCTCTGGCGTGACAGCGCATTATCTTTTGGTGGCTGCTTGAAACTACGCGGCACGGATGGCTACCAAAGTCGCGCTTCGGAACGCTAAGGAACAATTATCGGACCATGAATGGACCTAGAAATGGCCTCTCCCGTTCAACGCCAGAGGCCCAGAAATGCCAATCGCTCAGACATCAGTTTGAACTTCGCGAGGCATTGCCGGTTGATTCTCGAACCACCAGCATCGGCTCAACGGAGATCTCGCTTAGGATATTCTTTGCGCCCTTCGATGATGTTCCAGCATCCTCGCCGGACCTCATCTTATTATATTGGTCTGTGGGAAAGCCCCAGTTCCCCCTGCTGCGCTGGGGCGTGTTTCCCTCCTTAAACTTACAGAGGGTGCCTGTAACAGACTAAAAATCGTTAAGACCTCCCTTCGGGGGGAGTAATTTTCACCAGGCCCTTGCCGTACTGAACGGTGAGGAAGTTGTTAGCTGGTACGTCCTTGACGGTTTCCACCTTGCCGTCGGGCCAGTGGACCTCGATCAGGTCGACGCGTGTCCGTCGCGCCAAGCCGAAGTGCAGGCGCAGATCACTCGAGGAGAGATAGCTGCCGCCGCTCCGAACCTCGTCCCATTGAACCAGATCGCCGGACACCACCTTCACGCGTGCCCCCAGCGCATCGGGATTTTTCCCCATGCCAACCATCTTGATTGTGATCCAGTCGTTGTGGTCGCCGCCGTCGTTGCGCAGGACTGTGGGCTTGCCGTCGAGATTATTGATGACGACGTCGATGTGGCCGTTGTTGAAGAGATCGCCGAAGGCGGCGCCGCGGCTGACGCGGGGCACCATGAGAGCCTCGCCGGTCTGCGCCGCCACTTCCGTGAAAGTTCCGTCACCGTTGTTGTGGAAAAGCAGGATCCGCTGCGCGTACTTAGACCCAACGTCGATGTTGTCCACTTGCGGGTAGACGTGGCCATTCACGACCATCAGGTCAGGCCAGCCGTCGTTGTCGTAGTCGAAAAAGGCAGTCCCCCAGCCCACCCAGGGTCCCCTTACTTTCGCAATTCCCGAAGAAAACGAGACGTCAGTAAAAAACAGTGGCTTGTCGTGGCGATAGAGTGTGTCGTACTCATCCACGAAGTTGCTAACGAAGAACGCCAGGCGCCCGGTGTGGAGGTAGTCACCAACAGCGACTCCCATCGAACCCTGTTCGCTGCCGTCTTCTCCGACCGCGGTGCCCGCCAGGTAGCCGATTTCCTCAAACGTGCCGTTGTGCTTGTTGTGGTAGAGAAAGTTCGGGCCGCTATCGTTGGCAACGTAGAGGTCCTGCCAGCCGTCGCCATCCACGTCGGTCCAAACCACGCCCAGGCCGTAGCGGCCGTCCGGGTCGCCGACGCCCGCCTTTTGCGTGACATTCGTGAAGGTGCCATCGCCGTTGTTGCGGAAGAGGCTGTCGCCGGCACCAGGTAGGCCGCGGGGCCCGCACTGCACGGGCACGCCACGGTATTCGCAAAATTTTCCTTTGCCGAACTTCGGGAGGTCGCTGAGTTTGAAATCGACGTAGTTGGCGACGAACAGGTCGGGCGCGCCGTCGTTATCGAAATCACCGAGTGCCGCGCCCGTGGACCAGCGCGGGTCGTCCACACCGGCCTTGTCCGTAATATCGGTAAACGTACCGTTGCCGTTGTTGTGGTAAAGGTGGTTATGGCCGAGACAGGTAACGTACAGATCTTCCCACCCGTCGCCATCGAAGTCGGCGGCCAGAACGCCCATGGCCCAGCCCGCGTATCCTACGCCGGCGTGGTCGGTCACGTCGGTGAAGGTGCCGTCGCAATTATTGTGGTAGAGCGCGCTCCGCGAGCTTTTCGGATCGGAAGCCGTTTCGACGGTGAGGGCGTTCGTGAAGTAGATGTCCAGGCAGCCGTCGTTGTCATAGTCGAAGAGCGCGACGCCGCCGCTCATGGACTCGACAATGTATTTCTTCTCGGGCGCCGAAACGTGCTTGAAGCGCACGCCGGCGGTGTCCGTGATGTCCACGAAGTGCACGCGCGTCGCTGCTTCAAGGATCGTGAGGAAGGTCGGGACCGCAACGCAGAAAAGTAATACCGGGATGAGCAAGCCGAGCAACAATCTCATCTCAAGGCCTCGGGTGTCCGTTTTCCCCCATCGAAGGGAGCTTCTGGCTGAGCTTGATGCGCTCGTCGGACTTCTTTTGTGCCTCCTGATAGAGCTGAAGCTCGCTGCGAGCGCGCTCGGCATCGCCGAGCCGGGCGTAAAGCTGGCTCAACTGGTAGTGGACTTTCGGTTCGTCGGGATCGAGCCGGGAGGCCGCCTCGAACTCGTCGCGGGCCTTTTCGTAGCGGCCCTCGCGCGAATGCACCATGCCCAAGCCCCAATGTGCACGCGCGTGCCCGGGTGCCAGTTCCAGCGCGCGCGTCAAGAGTTCGAGCGCTTTCGCGTCGTCGTTCGTTTCGTAGGCAATCATACCGAGGTGGTACCAGGCGTCAGCTTGTTTCGGGTCGAGTCGGAGCGTCTCTTCCAGCTGCTGCCGCGCTTCGGGAAAGTTCTTTTCGAGGAAGAGCGCCCAGCCGAGCGAAAGGTGACCTTGCGTATCGTTTGGACGCAACTCGGCGTAGCGCCGGAAGTAGGGTAGCGCCTCGTGGAAATCGGGGGTCTCGAGCAGCGCGTTTCCCAGGAAGAAACTGAACTCCGGCCGATCCGGCTCCATGAGCACGGCCTTGCGCATGGCAAGCACAGCCTCGCTCGAGAGCTTGTCCTGCAGGCAGACTTGCGCGTACTCGTAGAGCAACTCGGGCGAGTTCGGCGCGAGGCGGAGAGCGCGGGAGAGATACTGCCACGCCCGCGCGGGATCGCCCTGCTTCAATGCGATGCCAGCCAACTGGCGCAGCGCCGTCACCGAATCCGGTTTGCCTTGGAGCGCACGGCGCAGATTTTCTTCGGCTTGCGTGAAATCACCGGCGGACAGGTAAAGCTGCCCCAGCAGCTCCCAGTAATCGCTCGTGCGCGCCGCGGGCGGAACCGCCTCGAGCCGGCGCACGGCCTCGCTGAACTGACTACGCTCGGCCAGCTGCATGGCCGTCTCGGAAAGCAAGCGCGGGTCGTGCGGCGCATGGCCCAGGCCCTCTTCGAGTGTTTGCAGGGCGCGCTCGACGTCGCCACGCTGCTTGTAAAGCTGTGCGAGATTGGCCCAGGCGGCCGCGAGCGAGGGATTCGATACCATCGCCTTGCGAAAAAGCGCTTCCGCTTCGTCGGTCCGCCCCTGCTTTCCTGCGACGATGCCGAGCAGGTTGAGCGCGTCCGCTTGGTTCGGGTCTGCGCGGAGCACCGCTCGCAGCGTCTGTTCGGCCTTCTGCCAATCGCCGGCGTCCACGAAGCGGGCGGCGCGGTCGAGTTGTGCCGCGGTTGTGGCCGGTGCTTGCGCATAACATGGGTAAGCTACGACTACCAGCAGGGGCAGCAGTATGGAACGTAAATTCGCCACTATAGGCAGGCGCCCTCGGGAAACCATGCGTAGGAACAGAGGCACCCATCGTAACGGAGCGTTCCCGGCAAGTCAATTTGAGACCGGCACGGGGGAACGTCCGGTCGTTGACAGGCCTCGGAGCTGCTAAGGGCGCGCCCAAGCGACCCAGGGCACACGCATCTTGCTTCGCGACCCCGCTGGGCATACGATGGGCGAATCGTTCCGCAGGAGTTTTCCAATGGCTCTTCGCAGGGTGATGCTGTTGTTCGTTCTCCTCTCCTCCGCTTCCTTGCTCCTCGCCAAGGATTTTTGGGAGCAGCCATTTGACAAGTGGAAGCGCGAGGAGGTGCTGCGCATGCTCAGCGATTCGCCGTGGTCGCAGAACCAGACATTCAACCAGATTGCTGGTGGCATAAACTCGGGCGCGGCGGGGGAGAAGGAGCTGTACTACCGCTTTACCGTGCGTTTCTTTTCGGGGCGCCCGGTGCGCGAGGCGTACGTGCGCATGGCGCAGTTGATGAACAACTACGATCAGATGGCGCCGGAGCAGCGGCAGGAATTCGATACGCGCTTCAAGCGCGCGTTAGATCTCGACGTAGCGGATCGCGTGATTGTCGCGGTTGACTACGCCACGAACGACCCGAATGCCGAGCGCGAACTGCGCACGTTCTTCCAAATGGCAACGGCAGATTTGCTCAAGCAACGGGTGTATCTGATCAGCCAGCGGCTTGGACGAGTGGAGCTACGCGAGTATTTTCCCCCGAGCGCGGACGGCACCGGCGCCAAGTTCATTTTCCCCCGGGTCGTGAACGGTCAGCCGGTCTTCGGGCCTCAAGACAAAGAGATCCGTTTCGACTTCTTTACGCCTGTGGTCAACCAGCGGATGTTCCTGACCTTCAAGTCCGCAAAGATGACGTACCGGGATGGATTGAGCTACTGAAGCCGGCTGAGCAAAAACGCCAGCCGGAAGGGGCCCCCAGGTCACAACGCGAAGACGTTGTGGTTCCCGGTCGCCCAATCCAAATTCAATCCAATCCGTAATCCGTTGGAGGCTTCTTCCAGGCACGCTTTAGCAGGGTAGGACCGAACCTGTCGTCCGCCAACAGGGCTTCTCTAGAATAACGATTTTCCCGTTGACATCATTCGCGGCCAGATGTATGTTCCGCGCACTTTGGAGACGAAAACAGGGATTCCGAAACCTGCCACTTGTTGATGCGTTCAGGAGGAATTATGGAGCGGACCAAAGCGCGCCTTCTGTCCATTCTGTCTTTGACCGGACTTCTATGCGTTTTTGTGGTATCGGGTTGTGGCGGCGGAGAGCGCCTGCCCGTCACAGTCTTGGTCACGCCCGCCACGGCCATAGTCCTGGAAGACGGCACGCCGCAGACGTTCACGGCGACTGTGACGAATGGCTCGGGGGGCGTCACCTGGAGCGTGAGCTGCTCGGTCTCTAGCTGCGGCACGCTCAGCGGCAACTCGCCGACCTCCGTGATTTACACGCCGCCAGGCCCGCCCGCGAGCACGTTGACCGTGACTCTCACCGCGACTTCCGTTGCGGACACGAAGCAGACGGGTACAGCAACCATCACCGTTCCTGCCATCACGGTCGCGGTCTCTCCCGGCTCACCCAGCGCACAGGTGAATACCGCGTTGCAGTTCTCCTCCACGGTGGGAAACACATCCAGTAAACAAGTTACCTGGTCACTAACGCAAGTTACGCAGGGTAACCCCCCGGTGTCAGTGTCACCGTGTTCGCCCGGCTGTGGCACACTGACCGACGCGACGCCCAGCGCGGTCACTTATAATGCGCCGAGCAGCTTGTTGCCCGCTATGACGACGGTGACTATTACCGCAAAATCGGTGACAGATACGACTAAATCCGGCAGTTCCACCATCATCGTCACCTCCACCTCCGCTTACACCTCAAAGCTAAGCGGGCAGTACGCTTTTTTGTTTAACGGCTTTGACGACGCCAGCGGGAAGCAGGTCGCAATCAGCGGAAGCCTCACGGCCGATGGCAAAGGTGCCATCACCGGGGGCGTTGAGGATATCAACGGTCCGGCTACGAGCCCAATTTGCCTAGCGTGTCCGCAGCTCAATGTCTCAATCACCGGGACCTATAGCATTGGTGCGGACAACCGCGGCACCCTCAGCATCACGAACTCAGTCGGCACGACGAAATATGCGATCGCGCTCGGCGGTTTTAATTCTTCCGGCGTGGCCACAACGGCAAGCCTTATCGAATTCGACGACACCACGGGCGCCGCCGGCACGCGCGTCTCTGGTGTCATGCTCTTGCAGGACTCGACTGCATTTTCGCAGAGCAAGATCACCGGCGCGTACGCCTTCGGCTTCTCCGGGCAGGACTCTTCAGGGAAACGTATCGCGGAAGCGGGGCGTTTCGACGCCGACGGAGCCGGGAACCTCAAGAATGGCCTCGAAGATGTAAATGACTCCGGCACAGTGACCAACAGCCAGGCGTTCACGGGCACTTACACGGCACCCGACACGAATGGGCGCGCGACGGGCACCTTGACCGCTGGAGGGGCGACCACTAACTTCGTCTTCTACGTTGCTTCCGCAAAGACCTTGCTCCTCGAGACGACGGACGCCGAAGTTACTGCTGGACTGAAAAGCGGCGAAGTGCTTTCGCAGACCTCGACGTCGTTCACAAGCAGTTCCCTGAGCGGCAACGCGGTCTTTGAAGAGGCGGGGATTGCCACCGGCGCAACCACGTCCGCTAAAGTCACGGTCGGCGTGGCAACGTTTACATCTGCCAGTACTTCCATCAGCGTGGCACAAGACGAAAATGACGGCGGCACGATCAACGCGAACGCGAGCGTTACTGGCATCACTTATTCGGTCAGCGCGAACGGGCGCGTCGCCAGCACGGTCACAAAGGGTACTCCGCCCGTAACAAGCCCCTCGCCCGTGCTCTCCATCCTCTATCTCGTGGATACCAACAAAGGGTTTGCCCTGGAGTCAAGCTCCGACGCGAGCCTCGGCACTTTCGAGGCCCAATCCGCCGGGCCGCTGAATGCTGGCTCCATCTTCGGCAACTACTTCGTCGGCACCGCCCCGGCAACCGTGACGGCCTCGAGCGTCTCCTCGGGCATGGCCACGGCCAACGGCGTTGGCACCGTGAACGTGACAACGGATAATAGCTCAAGCAATGGCACGCTGACCGCCGGACAAACGCAGTCGTTCAGCTATTCCGTGTCTTCCAACGGGCGCACGGCCTTCGGCACCACGATCGTTGGCTACTTAGTTTCGCCGACGAAATTCGTTCTGATTGACGTTAGTACGACCAACACGGCGCCGACTGTCAGTATCTTCGCGCAGTAGCGCCAAAAGAGGACCAGTACCACCAGGACGGACGCACCGATCGCACGTGTGGCGAGCGGGGAAGTCGGCTCCCGTTGACCATTTTTGCTGATCGGCCCGTGGGCACGGCCCATGTTTTGGCTCGCGCCGTGTCGGTAAGTGGCCCACGGGCGCCCTCTTGATTTTCCACAGCCCTTACGGACGCGCGGCAGCTCTGCAATAACGATTTTTCTGTTGACAAACGCACATTCCTGGAGTAAACGCTAGCCATACTTTGTTCATGTGGTGGGAGTCCACCTCCACAGAACCATTTCGGCGGGGGTTGCCAATGCGACATAAGATACTAGGCACTGTGCTTGGAGTCTGCTTGTTTTTCGGTTTGGCGGGGACTCTGCACGCCCAACGGACCCAAGGCACCATCAGCGGAACGGTTAGCGATTCCTCGGGGGCCGTAATACCTAACGCTGAGGTCACGATCACCCACGAGCAGACCGGCTCAAAAAGGACCGTGACGACCAGCGATTCCGGGTTCTACACGATGTCCAATCTTGACCCCGGTACGTACACCCTAAGCGTGAAAGTTGCCGGATTCAAGACCAGTCAGAAGAAAGGAATCGACCTCCACGTGGCCGACGAGAAGGTCGTGCCGATTGTTCTGGAGGTTGGCGTTGCCACCGAATCGGTTACGGTGCTGAGCGAGGCGATTGCAGTGGAAACGCGTTCCGGCGAGGTCTCCAACGTGATCGGGACGCAGCAGATCGAGGAGTTGCCGCTGAACGGCCGGAGCTTC
>QHYP01000137.1 GCA_003224195.1 Acidobacteriota bacterium | reverse complement strand
ATTTGGCTCGCCTGAGGCGAGTTGGAACGGCACTAGCGATTAGACCTGGCCTCGGTCAGGGCCGCGCAAAAGCGGCGGAGTCGTTGCACCTGGGATGTGGAGCCAACGGCATCCTGGCAATTTTCTCGGGACCCTTTTGCGGCTTCTCCGGCGGGACCGGGGCCGAAATCCACCCGATTTCTTTGTTGATCGCGTCGAACACAGCGCGGTTACCTCCTTCCAACACGAGACAATCTTCGTTGACGCAGTGCAGGAAAACTCCACCAGCGTCCGGCGCATCGAACGAGAAGAAATTCGGCCGGCGGAACAGATTCCTTCGCGCGTCGTGTTTCTTCTCGAGCGCCTCTGAATATTGCCCGAAAAATCGTGCGGCGGCCTCCGCGCTGCTCAGCCGCAGGCGATAAACAAGCAGCAGTTTTTTTGTGCTCGTGTCCTCGAAAAGCGCGTAGCGGTCGCCCGCCCACTCGGCTGCCAGCGGCGCGGCCCGGTCTTTCCCAAGGAATTGCTGTAGCACTTCCTTCCAGCCAAATTCCCCAAGCGCATTCTCATCCAGCCGTTTCCACGAACCCCGGAGCAGCTTTTCGCTGACGGGTAATTCCACAGCCGCCGGAGCTTTCCCCGTGCGAAACAGCTCCGGGTGCATGATCTGCTGCGTGGAAACAGGAGGCTTCGTGAACAAAGCGGGTAAGCCGTCCCATCCGGCTTGCCCCAGCGCATTTTTCGTGAAGCGCATCCCTGTAAAATAGGGAAATAGTAGAGCGTCCTTTAGGAATTGCGGCGCCTTGGCCATGGCAGGCGTATTTCCCAAATCGCCGATGAGCATTTCCGGGTCGAAGTCGGGCAGGTCCCGCAGGCTTCTGCCGGTATCCTTCAAGAGATAGTCGATCATCGCCGCTGTAGCGCTGCCTTCGAGCACGGCCTCGCGCGCGAGTTCCGCGTCATCGTTCGGCCGAGCCGCCTTCACCCACTTTTCGATCTGAAAATGCTGGTCCTCCAGGGCGTGTGTCAGCTCGTGCGCCATCACCATGCGCTGGTCGCCTATGGGGATCCAGTCGGCGATATAGAACTCGTGGCCCTTGGGGTCGTACAAGCCCGCGACCTGCTCGGTGAGAAGCTCCACGATGAAGGACTCCATGTGAAAATCTTTGGGTACAAGGCCGAAGGCCTTCACCGTCTGCTCCGCCGCATACCGCTCCTGGGCAGTCTTGTCTTCCTGCATCTCGCGCAACACGTAGGCGCGGATTTCTTCGCGCGATCGCAGTGTTTTCTTTAATGGCGTGCGCAGAGCAAGGTGTGTGATCTCACTTACCTGCTGCAAGACCTCGTCCGCGGCCTGCAGGAACTCTTCGTTCGCCCCGTTCCGGGATGAACTCGTTCCCGCGTTCGGCGCTTGCTGTGCCGCTGCGGAAGGGTTGCCGAATAACCAGCACGCGAGCAGAGAAGCAAAACCAAGGGCCAGCGCATGCCATTTTGGCCAAGTAACCTTCATGAGTTTGAGAATAACAGATTCCCCCGGAATCACTTGCATCGCGAGGTCAGGGGCTGGAATCAGCGCTGCAGGGATGCGGGGCGAGAGATCGGGAGACCCAACAACGTCTGGCGAAACGCTTCGAGCAGATCCCACCGCGTCAGAATCCCGACCACGCGGCCGGCGTCGACAACCGGCAGGCAGCCATGGCGCATCTCCTGAAACGCGGCAATGGCGTCGAGCAATTTCGCCTGTGGCTGGATGGTCCGCGGATCGCGCGTCATCACGCGCTCGACGCTCGTGTTTTCGAACACGGCGTTGTACTCCTCCTGCGTGATCGGCACCAGCCGGGATGGCGCGCAGCGCTGCATGTCTCGATCCGTCAGTACACCCACCAGCCGTTCGCCTTCCATTACGAGCACGTGCCGGATGCCGGACTGTCGCATGAGCAAGGCCACGTCCAGCAGTTCGGATTGCGCTGAAATCGTAATCACGGGGGAACTCATCACATCTTTGACGAGGGTTTCTTCACTCATACGGAAACGCCTGCAAAAGCCCGGCGACGATTGCTTCGTTGACCGCTTCGCGGTCACGCTCGAGATGTATGCTTCCACGGGCGTTTCCTCGAGTCAAGGAACCCGAGTTCTGGTGATGACCTGTTGGGCATCGGATCCCGATTGGGGAAGTTTCCGTCGCATGCCTCCTCGGCGGCTGTGCCCGAACGCCGCGGTATTTTCGAACTTCGGGCAGTCGGCCTAAGCGGCCGTCCTCGCTATTTGTGACCCCGACCGGGTCGGGGTCAACGGTAATCCAGAACGGGCCCGGTTACCCATTCGAGTTGATTTCCATTGCCGCTTAGGCGGATTTTCAGGTTACACTGCTAGGTTGGCGCACGGATCTGAGACTTGTCCGCTCGACACTTTTGGAACGAGAGTCCGCGTTTTGTTCCGAATCTTTAACAAACCTAGCCTTCTGGTATATGCTGCAATGCTAGCTGTGGTCACGCCTTGAGGGGGAAGATGGTCCCGGGTCTTCGCCTTCGCCAGGCTCGTGAACGTCTTGGCCTGACCTACCGCGACGTCGAACGCGCCAGTTATGAACTGGCCTCGCGCCGCGGCAGGCCGGAGTTTGTTCTTCATATCAGCCGGCTCGCGGATATTGAAAACCACGGCGTCGTTCCCGGTCTCCATAAGGTTTATTCGCTCGCAGCCATTTATCACCTCAACCCGCTCGAACTGTGCCGATGGTACGACGTGCCGCTCGACGAGTTCTTCGGCGACGGCTCCTCTTTGCCTGCCCCGAAAACACACCTTGTTGCGCCCCCTACTGCGTTGCATGTTCCGCTGCGCTTTGACCCTGCGTTCGATCCACGCCGCACGGAGTTCCTCTCGCGCATGATTGAGCGCTGGGGACGTTTCGAAGGCGCTCTGGCCGACGGCAACGGCCACTACCGATACGGATTCATCGGCATGGAAGACCACCGGATGGAACCCTTGCTCCGGCCCGGCAGCCTGGTTTTGATTGACACCAGCTCCACGCGCATTGAAACCGGCAGTTGGCGCACCGAATTCGATCGTCCCCTGTACTTCGTGGATGTTCGCGATGGCTATCGCTGCGGTTGGTTCAATCAAGACGGAGCATGCCTGCTCATGCAGCCCCATCCCACATCCCGTTGCAAACCGGAGTCGTGGCGAACGCCGGACGAGGCCGAAGTCGTCGGACGCGTGGTGGGTGTGGTTACCCGGATGGGCGAGGCTGATTACACTCTTTCTGCAGAATGGCCAGAAGAGCCTGAAGGTTCGAACAGAAAAGCTTCTTGAGGTAGTCGGGCGCGTGTTCCGGCGGCAAAATGCGATAGGTCTCGAGCCGCCGCCAGTGTTCCACCGTGGAAGATAACCCTCCCTCCATTGCCTCCAAACACGCGCGCAGATCCTCCAGTTGCTCTTCCAAAGGCACTTCCAGAACCCGTTTGAACAATTCCTCGTGGCATTGTTCCAGCGCCTGCCTCACGGCCTCCCTCGGGTAAATCACCTCCAGCCCCGCGTGTTCGTAGGCGCCACTGGAAAGATCCCTCAGAGACGACAAGTAAGTGAGCCGGGCGAACATTCCCGGGATGGCCGAAAGTGTGGTGGCAGTGAAGTCCAGAACGATCCGGCGGTTCTGTTGGAGCTGAGTCAGGATTTCCATTCGAGTTTTTGTTCTGAAAAACGAACGTTTTCCACCTGACGAAACTCCTAGGCTTGACCTCCTGCATTCTAGCGCTCAGGAGGGTTTACTCGATGAAACGTACACTCTGGTGCGGTGCGCTGTTTCTCGCTGTCTTGGCCATGCTACTCCCGGTTATCGGCTCGGGCAATAACTTAATTGGGCAGCCGGCCCCGGATGCACAGTGGCTCCGCGCGGACGGCCCTCCCCTTCCACCAACTCCCCCATTAACCGCCGTCAATTTCCTGGCCGCGGATGGCCCTCCATTGCCTCCGACGCCCCCTCGCACAATCGTGCGAAAGCTCACCTTGGATGGCCCACCGTTGCCCCCCACTCCTCCCAGAGAAACCGCCGGAGGTCTGGCCTCATAGGGTCGCGCTTTCGCCGGAGGCTCAATCTCTCCGTCTGGGCCTCCGTTTCCTCTACTCGAGCACTAATCTCTGGGCAAACGAAAGTTTCATTTACTGGGCAATTACGCTGTGTTAGGCTGCCCTCAGCATGCCGCCGGCGGAGACCATCCAAAATGTGCTGTGGACAACGTCCCTGGCGCTCCAAATTGTCCTAATCGTTATCCTGTTTCATCGGAGGAATCATCGCGCCTATCCTTTCTTCACCGCATATATAGCGCTAGGCGTCGCGCAGAGCATGATTCTCGCACTGGTCTATAGGTGGTGGGGCTTCACGGCGTTCAGATCATTTCAAGTCGCTTGGTTATCTCAAAGTCTGGTTTTGGCGGCACGAGCTTCAGCAGTTGCCGAACTCTGCCGCAAAGTGCTGGGCATCTATCGCGGAATCTGGGCGCTAGCCATTCGGCTCCTCGCAGTTATTGCACTGATTGTCGTTGTTTATGCCTGCTACGTGAGCAGTTGGCGCTGGAAAGTTACAGTCCTTGAAGCCGACCGGGCCACCGAATTGGCGATTGCAAGCATTATCGTCGTATTGCTCGCCTTTTCGCGCTACTACAGGGTTCCCATTACGACCACAGATCGTCTCATCGCCATTGGTCTGTGCATCTATTCCTCTAGTTATGTCATAAACAATTCCGTTGACGTGAAAATTCCCCAGGAGTACTACTCTTACTGGAACCTGCTTATAGAAGCCGTATACATCACGAGCCTTGCGATTTGGACAAAAGCCTTTTGGTCTCCCGCGCTCGAGAAGGTTGAGCAGCCTCGGCTTGTCGAACCTTCACTGTACCAGGAGCTTTCGCCGGCAATCAATCTTCGCTTGCGAATGCTCAACGAGCAGCTTCTTGCCTTTTGGAGGACAAAGGTGCCTCACCTGTGACTCTAGGCCTTCTGAGTTTCGTGCTTCTCGTTGCAGGGCTGCTGATCATTCTCTACTGGTCTCTGCGCCGGCCGGCGGATGATACGTTTCCTGAGACTGTTCAAACTACCGGCGCGGAACCTCTGCTCCGGCATGCAGTTTACTTTTCCCAAGTTCGGCAGTCGTTCTCCGATGACGACTTCCATTTTCTCGCTTCTCGAGGGTCGGGCAAGCTGGCATCGCGAGTGCGCGCAGAGCGTCGGCGGGTAGCGTTGGAGTACCTGCGCGCTTTACAAGAAGACTTTCGGAATCTGATGCGTGTTGCCAGAGTCTTGGCTGCGCTCTCTCCCGCAGTCGTGGCGCAGCAGGAAAGCGAGCGCTTCTGGCTGGCTGTGCATTTCGAGTGCCGTTATCAGATGACTCGCGCTATCCTAATCGCCCGCGGTTTTCCTCTGGGCCACGTGCACCGGATGACGCAGATGATAGGCACGCTGGGAGCAAGGCTCGAAGCTGCGATGGTAGGACTCAGCGAGCAGGCAGCGCGCGCCGTCGACCTCGCCTCAACTGTCAATCGGGGCGGAGGGGACCTGTCGTAACCCGTCCTCAACAACTGTGATGATCTCTGTCGCCTTGAAGGGCTTGTGCAGGATGCGGCAGCCGTTCCGACTGTAGGTTTCAACATCGCTCGCTGTCTCGGCGCCAGCGCTCATCAAAATGAGCCGGCTCGCCTGCGAGGGCTTCGTTGTTGCCAGCCACTCCCACAGATTCAGGCCGTTTCGGTTCACCAGAAGGTGAAGATCGACGACGATCGCTTCAAAGTCCGCTCGCGAAAGCAGCGCCTGCGCCTGTTCGGCGGAGCGTGCGAATTCAACCCTGTGCTCCCTGCCACGCAGGACCTCTCCTACTGCTTCCAGCACGGACTCGTCATCATCAACCAGGAGGATTCGCCCTCCCTGAGAGGAAGAAATCATCCGCGCGTCTGAACTTGTTTCCGCGCCCTTCTCCGGCGCCTGCCAAGGGAGCTCGATGCTGAAGGTGGCCCCCAGCGGAGGCGAGTTCCGCACGCGAATGCTTCCCCCATGTTCGCTGATGATTCCGTAACAAATGCTCAAGCCGAGCCCGGTTCCCTTTCCCACTGGCTTGGTTGTATAGAATGGGTCGAATACACGCGAAGGATCCTTCACGCCCGGCCCGCTGTCGGTAAACTCCACGAGAAGCCGGTCACCCTGGACATCGGTGCGCACCCAGATGTCGCCTTCTCTTGCATACTCGAGAATGGCATCCACGGCGTTATTCACGACGTTCAGGAAAACCTGTTGAAGCTGATGAGGGTCGGCCGCCGTCACCGGGAGGTGCGGCGCAAGATCCAGGTGCAGACGAACATTGCTGATCCGCAGATCGTAATCTCGAAGGGCCAGAGCTTCCTCGACCACCTGATTCAGATTCACCGCAACCCGCTCTGGTTTGCGTTGCCGTGCAAAACTCAGCAGATTCTGCACAATTCGATGAGTCCGTTGCGCTTGCTTGTACAGTTTCTCGGCATACTCCATGGCTTGCGGCCCGGCCTGCCCGCACGTCGTAAGCAACTGACTGTACCCAAGGATCGCCGTGAGCGGATTATTCAACTCGTGGGCCACCCCGGAGATGAGTTGTCCCACTGCCGCCAGCTTCTCGCTGTGAAGCAACTGCTCCTGGGTCCTTCGCAAATCCTCGTACGCTTGCCGCGTCTCCTCATACATCGAAGACCGCTCGATGGCATTGGCAATCTGCGCCCCGACCGCGATCAGCAGGTTCATGTCCGCGGGCGAAAAGTCCCGCTGCGCCCGGCTCCCCACAACCAGGCCCCCAATGACGCGGTCCTTCGACCACAGCACGATCACGTAAGACGTAGCGATCCCTTCTTTTTTTTGCATTTCCCGGAAAATGCCGGGAAGGGGCAGACCCTGCGCCGAAAGAATCGTAGCGCGCAGCGTTTGGATGTGCTGCAGGAGTTCCGGCGGGACCGGCGTGGGTGGAAAGTTGCGCGCGTACTCCGATCGGTGCCCCATCGACGCAACACGCCGAAGAATCGCGCCACTTTTCTCCAGCAAATAGACCGACACCGCGTCCAGGCTGAAGAGTTCTGCCATCTGACGCAGCGTCCGATGCAATGAGTCAGAAAGATCGAGTGATTCGTTAAGCGTCTGCCCAATCGAATTGAGCACGAGCAGCTCGCGGTTTCGGCGCCGGATCTCTTGTTCGGCGTGTTTTCTTTCCGTGATGTCCAGGAGGAAGCCTTGGAAAGCCGTGACGTTTCCCGCCGCGTCCCGGACGGCAATCGAAGATTCGATCATGGTGCGGATCTCGCCGTCCTTCCGCCGCATCTCGAATTCGAAGTCCGCCACGCTGCCATGTTCTTGTAGTATCTTTTTCAGACGCTCGCGATCCGATGGATTCACGTAGAGTGACGGAATGTCAAGGTTCAGCAATTCCTCTCGGGCTTCGTAACCCGCCATTTGCTGGAATGCCTCATTGAAATCCAGAAATCTGCCTTCCGGAGTCGAAATAAACACGCCCTCCTGAACGCTCGAGATGAGCGCGCGGTATTTCTCTTCCGCTCTCTTGCGATCCGTAATGTCCTTCAGGACGTGCACCGTGCCGAGCTGGCGCCCGGACCGGTCGTTGAAAGGCGAATTGGACGCCAGGAAGTAGCCCTGGAGCCACGGATCCAGCTCGTCCGCTTCGCCGGCAACGCCTTCGCAATAAGGACAGTTCTTATAGCTCACGCCTTTGCGCGGAAGTACTTCGCTCATCAGGCGGCCCTGGATCGCCGAACCTTCTCGTTTGAGGAGCTGTCCCCAGCGTTGATTGCTCCGCACAATTCGGAATTCGTGGTCATGGACCAAGATTGGATCGCCGATCGAGTCGAACGTATAGGCCCAGTGCCTTTGGACCGTTGCCACCTGCTCAAACAGATTCACGTTCTGCAGGGTGAGGCCCAACAGATTGGCAACGTTTCGCAGGTAAGCGATCTCGTCTTGCTGAAATTTGACCGGCCGTGAGGAGCCCACGCTGATAAGCCCCAAGGGCCCTTCTTTGCCGGGAAGGCAGAACGTGGCGAGCTGGGTTACGCCACATTCCACCATCCTCTGCCGCGTCTTGGCATCCGGCACATCTTGAATCGTCTGGAAAGAAAAGCCCCCGGTCAGGCTTCTCTGTATTCCGGAATCCGTTACCGGGAGCCGCGCGTGTTTAGCCAGGTACGCGCCGTCGAATCCCACCGCTCCCCGGATGACAAGCTCCGCGGCTCCCCCTTCCCTCTCGAGCAGCCGCACCAATCCATGCGTGGCCCCCAGGCTTTCCACCAGATTTCGCAGCACCTGATCGAGAACCCCTTTGGCGCTCAGAGATTGTGCGCTCGCGGTCGTCAGCAGGGTCAGTCGCCTCAGTTTGTCATTCAGCTCGTCCGTCCGCGCCCGGGCACCTTCAAGAATCGTTACGACCATTGCGATTCCAAGGGACACTGCCAGCAAATGATCAAACGCAACGCGGAGGGGAAAGATGGGGTTCACACTCCACAGTGGCCGGTCCATTCCGTGAAGTCCGGTCAGAAAAAAAATTCCCGCCAGAAGTTTGGCCCCGTGCCCGCGGAGGTTGTTCGCGGCCCGCCACAGGAACCATCCGATGCACAAGGAGATAGCCGACACAAACACGGAAGTCTCCCACCGCGTGTGACCCACCAGCAGACTGCCTTCGCGTTCCAGGTAAAGCAGGCCGACCGCCGAAATGCCGGCAAGAGGAAGGACTTGCCACGACGCTCGTGTAGGGCCCGAACTGAATTGAACTGCGCCCGCGAGAAAGAGGATCAGCGCGAAAAGCAGTCCGGCGAGTCTCAGGGTCCCGACCCCGGGCACGTTCCTAACAAGAAGAATCGTCTCCGCGATTCCGGAAACCGTCAGGCACGCCCATCCCCAGAGCCAAGGCCGAAAATAGCTTCCGCCCCCGTCGCGCCGCAGCAAAACCAACAAAACGAGTAGGATAAGGAAGGCCGTCGCTTCAAAGAAGGCGATACCCAGAAGGCCCTGAATGTGCCAATCAATCATGCGCCTCCGGCCGGAACTGAGGTAAGCAGGCGGGGATACCTCACCGCTGGATTCCGCTCATCCTGAGCGTGGCTACGAGAGAAGCCTTTCTCCACCCTATCACGCTGTTTTCTGACTGGGCAAGGCCGCGCGCCAAGATGTGTGTTGTCCCATATAATGGCGGTTGGGGGCTGGCACCGTGGAAACCGAAAAGATCCTGGTTGTGGACGACGAAGAAGCTATACGGGAGGTCGTCACCACTATGCTGGAGGCGCAAGGCTTTCAATGCGCTGCCGTCAGCAACGGCCGGTTAGCCCAAGATCAATTTCGCAAACTTGGGCCCGACTTGGTCTTGAGCGACATGATCATGCCCGAGATGGACGGCATCAAGCTCCTGGACTGGCTCCGCGTCACGGACCACGAAGTCCCGGTGATTATGGTCACGGCGATTCACGACATTTCCACAGCCCTGGAAGCGATCCGGCGCGGTGCTTACGACTACATCTTGAAGCCGTTTGAAAAGGATCAGCTCTTCATGAGCGTGCGCCGCGCCCTGCAGCATCGCCGGCTGGTTCTTGAGAACCGGAATTACCAGCGGAATCTGGAGGAACTTGTCGAGGAGCGCACGGCCCAGCTCAGCGGCGCCCTGACGCAGCTTGAGCAGTCCTATGATTATACGCTTGAGGCCCTGGGCAGCGCGCTCGACCTCCGCGACGCGGAAACCGAAGGCCACTGCCAGCGCGTCACTGCATTTACGATCTCCATTGCCAAGGCTATCGGCGTTGCGTCCGATTCCTTGCCCATCCTCGCGCGCGCCGCGTTCCTCCATGACATTGGAAAAATGGCCATCCCCGACGGGATTCTCCGCAAGCCCGGCCCCCTGACCGATCATGAGAAGGAAGTTATGCGCACGCACTGCGATATTGGGTACAAAATGCTCACGAACATCCCGTTTTTGCGCGATGCCGCCGAAATTGTCCTCTCTCACCAGGAGTTTTTCGATGGGAGCGGCTACCCGCGAAAACTGAAGGGGGAGGAGATTCCGCTGGGGGCCAGAATTTTCGCCGTGGCTGACGCGCTGGACGCCATGATTTCCGACCGGCCGTACCGCCGGGCCCTGCCGATCACGCATGCCCGCGAGGAAATCACTCGGTGCGCAGGGAGCCAATTCGACCCACGCGTGGTGGAAGTGTTTCTCTCGATTCCCGACCAGCACTGGATGACGCTGCGTGAAAACGTCGAATCGCCTTTCCGCCAGGCGCATTTCCAGAACTTTTGAAAGCTCGATCTAGTGTGTCGTCCCGGAAATACGTTACCGATGTTTTTAGGAGGTGGGAGCTTCAGCTCCCACGGTACCGGTTGAAAAGGAAAGGGGCTTCAGCCCCTGAAGTCACCCTGCCTTCTTTCACGTATTTGCGGGACACAACACCAGGTTTCCGGTTCGAGCGGTTC
>QHYP01000136.1:7432-18352 GCA_003224195.1 Acidobacteriota bacterium | reverse complement strand
CTGTATTTCGGGCGGCTCGACGCCGAGAGGAATTGGACGAAACAGCTCCATCTGGGGGCGTACCGGAACGCCAACACGCGAATGTTAAGAAGCCTCGGGCGGGATATGGGTTTCGACTCCATCGGAGATTGGCCTCAGGCCGCCGCGCTTGCCACGTACCTTGACCGCTTAGATCGAGAGAACAGTCTGCCGAAGATGATCATCTTTAACGTAAATCCTGCCGACAACTATGTGTTTGCGTCACTGATTGGGAGCTTCCAGCGCGGGGATACCCCCGGAAAAGTTCAATTTGGCACGAGCTGGTGGTTTTTGGACCACAGAGAAGGCATTGAATGGCAACTCAATGCCCTGTCGAATTGCGGTCTGCTTTCCACATCGGTCGGCATGGTGACCGACTCGCGCTCTTTTATGTCTTTTCCGCGGCATGAATATTTTCGGCGCGTTCTCTGCAACCTGCTTGGAAGCGAAATCGAGGCAGGGCTGCTTCCGGATGAAAAGGAATTGATCGGACGGATGATCAAAAACATCTGCCTTGGCAATGCGCTGAACTATTTGGGGCTGCCCGTGAATGGGCTTGGCGCGGAAACGCCGACGGTCGATAGCGCGCAGCACTGGTAAGGCGGGCGAAGCAGTCAGACGCTTACGCTTGCGCGCGGTTTCTCCTTGCGGACGAAAATGTTGTCCTGTTCGGGTTCGCCATCACACTCAATGGCCAGAGTGGTGACCGGATGATCGGGCGCTTGCACCGGAAGTCCTGTAAACCGCGCGCGAAAACGGTCCTGCTGGAAGCTGATCTTTTCACCACCAGCGAGAAACCGCGCGGACTTCACCTGGTTTTTCAGCCCCGCGATCACCACGTCGTCACCCGGCCAAAAATGGACATGCATATACAGCGAATTCCCTTTGCGCGTGAAGCTGGCGTAATTGGAACGCCGCGGCTGGCAGCGGTCCGAGTTATAGATGGACTCGCCATTGCGCCGCAGCCACTGGCCGACTTCCGCTAGCACGCGCACCGAGTCTTCGGGAACGGAGCCATCGCCGCGCGGGCCGATGTTGAGCAGATAATTGCCACCGTCGCGCGCGCAGGCGATCAGATTCTGGATGACGCGGCGCGGGCTCTTCCAGTCGTCATCGGCGCGCTGATACCCCCAGCTATCATTGAGCGTCATGCAGGATTCCCAGGCCCGGCCTTCTTTCTCGGCCGTGATCTGCTGCTCGGGGGTGGAGAAATCGCCCGGCAACTTGTTGCGATTATTGACGATGATGTCGGGCTGAAGCTCGAAGACCATCTTGTTCATGCGCTCGGACTCCCAGCCTGCGGCGTCGAGGGGCCAGGAGACGTCATACCAAAGGACGTCGATCTTGCCGTAGTTGCTGAGCAGTTCGCGAATGTGAGTGTGGATGTATTCGACGAATCGTTTGCGGGCCTCGGGATCCGTCTCGCAGCGGGCGCCGTCGGGATGATGCCAGTCCATGAGCGAGTAGTAGAAGCCGACGCGCATCCCTTGTTCGCGGGCAGCTTCCACATACTCCCGGACCAGGTCCCGGCCGGGACCCTGTTTGGGGGAACAATAATTTGTGGTTTTCGTATCGAAATGGCAGAAGCCCTCGTGATGTTTGGTGGTCATCACCATGTAGCGCATGCCGGTTTCGCGAGCGATTTTGGCCCATTCGCGCGCCGGGTACGGCTTCGGCTTGAATTGCTTGGCGAGGGGCTCGTATTCGGAAACAGGGATGCCTTCGTTTTCCATCACCCATTCGTGGCGGGCCAGAAGGCTATAAAGGCCCCAATGAATGAACATGCCGAATCTGGCTTCATGCCACCATTTCATGCGCCGAATGCGATCGGCTTCTTCGGCGGATGGTGTGTTCAATTGCGCGGCAGACGGCTCGGCGCTGGAAAATGCAGGTTCCCGCGGTGCGGCTGGTGACGCGCGGAGAGGAATTGTACTCAAAGCGGTAGCAGAGGCCGCGCCGAGCAGCAAATCACGCCGCGTCATTCGATTCCGTTTCATCGTATTCACGCTTATCCTCATCTTTGCGCATTAGTGGTCGCTCCGAGCGAAGCAGCCACGCTAGTGAAACGCAAGGCGGCCGCTCCAGGTCACGCGCCCAACTTGAAAATCCGTTCCATGAGCTGCCATTTTTCTCCCGGTTTGGCCTGCGGCAATGGCTTTTGGAATTTCGACATGAGCTGCTCCCACTCCCGAACCTTGGGATTGTTCCGGTCGGCCTTTGCCTTGGCTTCGAAAGAAAAATGCTCATCCACTTCCATGACCATGAAGAGGCGCGTGCCAAGCAGGTAGATTTCCATGTCCGCAATCCCGGCGGCCTTGATGCTTTCCTCGATGTCAGGCCAGATTTTTTGGTGATACCGCTTGTACTCAGAGATCAGTGCAGGGTCATCTTTCAGTTCTAGTGTCAGGCAGTGTCTCTTCGGCATGATGCCTCGTTACCGGGAGCAAGATCCACCCACGGCGAATAGATTTTTGCAACCTATGGTAACCCAAACCTCGGGTGCTCACATTCGATGGAATTTAGATCAAACGCGCTTCTCGATGCCATCCTCTTTCGCCCCATCGGGGAACTGCATTTCTTTCCTCCTTGTCGGAAAGTGGATGGATAGAAGCGCAATTTCGTGATTTTCCACTCCTTTGGGTTTGAGCGAAACGCCGGACTTGACGCTCACAGTTCGCGAGAGATGGACCCGGGCAGCCGCGATTCAAAGCCACGAGCGATAACCTAGATGCGGTGTCGGACTGGCGTGGCGACGGCGCAGATCTTGAGATAATATGCGATTCGCTAAAACCGCAGCCATGATTTCGATAGTTGAAACGCGGGAGCGTGCTCTGAGCGCGCAAGCACGAGTCGTAGGGGGGAACTTCCAGCCCGGGTTTCACCAGAGTGGTCCGGGGCTGGAAGCAGGGCGCTAGAGGTAGAGCAAGAACTTAAGGCAAATCGAATGACACCTCCGGATCAGCGCAGCCCGTCCGGGCTAGCCACTCCCGGCAGAGCCGTTGCCGCCTCCAAGGAAACGAACTCGTCTGCAGAAGGAACATTCGCTGAAGGCAAGGGAGGAGTGGGGTACTTTCGTTGGGCAATTTGCGCGCTTTTGCTCTTTGGGACGACGAAGAATTACATGGACCGGCAGGTGCTGAGTGTTTTGAAAGTGACGCTGCAGCACGACCTGCGCTGGGACGAGATTGATTACAGCAACGTCGTATTCGCGTTTCAGACCGCGTACGCGCTGGGAATGGTTTTGGTGGGCCGCTTGGTGGACCGGCTGGGCACGCGCTTGGGCTATATGGTGGCGATGGTGTTCTGGAGCGTCGCGTCCATGGGGCACGCGATTGCGGGGTCGATCACGAGTTTTGCGACGGCGCGATTCGCGCTGGGCTTGGGAGAAGCGGGCGTCTTCCCCGCTAGCATCAAGGCGGTGGCGGAGTGGTTTCCGAAGAAAGAGCGGGCGCTGGCCACGGGCATCTTCAACGCAGGGACGAACTTCGGCGCCATCCTCACGACCCCTGTGGTGGCTTTGATCACTGCGCGCATGAGCTGGCGCTGGGCCTTCGTCTTCGTGGGCGCGCTGGGCTTCGTGTGGCTGATATTTTGGCTGGTTCTTTACTGGGAGCCGGCGAAACATCCGCGCTGTTCAAAGAAGGAGCTGGAATACATTCGGAGCAACGGGCGCGGCGATGGACAAGAAAGCACGCAGCACATCCGCTGGCTGAGCCTGCTACCGCACCGGCAAACATGGGCCTTCGTGGCCGGCAAATTTCTCACCGACCCCATTTGGTGGTTCTACCTGTTCTGGGCGCCCGGGTTTCTGCAGAAGAATTTTGGGCTGACGGTTCCGCAGCTCGTGGCGCCGATTACGGTGCTTTACATCATTTCGGACGTGGGGAGCGTCGCCGGCGGGTGGCTGTCTTCTTCGCTGAGCAAGCGCGGCGCCCGCATCAACACCGGCAGAAAGGCTGCCATGCTGATTTGCGCAGCGAGCGCGGTGCCGGTGGTCTTTGCCTCCTACGCGGGGAACATGTGGACGGCCGTGCTGCTGATCGGGCTCGCCGCAGCGGGACACCAGGGATTCTCGGCTAATTTGTACACGATTTCGTCAGATATGTTTCCCAACCGTGTAGTGGGGTCGGTGATGGGTATCGGCGGTATGGCCGGAGCTATCGGCGGAATGCTCATCGCCAAAGTTGTGGGCTATCTCTTGCAATGGACGGGCAGTTACCGGATTCCCTTCTTCGTCGCGGGCTCGGCGTACTTCGTCGCAGTCTTGGTGATTCACCTCCTGGCGCCGCGGCTCGAACCGGCGGCGCTGGGTTCCGAGGCGGGCGCGAACGCTTGAGCAGATCAAGGGAGCGGACGAGGCGCCGAATCGACCATCGAGAGAAAATCTCAACCCCGTTCCCGCAAAACGAAAATATGGAGCAGAGGAACTACCATGAAACTGATTCGATACGAAGATCCTTCTGGGAGTCTCCACTATGCTGCGGAGCAGCCCGATGGCACCTGTCTGCGGGTGACTGGCGGAGTTTTTGAAAGGCCCGTTGTCACCCGGGAAGTTGCCGTCATTCGTCGCCGGCTGGCGCCGGTGGTTCCCAGGATGATCTGGTGCGTGGGCCAGAATTATCGGCGTCACGCCGACGAAGTGGGCATGGGCGTCGCCGACTATCCTGTGCTGTTCACAAAGGGCGTGAACTCGGTCCAGGATCCACGAGAGCCAATTCTGCTGCCAGAGACGGCCCAAAGCGCGGAGGTGGACTACGAAGGGGAACTCGTCGTTGTCATTGGAAAAACCTGCCGGAACGTCTCGCGGGACAAGGCGCTCGATTATGTTGCCGGCTACACCTGCGGGAATGACGTCAGCGCCCGCGATTGGCAGCTTAAGAAGGGAGGCGGCCAATGGTGCCGCGGCAAGAGCTTCGATACGTTCGCTCCTTTAGGGCCGTGTTTGGTGACTCCCGAGTCGTTGCTCGACCCTAGCGGGCTTCAAATTCAAACGCTGGTGAACGGCAGGCAAATGCAAAATGCAAACACACGCGAGATGATCCACGGCGTGCCCGCCCTCATCGAGTTCATCAGCCAGAACACAACGTTGCTGCCCGGGACCTTGATTTTCACGGGAACACCCCAGGGTGTCGGGATGGCGCAGGACCCGCCCGTCTTTTTGAAGGACGGAGACGAAGTCATCGTGATGATCGAAGGAATCGGCGCGTTGTCAAATCCTGTGCGAAGCCAACATAGTGCGGCGCGTACCGCTGCTTCGCGGTAGGTTCCATGCTTGCGCCCCTTTTTGAGCGGTTTTCGCGCGCCGCCATTGACGCGGGAGCCACCGTCGAGCAGATACCGCGCTCCTCAACAGCGCTCGCTAGCGCCATTCGCCGCGTGACCGGCGAAGCGCGCCGTATTGCCTTTGCAAACGCTATCGATTTGCCTTCCGATCCCTTCGAGGAGTGCCGTCGCGCACCGAATGTCGTCACCGCTCGCTCAAGAATAGAGCTCAGCTCGCTCGATGCGGGAATCACGGAAGCTTTCGCGGGAATCGCGCGCACTGGGTCCGTCTGCGTTTCGGTTGACCACGGCGAGGCCGGAACCATCAGTCTTCTCGCTCGTATGCACATCGCCGTGCTCGCAAGCGAAACAATTATTGAACGGCCGGCGGATCTCTTTCGGCCGGACTGCCTGGGCGCCAAGGGTCTGCATCGGAATTTCGTCTTCATTACGGGCCCCAGCGCCACCGCGGACATGGGTCCTCTTGTCCGTGGCGTGCATGGACCGCACCGGCTCCATCTCATCGTTTTGGCGTGACCATGCCAGCAAACATCTCTCCGTCCATCCCCTCACCACGCTCCGTCGCCGACAAGAGCGATAAGTCTGCTCTCCTTGCGGCCATTCGGATGGCCCTCCAGGTGGAGAGCTCGGCCGTGCGACACAACACGCAGTCGTTCAATCGCGGCCGCTATGCCGCGACCTCGGCCATCCCCGACTACGAGACGCTTAAAGACAAGGCGCGCGCCATCAAGGAAGATTCCCTGGCGCGCTTGCCGGAGCTGCTCGCGGCGCTCGAAGCCAGTGTTTCCCGGAACGGAGGCCATTTCCATCTCGCGCCCACCGCCGCCGATGCGTCCCGTTATGTCGCCGAAGTCTGCCGTGAAGCGGGCGTCCGCCTCGTGGTGAAGGGCAAGAGCATGACGTCGGAAGAAATTGGTCTGAATCGCGCCCTAGACGCGCTCGGCATTCAAGTCGTTGAAACCGATCTGGCCGAATTCATTCTTCAGGTGGCTGATGAGCAGCCATCTCATATCATCGCTCCGGCCATCCACTACAGCCGCGAACGAATTACCGCGCTATTTAAACGCTCCTTCCGAACGGACTTGCCGCTGGCCACCGGCGAGGAATTGACTGCGTTCGCGCGCGGGCGGCTGCGCGAGAAATTCCTGCAGGCAGATGCTGGCATCACAGGCGCGAACTTCATCGCAGCGGATTCCGGCACTCTTGTGTTGGTCGAGAGCGAAGCGAACATCCGGATGGCGTCGCTTCTTCCGCCCCTGCATATCGCGATTGCCGGCGTAGAGAAAATTGTGCCTTCGCGGAAAGATTTTGGCCCCTTCCTTGAATTGCTGGCCGCAAGCGCCACCGGCCAGCCGATGACATCCTATACGAGCGTCATCTCTCCCCCGCTCAAGGCCGCGCCCGTTCTGGCAGAGGGCGACGCTCCGCCCCGTCAATTCCATCTCGTGCTGGTGGACAACGGCAGGCTCAATTTGGGGCAGGACGAATGCCTCCGCGAAGCGCTCTACTGCATTCGTTGCGGTGCCTGCTTGAACTCTTGCTCCAACTTTCAGACTGTCGGCGGACATGCGTTCGGCGGGGAAACCTACTCCGGCGGGATCGGCGGAACGTGGGAGTCCGCCACGCGCGGTCTCCAAAACGCCCGTTTCAGCGAGCTCTGTACAGGCTGTTCGCGATGCGTTCCCCAGTGTCCTGTGCGGATTGATATTCCCTGGCTGAACACGGTGTTGCGCCAGCGGCTCGGGCAACTCGACGTTGGCAAGAGACCCGCACCCAACCCCTTGGCTCCTTCCGCCGATTCCGGCGCCTCTCTCTCGAGACTGTTCTTTGCCCGCTACGATCTACTTGCAAAGTGGGGCTCACGATTCCCGAAATTTTCGAATTGGATCGGACAGTTCGCGCCGGCGCGAGTTCTCCTCGAGCGTCTTTTCGACGTTGACCGCCGACGCCATTTGCCTCTGTTTGCCAGTCCAACTCTGGTTGAGGCCAGCCGCCAACTTCGCCTGGACCAGCCGCAAGCCCGCAAGGATGGCAGCTCACGTAAGTCAGTTCTCTTCGCCGACGTCTTTACGAACTACGGCTCCATCTCGCGTGGTCTGGCGGCGTTGCGCGTCCTCCGCGCGCTCGGCGTCGATGTCGTTGTCAGCAATGTTGTCGCCGACGGGCGAGCGACGCTGTCACAGGGGTTGATTGCCGCCGCGGCCCGCCAGGCAGAACGAACCGTAGCTTTGCTTCGCCCCTACCTCAAGGACGGGCGCGATATCATCGTGGTCGAGCCCAGCGTTCTCGCAATGTTCCACCACGATTACCGCCATCTCCTGAAATCTGGCCCGGCCGGAGAGTTGCTCCAGACGCTCCGCGAGCGGAGTTTCGAAGCAACCGAATACGTTGGGATGGTACTGCAGGAAAACCAAATCAACGCCGCGGAGGTCTTTCCCGCGCTCCGGCACCCATTAGGCACAAAACTCTTCTACCACAGCCATTGTCAACAGAAGACCATGGGCTGCGCTGCGCCAACGGAGTTGCTGCTGCGGGCTGCTGGCTTCGACGTGGTTACATCACAAGTGGAATGCTGCGGGATGGCCGGGAGTTTCGGCTACAAGAAAGACTTCTATGAGCTTAGTCTCGCCGTAGCGGAAGATCTGTTCGCACAGGTCCGCAAGGCTGAGAGCGGCGGGCGTCGAATCCTCGTGGCCAGTGGCACCTCTTGCCAGGAGCAACTCCAAGCCGGATTGGGCCGCCCAGTGCTTCATCCCCTCGAGTTGCTGGGAGAGACCCTCAGGCAAGCGGTGGTCGCTTCAGTCCCCTAGCTTTCGACGAGCGCTGAGAAGATACTTGTCCTCAGAACGCGAGTAGAAGAGAAGAGATAGGATTCGCGCTTCACATCATGAAAGTTTCTGCGCGAATGCGGCGGACGCGGCAGAAGGTGTAATTCGCAACGAGAAACTTTATGTCGCCAAAGGTGATTCAACTCGATCCCAGAGACAACGTTCTAGTTGCCTTGACCAACCTCGGCAACGGCGAGGTCGTCAACAACGCTGGGGAATCGTTCACTCTGTCTCCCGATGTTCCGGCCAAGCACAAGTTTGTCACCCATGAAATTGCCGCGGGCGGCGAGATCATCATGTACGGCGTTTTGGTCGGCAGGGCCTCGAAGGCGATTCGCCAGGGAGAACTGCTGACGACGAGCAATGTCCGTCATGCAGCGGCTGCGTTCCACAACAAAACGGAGACCTACGATTGGTCCGCTCCAGACGTTTCCCGCTGGCGCCAGCGCGAATTCCTCGGTTATCACCGTTGCGATGGCCAGGTTGGCACGCGCAATTATTGGCTGGTTGTTCCGCTCGTATTCTGTGAGAACAGGAACCTGCAGGTTCTCCAGGACGCATTCGAGGAAGAGTTGGGATTTGTGGCTCCGCCAGTTTACCGGCGTCATGTCGCGGAGCTCGTACGACGCTACCGCGAGGGTAAATCCCCAGAACTGCGTACTCGGGAAATCGCGGAGGCAGACCGGCCGCAGCGTGCTCCGCGCGTTTTTGCGAATATTGATGGTATCCGCTTCCTGCGGCATGAGGGCGGATGCGGTGGAACCCGCGAGGACACGAACAATCTCTGCGGGCTGCTGGCTGGCTACATTCACCATCCGAACGTGGCAGGCGCCACCGTGTTGAGCCTTGGTTGTCAGCACGCCCAGATTCCCATTCTAGTTGAAGAGGTACGTCGACGCGATCCGAAGTTCAACAAGCCCCTACTGCTCTTCGAGCAGCAAAAAAGTGGCTCAGAATTCGAAATGCTTTCAAACGCAATTCGAGAGACCTTTTTGGCATTGGCCGAAGCAGACAAGGCCGAACGGAGGCCGGCTCGGCTCTCCCATTTGACGCTCGGGCTCAAATGTGGCGGCTCAGACGGTTTTTCGGGCATCTCGGCGAACCCTGCCATAGGTCACGTCGCTGATCTCGTCGCTGGCCTTGGCGGCCGCGGGATTCTATCGGAATTCCCCGAGCTGTGCGGGGTCGAACAGGAGTTGATCAATCGCTGCATCCACAAGGAAGTGGCCGACCGTTTTATGAACTTAATGAAAGACTACGCCGATCGCGCGCGAGCAGTCCGATCCAGCTTTGAGATGAATCCTTCCCCGGGGAACATCCGCGATGGGTTACTCACGGATGCTATGAAATCCGCCGGCGCGGCCAAGAAAGGCGGAACGTCGCCTGTTGCGGCCGTCCTGGATTATCCGGAATATGTGAAAGAGCCGGGTTTGAACCTCCAATGCACCCCGGGCAGCGATGTCGAATGCGTCACAGCGCAAGTGGGCGCCGGCGCCAATATTGTCCTCTTCACAACAGGGCTCGGCACGCCCACGGGCAATCCGATCGCGCCGGTTGTGAAAATCTCGACGAACTCACAGTTGGCGCGCCGCATGCAAGACATCATTGACATCGATGCGGGCGCGATTATCGCAGGTGAAAAGACCATCAAACAGATGGGTGAGGAGATTCTGGATTTCGTCTCGGGAGTGGCCAGTGGAACGATTCACACCAAGGCCGAATTGCTCCAGCAGAACGACTTCATTCCATGGAAGAGAGGAGTCTCGCTCTGACAGCCATGGCCCACAATTCGAACTTGTTCCGTCTGGACGGGAAAATTGCGGTCGTCACCGGGGGCGCCAGCGGAATCGGCCGCGCGATCGCGGAGACGTTCGCCAAGAGCGGGGCTTGCGTCCACATTTTGGATATCAACGTTCCGGAGGCCGGATCTGTTGCCAGACAGATTGTTGAGGCCGGCGGCCAAGCGGCTGCCCACGAGTGCGACGTCTCGAGCCGTGATCAGGTCAAGGCAGTCTTTGAAGAGATCGTGGGTGAAAGCCGGCTGCACATTCTTGTCAACAGCGCGGGGATCTCGCACATCGGCACTTTGGAAGACACTGACGAGCGCGATTTCGAGCGGATCTTCTGCGTAAATGTCAAAGGCGTGTACAACTGCATGCAAGCTTCCATAGAACATATGAAGGCCAGTGGCGGTGGGACTATTTTGAACATTGCCTCGATCGCGGCCTCAGCCGGACTTGCGGATCGCTTCGCTTATTCCATGAGCAAAGGCGCTGTCATTGCCAGACGTATTCGGTCGCCAAGGACTATCTTTCCTGCGGCATTCGGTGCAATTGCATCTCGCCGGCTCGCGTGCACACGCCCTTCGTTGACAATTTCCTGCGCCGGAACTATCCGGGGCGCGAGGAAGAAATGTTTGCCAAGCTGGCTCTCTCGCAGCCTATTGGCAGGATGGCCGAGCCACAGGAAGTTGCCGCGCTCGCGCTGTTTTTGTGCGGCGATCAATCCTCATTCATCACCGGGGTGGATTATCCCATCGATGGAGGCTTCTTCAACCTGCGGGGATAGCAGATATTCAATCTAGTGCCGTTCCAACCATTTGGAACCAAGCTGAGCTCCGGATTCGGCCCGGGCTGAGAAGGAATTTTGTGGCGCCGCTTTAGCCTGCCCCGCACGAAGTCCGGGGGAAGTCATAGGAAACGGCGCAACAAACGTTCGTACGGGGCCTGAAAAAGTTGGAACGGCACTAGGCTTCGCCAGAGCGACTTTGGCCTGTATGCGAATCGATGCA
>QHYP01000136.1:629-7365 GCA_003224195.1 Acidobacteriota bacterium | reverse complement strand
AGCTGGCTTCGAACGGCATGGATGCCTCCGTTGCGGTTCAGGCAGACCAGTCGGAAAACGAGACTTTCTTCTTGCTGGAACTGGCAGCGCAACACTCCACGATTGCAGGAGTTGTTGGGTGGGTGTGTTTGACCGCGCCGGATGTCGCCGAGCGGCTCGCGCGCCTCGCGCGCTTTGAAAAATTACGAGGCTTCCGTCACATTGCTCAATCCGAGCCCGACGATCAGTTTCTGCTCCGGCCCGATTTCACGCGAGGTATCGCGTCATTGAGACAGTTTCAGTTTACCTACGACATACTCATTTATCCACGGCAGTTGCCGGCTGCTCTAGGTTTGATCGAAAAGTTTCCGGACCAGAAATTCGTTTTGGATCATCTGGCAAAACCCCGCATCCGGATGGGAGAATCTTCGCCCTGGACAGAATACATGCGGGCGATGGGCGCGAATCCGAATGCCTATTGCAAGCTCTCCGGCCTCCTCACCGAGGCGGACTGGCATCATTGGCGCGCTGACGATTTCAAGCTCTATCTCGATGTTGCCTTCGACGCATTCGGAACTGATCGTCTCATGTTTGGCTCTGACTGGCCGGTTTGCCTGCTTGCGGGAAGTTACGCCCAGGTCAAGGAGCTCATCGCCGGTCACGCGCAAAATTTGAGTGTCGAAGAAAAAGACAAGATCTTTGGGAAAAACGCAGCCCGCTTTTACGGGCTGGCGGCTTCCAGCCATGGATCTGCAGCTCAAGGATAAGATTGTACTCGTTACGGGCGGGGCGAAGGGAATCGGCGCCGCAATTTCGCGCGCCCTCGCACAAGAGGGTGCAATCCCTGTCATCGTAGACCGTGACGCTGAGGCCGCCTCTCGGTTGCATTCCGAGCTGTGCGGTGAGGAATCCCGGAGTCAGGTCGTCGTGGCGGAGCTTTCCCAGCCCGAGAATTGCCTTGAGGCTGTGCAGTCCACACGGAAGGCTTTCGGCCGGCTCGATGCACTAGTGAACAACGCCGGGGTCAACGACAAGGTCGGTCTCGAGCAGGCCAGCCCTGAAGAGTACGTGGAGTCCCTGCGGCGCAATTTACTCCACTACTACAGTCTCGCGCACTACGCCTTGCCTGACTTGAAGCAGTCGCAGGGCTCCATTGTGAATATCGCTTCGAAGGTGGCGATTACCGGTCAGGGCGGCACGTCCGGGTACGCTTCGGCGAAGGGCGCAATCCTTGCGCTGACGCGCGAATGGGCCGCCGAATTGCTCCCCTATGGTATCCGGGTGAATTCCGTCGTCCCCGCGGAGGTCATGACGCCGCTTTACCGGCAGTGGTTGGATAGCTTTCCTAGCGAAAATCCCACTCGGAAAAAGAATGACGCGGCCGGAGGAGATTGCGGCTATGGTCGTTTTCCTTCTTTCCGGTCAAGCCGCACACATCACTGGACAGCATCTCTTCGTTGACGGCGGTTACGTCCACCTGGATCGCGCACTGACCTAAAGGAGCAGCATGACACATCCCCCGGCTCCCCTTACCGAACGCCGCTATGTGCTGCCGCTCGTCCTGGTCACGAGCCTTTTTTTTCTGTGGGCGATCGGAGTCAACTTGAATGATGTGTTGATCCCGCACCTAAAGAAAGCGTTTGCCCTCACCGATTTTCAGTCTTCGTTTATCCAAGTTGCGTTCTTCGGCGGGTATTTTCTGGGCGCGCTGCCCGCCGGCTGGCTCATGGAAAAGATCGGATACAAAGGGGGTATTCTCGTTGGATTGATGATCTGTGCTGTCGGAGCTCTCCTTTTTATCCCTGCATCGATTATTGGAGCGTATGGTTTTTTTCTGTTTGCCTTGTTCGTCATGTCATCTGGACAGTCTTTCCTTGAGGTTGGCGCCAACCCGTACGTAACTGTTCTGGGGCCGTCCGAAAGTTCGGAGCGCCGGCTGAATTTTGCTCAATCTTTCAACGCCGTGGGAGCAGTGGTTACGCCCGCTCTGGGAGCCATGTTCATTCTTTCCGGGATTGAATACGCTCCTGCCCAGTTGGCTGCAATGAACTCTCAGCAACTTGAAGCCTACCGTCATCACGAAGCCAGCATGGTCAAGGTGCCCTATGTGGTGATTACCGGCATCTTCCTCCTGGTTGCGGTGCTTATTTACTCTGCTCACCTTCCGGAGGTCGCGCCCGATGAAACACAGGCGGGGACCGACGATTCGAGGAAAGTCTCGAAGAGTATCTGGGCCTATCCGCATTTAATTAAAGGCATCATTGCCCAATTCTTTTACGTAGGGGCACAGGTGGGTGTCGGCAGCTTCGTCATCCGGTTCGTGAAGCACACCATGCCTGTTTCGCTCGAGAAGACGGCAGCCTGGTTGGTGACGCACAAAGGGACCGGCGGTTTCCTGGTCCGCGTCTCGACTCACATCATGCCGGATACACCCGAGAAGCTGGCGGCAGTATTTTTGGTGGCGCATCAAGTCGGTTTCATGATTGGCAGATTTTCGGGGGCTGCGATGATGAAACGTGTCCCGGCTCCCAAATTGCTCGCGGTTTTCGGTGCTGGAGCGCTGGTCTGCGTTGCGATTGGTATTACCGCTTCCGGCCTAGTTCCGGTGGTGGCCATCGTAATGGTCGGTTTCTTCAACTCCATCATGTTTCCAACCATCTTTGCGCTCAGCCTCAAAAACTTGGGCCCTCTTACAAAACGCGGATCGTCCCTGCTGGTCATGTCCATTATTGGGGGAGCTTTGATTCCCGCCGCGATGGGCCGCATCTCGGATTTGAGCACGATCCAAGTGGCCTTTATCGTTCCTCTGATTTGCTATGTGTACGTATTTTATTTCGCAAAGTGGGGATTCCGGCCAGTGGCGCCGGGTGCGGCGAACTAGTGCCGTTCCAACTTGTTGAGACAAAGTCCCCGCGTGGAAACCGCCGCGAATTGGGTTGTTTTCCGCGTGTGAGTCTAGCGGAAAATAGTTGGAACGGTACTAGGTGCTCCGCGCATCCGCAGGTGTCAGGGAACAGCGTGCCTCGGCGTGAAGATCGCTCGCGCTCGACGCTCATTCGGGCGAAATGCGTAGAAGCACAACGCCGTGACCGGGAACCTGCGCTGCGTAACCCCCTTCCATCCCTCCCAAATCCTTCGCCGACCAAACGTCGCGCACTCGCGCGCGTTTTGTGAGTCCAATCTCCGAGAACTCGAGACGCATCTCCATCGGCCAATCGAATCGGTTGAACAGGCCGACCGCCTTGGAGCCGTCCGCGAGCGGCCGCGCCCAAATCTCCAATGGACCTTCGGCTCGCACCCTGTCCCCTTGATGCCCGGCAGAGTCTTGATCAATGGCAATGACTTCGCGATTGGTCAGCAGCGCGATGGTCTCTGGCGTCATTTTCGCTAGGTCATTCCCCGCAAGGAGTGGCGCTGCCAGCAGCGCCCAGAGGCTCATGTGCGTGCGATACTCTCCCGGCTTCATTCCCCCATTGCCCACTTCCAGCATGTCAGGATCGTTCCAGTGACCCGGCCCCGCGTATCTTGAAAGTCCAGCCTGGCTAAACCCGATTTCCGTCATGCGCGAGTACTTGTCCGTAATGTCTCCGCTAGTTCGCCAGAGGTTTCCCCCCACCGATTCGCCCCAGCGCCACACAGCGTCTGCGCCGTATTGGCAGAGACTGAAAACGATTGGTCGGCCGGTTTTCTGCAGCGCGCGATGCATCTTGGTATAGGCGTCCAGCATCGTCCGGTGCGCGGCTTCGGGAGAGCCTGCTTGATCCATCATCTTCTTGAAGCTGCACAGGTCGTATTTCAGGTAATCAATCCCCCACTCAGCGTAAGTCTGCGCGTCCTGCTCTTCGTGCCCGTAGCTGCCTTCGTATTTCGCGCAGGTCTGGGGTCCGGGGGAAGAATAGATCCCGAGTTTCAGCCCCTTGCCGTGCACGTAATCAGCAAGAGCCTTCATATCGGGAAATTTGCTGTTGGGATGAATGACTCCTTTCGCGTCTCGCTCTCCTTCCCATGTGTCATCGATGTTGATGTAAATGTATCCCGCGTCGCGCATCCCGCTTGAAACCATGGCATCGGCTTGGGCTCGTACCGTAACGTCGTCAATCTTTCCCGCAAAATGGTTCCAGCTGTTCCATCCCATCGGCGGAGTTGCCGCCAAGCCGCCGGTTTGCGCCATCGCCGGCGCGGCCGATTTCATGTACAGGATGATGCAAAGGAAAATTGCGAAGCGGCTTCGTTGAATCCAATACATCGCTTACCTCCACTCAGAAAGCGAACGGCTTAGGCGGAATGCCATTCCGCGGCTTTCAAACTATCTTCGATTCTCGATCTGCGCCCGGATTCTAACACTGCCGTGGTGCTGGATGTCTTGATGGATTGCAGATGCCCCGAATTTCAAAGTTTGAAATCCTGCCGGTGGATTCCCTCGGTTCTTGGGTCGATCGCCATGCAGAACCGGTTCCTCCTTATGAGACGTTTCCATTGCCAGGCATCAGAGGCAAAGAGGGAAGGATAAGTGGAAAAGGTTTGCGCACATCACAGCCAAAGTTTTTCCCATTTTGGCAAACTTCGGCGATTAAGACGGCACGTCCCTCACAATCCCCGGGGTACTTGCCCTCCCAACGATTCGTCTTTCAAATTCGGCAGATGTGAAAAATTCTTGACAACCGGTTCAAAGCGGCATAGGTTTCGGCTAATTGCACAGCGCAACGCCGTTTCAATGTACGAAATGGCGGCGAGGAGGGGTGATGAGACCGAGTGGACAAACAATGAGGTTTGTTCTGGCAGTTGTGTTCGCCTTGTTGATCGGGCCCCAGGCCCTGCGGGGGCAGGCGGTCAATGCGACGCTGCTGGGAACCGTGACCGATGTGAGTGGCGCGGTAGTGGCCGGAGCCAAAGTAACGATTACGGAGATGAAGACCGGAGTAGGCCGCAAGTCTACGACGAATGACAGCGGAAACTATGAATTCTCCGACCTTCCGCCCGGCCAGTACCAAGTCGCGGTCGAACGAGAGGGCTTCAAGAAATCCGTACGGTCGGGAGTCGATGTCCTGGTGAACAGCGACGTTCGTGTGAACCTCGCACTCGAACCAGGCGCGCTCACCCAGAGACAGTGACCGTAACCTCCGAAGCTCCGATTCTGCAAACCGAACGCGCCGACACCGGGCGAAAGATCGAAACCCGTCAAGTAGAGGACCTTCCGCTGACATTGAATCGAAATTTTCAGGGTTTGCTCAATCTCGTGCCGGGGACAACTCGCGCGCACCGCGAGCATTCGGCCTTTTTTAACGCGCAGGACAGCCTCTCGACCGAAGTGAACGGACAATCCAGGCTCGCGAATAACTTGCAGTTCGAAGGAGTGGACGACAACGAGCGTACGGGACTCTTACAGGTTTACATCCCGCCGATTGAATCGATTCAGACTGTGGATGTCACTACGAGCAATTTCGACGCGGAGTTGGGGCGGGCCGGCGGAGCGGTGACAAACGTGATCCTGAAGTCTGGCGCGAACGAATTTCACGGCGGCGCATACGAGATCAACCGCATCAGCGCGCTGGCGGCCGTGCCGTTTTTCCAGACGATAGCGAAGAGACCAAGCGTGTACAACTACTACGGCGCCAATATCGGCGGGCCCCTGGTCAAGAATAAAACTTTCTTCTTCGGCGATTTCTTGCGCATCAACGACCACCAGAGCCAGTTTTTCCAGGGGACGGTGCCGCCGCAGGCCTTTCGCAACGGTGACTTTAGCAGCGTCCACGACTTACCTGGCTGCACGAGCAGCCCCACGACCTGCAACATCTATGACCCAAGTACCGGCAACCCGGATGGCACCGGCCGAACGCAGATTTCCTGCAGCACGGCGTGCCCCATCAATCCTGCAACAAACACGCCGTATCCTTCCGGCACGCTGAACACGATGGACACCACTAGAATCAGTAGGATCGCCCAAGCGATCCTGGCGAAGGTCCCCCCTCCCAACATGCCCGGGGCGCTGCTGACCTCAAGCCCTAACTTCGAGGGAACAACGAAATTCATCAAGGATTCCAACTCGTTTGACGTAAAAATTGATCACAACGCGAGCCAGAACGATCGCGTCTCTGGCCGGTTCAGCTTTCAGAATCAGAGCCTCGTTCAGACGCCGATTTACGGCATCGTTGGCGGACCGTCGAATGGGGCCTTCTCCGGAACGAGCACACAGCGCATTTGGAATACCGCGGCCGACTACGTGCACATTTTTTCGCCGAGGCTGTTGACCGAGACTCGCTTGGGCGTGAATCATTACCGCAACGTGGCAAATAATACCGACCGGGGAGGAACAGTTGCAAATGAGATCGGAATAGACATCCCGGGAGCAAACCTTGGCGATCCGAATAGCAGCGGGCTTGTCGCCATTCGACTTGCCGGCGCCGATCCGTTGGTTGGGTACTCTGCAAGCTTGCCCTGGGTGCGCGGCGAAACGAACATTGATGCCGTGAACATCTGGACGCTGACTCACAGCAATCACACCTTCAAATGGGGAGTGGACGTTCGCCGCGTTCGTGACGACCTGGCGCAATGGCAGGCCCAGAATCCGCGCGGCGTGTTCAATTTCAATAACTCCGTTACAGCATTGAAGGGCGGTCCAGCAGTGAGTGACCAAGTGAACGCGGTTGCTAGCTTCCTGATCGACATGCCCAATTCGGTGGGCCGGGATGTTCCGATCAACTCGAAGACCTTTCGTGGCACCGAGTTCTTCACCTACGTGCAGGACACATGGCAAGTT
>QHYP01000136.1:0-612 GCA_003224195.1 Acidobacteriota bacterium | reverse complement strand
TGGGAATTCTATCCGCCGTTTACCCCGAAGTCCGCTGGACGCTTCTCGAATTACGATCCCGCGACAAACAGCCTCGTGATCGCGGGCGTCGGCGGCAACCCGCTCGATCTTGGGCGGAAGACAAACTACAAGGACTTTTCGCCCCGGTTTGGCATCGCCTACCGCCTGACCGATAAGACCGTTGTCCGAGGGGGCTTCGCCATGAGCTATTTCCCGTATCCGGACAACGACTACGCGTTTAACTTCCCCATATTGCAGAACAATTCCTTTAGCGCACCGAACTCGTTTAGCGAAGCGCAGAATGCGGGCCAACCTGTGTCCATGGCCAGTGGGTTTCCCGCGCCCATCGTCCTTGCTAGCCCACCTAGCGTCATTCCTGTTACAGCAATCAAGATCGGTACTACCAGTCTAGTGAACCAAACCTATACTGCGGTTCCTCTGAATTTCCGCGAACCCTACGTCGAATCCTGGAATCTTGCCGTGCAGCGGGCGCTGCCCGGAAAGTTCGTGCTGGAAGCGGCCTACGTGGGCAATCCCGGCGTGGACATCCCGGCGACGTTCAACCTGAATGCCGCGACAGTGGCGAATTCGGGCCAAGCTGGCCGGCCCCTC
>QHYP01000358.1 GCA_003224195.1 Acidobacteriota bacterium | reverse complement strand
GATCGTCAAACGCGCGGGGGCGAAGATCTTGCGCGGGGGCGCCTTCAAACCGCGGACGTCACCGTACACGTTCCAGGGACTCGGTGAAAAAGGTTTGCAGTTTCTCCGCGAGGCAGCCGACAAATACAGCCTCGTGGTTGTCAGCGAGGTGATGGACCCGTCGCAGATTTCGATGATGCTGCGGTATGCGGACATTTTGCAGGTCGGCGCGCGGAACATGCAGAACTATCACCTGCTGCGCGCGCTGGGAGAAGTGCACAAGCCCATTCTGCTGAAGCGCGGCATGTCCGCGACGATTGAGGAATTACTGCTGAGCGCCGAATACATCCTATCCGGAGGGAATTACAACGTGATTTTGTGCGAGCGCGGTATCCGGACGTTTGAAACCTACACGCGAAACACGCTCGACATCGCCGCAATTCCCGTGATCAAGAAGCTTTCCCATCTGCCCATCATCGCCGATCCTTCGCACGGCACCGGCCGGCGCGACAAAGTTGCGCCGATGGCGCGCGCGGCCGTCGCCGCCGGGGCGGACGGGCTGCTCATCGAAGTGCACAACGATCCCGATCACGCGCTTTCCGACGGCGCGCAGTCGCTCTTCCCGCACCAACTGGACACGCTCATGGCCGAATTGCGGATCATCGCGCCCGCCGTCGGCCGCCGCATTGGTTAAGGCATGGCGGACGCGCCACAGTTTCGCCGCGCCGTTGTTCTTGGCACGGGACTGATCGGCGGCTCGTTCGCGCTGGCGCTGCGAAAATACGCGCCGGAAATTCACGTCGCCGGCTGGGACCGCGAAGGGGTCGTGCGCGAAGCGCGGGTGCGCGGGGCGATTCAGGATGCATTCTCCGGCGAACTCGCTCCCGCGCTGGCGGGAGCGGATCTGATTTATCTCGCCCTGCCCATTGGAGTGACTCTGGATCTTCTACCGGGCGTCGCGCGGACTGCTGGGCCCGGAGCGCTGATCACCGATGCGTGCAGCACCAAGGCGCGCATCTGCAATTTGGCCGCGGAAGTCTTCAGCGCCAAGGCGCAACGGGGAGCTGCATTCCTCGCGGGCCACCCGCTGGCGGGGCGAGAGGTGTCGGGTCTGGCGCATGCGGACGCGGACCTGTTCCAGAACTGCGTGTATGCATTCATAGGGCGAGAGCGAAAGAAGAACGATGCGATTGTGCAGGCATTTGTGGACTTGGCGCGGCGCATTGGGGCGCGGCCGGTTTGGGTAGGCGCCGAGCAACACGATTATGCCGTGGGACTCTCTTCGCACCTTCCGCAACTCTTGGCCGTGGCTCTCGCGTCGTTCCTATACGACCGCCTCGATGAGAACGGGCTCCCGATTACGCTTGCGGGTCCCGGCCTGCGGGACACGCTGCGGCTTGCCGGAAGCCCGTATTCCACGTGGCGCGACATTGTGCTCACGAATCGCGAATATCTCGCCACGGCGCTGGACCTGTTCGCCCGGCGGATCGACGATCTTCGCGAACGCCTGGCGACGCGCGAACTCGAAGCCGATTTCGATTCCGCGAATGAACTCTACAAACTCCTCCGGGACATGAAGTAAACTGCCGCTGCGCGTTCCCGAAACTTTCAGGAGCTAGGTATGGACAAGCGCGTTTCCAGCGCGGATGCCGCCATCGAAAAGCTCTTTGATGGCGCCACGATCCTGATGGGCGGCTTCGGATTGTGCGGCGTCCCGGAGCATCTCATCGCCGCGGTGCGGCGCAAGGGCACGAAAAAACTGACCGTGGCGTCGAACAACGCCGGAGTGGACGAATTCGGCATCGGACTGCTCCTGCAGAACCGCCAGGTCAAGAAAATGATTTCGACCTACGTCGGCGAGAACAAGCTGTTCGAGCAGCTCGTCATGCGCGGGGAATTGGAATTGGAGTTGAATCCCCAGGGGACCTTTGCCGAGCGGCTCCGTGCCGGCGGAGCCGGAATCCCCGCGTTCTACACGCCGACGGGCTACGGAACGATGGTCGCGGAAGGCAAAGAGGTGCGCGAGTTCGATGGCCGGAAATGTGTTCTCGAGCGGGCCTTGCGCGGCGATTTTGCTTTCGTGAAGGCGTGGAAAGGCGACCGCTGGGGCAATCTCATCTACCGAAAAACCGCGCGCAATTTCAATCCGATGATGGC
>QHYP01000357.1:2124-3136 GCA_003224195.1 Acidobacteriota bacterium | reverse complement strand
TTCGCGAGCAGTGTCGTCGAGGGAAGGCTTCGGACTGGCGATTGGATGCTCTTCCTGCCCTCCCGCATTGCGCCAGTTAATTCGCCGGATGCCGCAGTCGTACGCTGGGCTGATTTCTTCCGCCGGCTCTCCGGCGAGTTGGGCCGCGATGGCCTCGAACTCGTGGTCGTGATCGTCCCGGAAAAGTTCACCGTGTACGCACCACTGCTCGCGTGGCCGCGTCCACCTGCCGAGGGCGACGTCCTGCTCGGACAACTCGAACGCCGCCTGCGCGAGGCATGCGTCCCGGTGGTGAATGTAACTCCTGCCTTCCGAGCGGCTGCGGCGGAGCTGGCGGAGCGTCACCAATACATCTACTGGCAGGATGACACGCACTGGAACGAATGCGGCGTAACCATTGCCGTGGCGGAATTCCGGGCGCAGCACGGCTCGCAGACGCTCCCCGCATTCGTAGGCGGGGCGCTTCCGCCGGCACATCCTTCAGCCGCCGGGACTGCGCGGAAGGCCGCGCTCTCCTGCAATTGTCAGTCACAGCAAGAATATGCCGCGGCGTCACTGAGCGCTCCGTAGCGAGATTGCATCCCCAGGATATCGCACACGCTGGAACGCTCCTGGAGAATGCGGCGGGACTGCTTTCGCAAGTCTTGAAGATTCGCTCGATTCATTTTCGGCGCAGATATAAGGACACAGCATGAAAATTCTCATCACCGGCGGAGCGGGCTTCATCGGGTCTAATTTTGTTCATCACATGTTGGCGGAACACCCGGATTCGAGCGTTGTCGTTACCGATAAACTGACGTACGCGGGCAATCTGAGAAACCTCGACGGCGCGGCAGGGAATCCGCGATTCCAGTTTGTGCGATTGGACGTTTGCGATCCCGCGGTAAATGAAATCGTGGCAGGTTGCGACGCCGTGGTGCACTTTGCGGCCGAAAGCCACGTGGACAGGAGCATCGAGGACGGCACCCCCTTTGTGCGCACCAACGTCGAGGGCACATGGCGCGTGGTGGAG
>QHYP01000357.1:0-1967 GCA_003224195.1 Acidobacteriota bacterium | reverse complement strand
ACGCGGTTTACCAACAACTACGGCCCGTTCCAGTTTCCCGAAAAGTTCATTCCACTGATGATCTGCCAGGCCCTCGCTGGGGAGAGTTTGCCCGTCTACGGGGACGGAAAGAATGTGCGCGACTGGATACACGTTGCGGACCATTGCCGGGCGCTGGATCTGGTTTTGCGGAAAGGCCGGGAGGGCGAGATCTACAACATCGGCGGAGGCTGCGAGATGGAGAACATTGCCGTGGCGCGGAGGATTCTGCGAGCGCTCGGGCGCCCCGAGAGCCTGCTGAAATTCGTGACGGACCGGCCGGCGCACGACCGGCGCTATGCGCTCGATTGCGCGAAACTGAAACGCGAACTTGCCTGGGAGCCGCAATGGAATTTCGACCGGGGGCTGGCCGAAACGGTGCGCTGGTATCAGGAAAACGGAGAATGGCTGGAAGAGACGCGCAGCGGGGAGTACCAAACCTATTTTGAGCGGCACTATGGGCGGAGAGAGGAGACGTTTGCGACGGCGCTTAGGCCCGCCTAGGCGGGCAAGCAGGTTGCCATCCTGAAAGGATAGGAATCTGCGGAAATCCACGAGGTTGTGTGACAACCCCCAAGGCATTTCCTCAGCGGCTGAAGCCGCATTGACAGGGCTTCATTTATGTCGCAGCTAAAGCTGCGACCCCCTGAGAGATAAGAGTTGCTACGCAGACTGACCTACCCCCCTACACCCCCGTTGCGATAGAAAGAGTGAGGAAACGCTTGAATGTAAAGGAGTTGTGGAGCGCCCATTGCACAAAAGAGTGCGCAAGAGCATGAGGGGAAAGGGTTTAGATCGGAACCTGGGGAACGGACACATTCTAAGGGAGTTATGGACTTCGAGGCAGATCCCTCGGCTCCCTTCGGTCGCTCCCCGCTAGGGCCGGGGCAGGCGGGATTCGCATGGATTCGACTTCGCTCACCACAGGTTCCTTCGTCGGATAGTCAGGCACGTCCCTCGGCTCCCTTCGGTCGCTCGGGATTTCGCATCCTCGTCGGATGCTCATTTGTCAAAGAGCAGCAGCGCCGGGCTAACCGGGCTTAACCGATTTATTAGGTTTATATTACCACGAAGGGACGGTAGGAGTCAATATAAATTTTAAGCGGTGTGAAATCAAGAAGATGAAGGACTGGCAATTCGCCGGAAACAATGCCTTGGGCAGGGTGCTGAAAGAGGGGAAACACACCTCTTCAGGGGTTAAAACCCCTGCATTTCCGGAGCTTTTCGGCACGGCTGAAGCCGTGCCCTCCTAGGACGGGTAGGAATGGCGCAAATTCCCCACCCTTGGAAATCAAGGGTGGGGCACCCGCGGAAGGTAAATGAGTAGTCTTCTGTGTGCCAAAACGAAATCCGGGGGGGCCAAGACTTTCCTATTCAGGAGCCGCTGTGCTTAGCGCATGATGCTCCGGTGATCGGCACATCTACTTGCGCTCGATCGCCAATTTGCCCAAGACAACGCATCAACTTCTTCACGTACGTCTCGATCTTCGTGACCAGCCCCGTCAGGATCATCGTCCGCTCGAACACAGGTCTGGGCAGATCTGGCGGGAGCAAGCTAGCGTGATACACAAAGAGAGTGATGAAATCGCTCAGGTGGTGCGTAAGGTCCTCAAGTTCTGCCAGTTCCTTACGGGAAACTCGTAGATGCGCGTCGGAAGGGGTCATCGGCGCCTGGCTAACGTATCGGTTAAGGTGGCCGGACGCTAACAGAAGCTTTTGACTGTGGCAAGCAAAATTTACTTGGAAGGGAATTGACCCGGGAGCGGTTTGAAATCAAGGACATGAATGAACCAGCAAAACGGGGAATGGCTCGCTGGCAATTCCATGGGTGAGGTAGCGCCTTTGACGGATAGCATGCGCGGGAAGCTATTCCGGGACGCATTCAACTATTTCCTGAGCAAAGTCGTCCCTGGCCTGATGGGTCTGCTCTCGGTGCTGGTATTCGTACG
>QHYP01000356.1 GCA_003224195.1 Acidobacteriota bacterium | reverse complement strand
CCGCACTATCACTGCAAAGAGGCCAGCGCGACTTGCGGTTGATACGACGGGGCAGGAGGGCTAGGCTTTCGCGCCGGGAAGAAGCTCAAAACGGAAATTCCGGATCAAGGGTTTACCTGAAACGAAATCGGGCGCTTACCCGATTGACCCTCCTGGTCGTTCCCGCTAGGGTGCGTCGCTATAAGACGGCAGCGGATGCCCGAATTAGCGCGCGCACCGCTGATCTCCGCGTTGCCCCAAGGGCCGTTTCGCGTGTCTAACTGCGCAGGGCAACGCAAGAAAAGCGAGGATGCGGCGGACCAGGCCCCGCAACGTTCATCGAGGGCACACAGCAAGACACCGCGAACGACGCGAGGTCTTCGCCTCTTTCCTCAGCGCAGCTAATCCGAACTATCTTTGAGCGCACCGCGGGCTCTCCGTAGGAACCCGCGCGTGGGCGTTCCGAAGGCCGCCGGAAGAGTTTCTCCAACAGGGGTGGAAAACAATGTATTCCTCGAAAATATTTTCCATCATTTTAGTGGCAATAGCGCTGTCAGCGCCGCCGCTGGTCGCGCAGACCAGCAGTGGCTCGATTGCCGGTAGCCTGCGTGACCCTCAGGACGCGGCGGTCCCGAACGCGACGGTTCTGCTCATTGAGCAGCAAAGGAAAACCTCATTCACGGCCACGACGGATTCCGAGGGGCGATTCGTGTTCCCGCAGTTGTTGCCGGGCAGATACGATCTCTCCGTCACGGCGGCAGGATTCAGAAAGCTCGCGCGCAAGGACATAGCGCTCGTGGCCAACGACAAGATTACCGTCGGAAACATTACTCTCGAGGTTGGCGGAATAACCGAGTCCGTTGAAGTTTCGGCGCAAATGGTGCAGCTCAAGACGGAGAGCTCGGAGCGATCGGACGCGATTGTGGGAAAGGAAATCCAGGAACTGGCGGTAAACAGCCGTAGTTACTTGCAATTTGCGGGTTTGGCCACGGGTGTGGTGAGCACGGCCAACTTGACCACTGGCGGACACAGCGGTTTGGCGAATATTTCGGCAAACGGCCAGCGCTTCGACCATAACCAGCTGACGCTCGATGGTATCGGTAACGTCGACACGGGCAATAACGGCGACCAGTTGGCGACGATCAGCCTGGACGCGGTACAAGAATACAAAATACTTACCAGCAGCTACCAGGCCGAGTACGGGCGTTCGGCCGGCGCGCAGATCAGCGTGGTGACCAAGAGTGGCACGTCCTCGTTCCACGGCAGCGCGTACCTGTATCACCGCCATGAAGGGTTGAACGCCAACAACTGGAAAAACAACCGCGATGGGCTGCCCCGGCAACTATTCCGGTTCAACGATCCGGGCTATACCATCGGGGGCCCCATTTTCATTCCCGGCCATTTCAATAGAGACAGAAAAAAGCTGTTCTTCTTCTGGAGCCAGGAATTTCAGGAGCAACTCAAGCCCCAGGACCGCCGCGACGCGACTTTCCCGACAGTGCTCGAGCGCACGGGGGATTTTTCGCAAAGCGTCGACAGTAGCGGCAATGCGTTCCACTTCATTCGCGATCCGCTGTCTGGCCAACCGTGCAACGCCAGCAACACGGCGGGCTGCTTCCAGGACGGCGGCGTGCTCGGCCGCATCCCGGCCAGCCGCCTCTACGCTCCGGGCATCGCCGTGCTGAACTTTTTCCCGCCCCCCAACGCCCTGGGCAACAAAACTTTCAACTATCGCTCGCAGATTCCCGATTCCTATCCGCGGCGCGAATCGCTGATTCGCGGTGATTACAACCTCGGCGCCAAGTGGAAGATATTCAGCCACTATTTGATTAACCGCGATTCGGTGACCTCGGCCTACGGGTCGTTCGTATTGGGCGCGGGTTTCCCTAAGGTGCCGATTACGGACACGCGTCCGGGGAAGAGCTTTGTGGTCAGCGCGACGACGCTGATCAATTCGAGCACGGCCAACGAGGCTACTTTTGGTTATGGCCACAACCAGATCAACATCGATCCCGTAAATGACGGGCTTACGCGCGCGGCAAGCGGAATCAACATTCCGGTGCTCTATCCTGCCGCAGTGCAGGAAGATTTCATCCCGCGGTTTGCTTATGCGGGAACGCGAATTGGCAACCAACAGCGCATCGGGACGAACAATGCGCCGTTCTTCAATTACAACTCGACCCTCGACTGGATCGACAATCTCTCGAAGGTGTGGAACCGTCACGTGTTCAAGACGGGTATCTATGTGCAGCGCAGCCGCAAGGATCAAACCTCGTTCGCCAACGCCNNNGCCAAAGGCTTGTTCTTCGGCTTCGCCAACATGGCCATCGGGGTCTTCCGCAGCTTCAACCAGGCATCGGGCTATTTCACCGGAAAGTATAGGTACACGAACGTGGAGTGGTATGTGCAAGACCAGTGGAAGATAGCGCGGCGTTTTACGCTCGACTACGGCATGCGCTTCTACTGGATCCAGCCGCAGTATGACGCCGCATTGCAAACTGCGACGTTCCTGCCAGGGCGCTTTGACCCGGCAACGGAAGTGCGCCTCTATCAACCCACTCTAAATAGCAGCGGGCAGAGAGTGGGCTTCGACCCGGTTACGGTACAGACCGTTCCGGCCTCGGCCATCGGCAAGATTGTCCCCAATTCCGGCAATACGCTCAACGGAATCGC
>QHYP01000355.1:546-3147 GCA_003224195.1 Acidobacteriota bacterium | reverse complement strand
TAACGGTCAAACTGGAAAGCGCCGTTCCGCGTCATGAGCGGATAGTATTCGTACCGCAGACCGAGCGTGGCAGTCAGCTTGGGCGTGACGCGAAAACGGTCACCAATGTACCATCCGAATTGCCATTCCCGAGCCGTAGCCTTGATGAATTGCTCGCTCCGGCCCATCCCATCCGGCAGCCCCAACAAGAACTGCGCCCATGCGTTGAACTGGTTGGGTGCAGGGCCTCCGTTGAGCGCCGTCACGCCGCCTCCAAAGTCAAACTCTCCTCGCGGCCCGGAGCCAAGTTCCGGCTGCCAGTGGTTCAGGTGGTGATGGACGATGTCCGTTCCGGCGCTGACTTGGTGCTTGCCATGGGACCATCGAACGTTGTGGTTGCTGACGAAGCTCCAGTCGTTCCGGTAAGCGGGATTCCATCCCTCGGGGTTGCCGAGATCGGCGTAGCCCGCGACGGAGAAGAAAGGTATACCGCTGCTTCGCAGGTCGTTCGGATTGTTGGTACCCGGAATCCCGAGCACGCTCAGTCCAATGTTTGTGCCAAAGTCCGGTGTCTGCCCGTACTCGCTCATACGAGTAAAGCCGACATAGCCGTCGACGACCAGAGCGGGAGACAAGGTCAGAGTGTGACCCACGGTGACGAGCTGCACAAAATCATGAAAGTCGCCAAGCCCGCCGTCACAATTACAGTCGCCAATGGCCTTGCCCAAACTGGGCTCACCGTGAAACACCGACTTCATGGCGCTGTATTTGGCGAAGATAGTGTGCTTGGAAGTGCGATTCCAGTCCACCTTGCCGTCAAAGTTGTTGCGGTTCAGGCGCTGTGTGGCTGAGGAGAAAAAGTTGGATGTCTGGCCGGCTCCGGCTACGTTCGTCGGCGGAATCAGCGCCAAGATTTTTGCGGCAATGGGGTTGATCGGGATGGCGGCTTGGTTGGCAAAGGGAGTTCTCCCGGTGCCGTTAGGGTTCCCGGTGCTCGGGTCATAGATGGTCGTCCCTGTGCCGGTGAAATCTCCTAGGCGAAGGGCCGCGGTCGGCAGAGTCTGCAGGTTGTTGGCCGTTGCGCTGCGGTTGTCTCGCTCGAAGAGCCCGTCCCAGCTTCCGAAGAAGAAGAGCTTGTCTTTAATGACCGGCCCACCGAGCGTGCCGCCAAGATCATTGAAGATGCTTTTGCCCTTACGGGGCTGCACTGCGGAAGTCTCAAAGAACTGCCTGGCTCGAAGGGCCTGATCCTCATGGTATTCAAACAAGACGCCGTGGAATTGATTGCTGCCGGACTTGGTGATAACGGTGATGGCCGCTCCGCCCGCCATCCCTTGTTCAGCGTCGAAGTTATTCGTGGAAATATTGACCTCCTGGATGGTCTCCGCCGGAGGCACATACACGGCGTGGTGAGGCAGCCAGACGAACACGTCCGTGGCGCCGTCCACGCGAGTGTTGTTGTTGTTGCGGTTGGTGCCGTTGATGTTGAAGCTCAGAGAACGCTCGGGTGTATCGGCAATAGCGTTCTGTAAACCTCCGGCGAATGCTCCATTCGTGGCCCCGGGGACCAGGTTAATCAAGGTTTGGTAATTCCGGTATTGGTTGAGCGGCATGTCCAGGATGGCTTTTTCGCTCAGCTCGGTATGAATGTCGGTTTTTTCGGTTTGCAGACTGACCGTGGATGCCTCGACCGTGACCTGCTGGGACATCGTGCCCACTTGCAAGCTGGCGTCGGCATTGGTGACGGTATTCGCCGTAACCCTCAGGTTCGTCTGGGTGAGAGGCTTAAAGCCGCTGACCTTGACCGTGAGGTCGTAGTCGCCGGGCGGAAGGTCCACAATAAGATAGTGACCGGTGTCGTCAGCGTCCGCTTCACGCGTAACCCTCGTGGCGCGATTGACGACAACCAAATGCGCTTTCGGCACACTGGCTCCGCTCTGGTCCGTCACCGTACCTGTTACCGACCCGTATAAAACCTGAGCGTCGGCGCGGGGTACGAACGTCAACGAAGCGAAACCGAAAACAACTAGACATACTACAAAAATATGCAGTCTGCTTAGAAACCTCACCTCTGCCTCCTTTTGCTCGACCCTGACGGTACCTTTCGTTACCTGAGAGCCTGGACCCCGACGCTAAACAATACTTGAACTCAGCCCACCGCTCGCGAGAGACACATTCCTACGAACGCTCGCGGAAACAACGCCCGCGATGGCAGGCAGCCAGTTCGCGTTTGTGAATTTGCCCGAGTTAATTGCCGTCTGGCTGACTCCCGGACCGTTCGGGTCGAACTCGACGTACAGAAGCACCCCTTGTTCCCCGACTTTGCGCAGGAAACTACCAACTGTACAAGCATGTTGTCAAGCACTTTGGGATTCCGGTCCTGAAGCATCCGCGATTCCTGATCGGGTCCATTTCTGGCCCGCCGCATCGCAGCCTGCTGCCGAAGATCCCCGTATGCGATTCCGACGCAGTGCCGGCGTTGGGTGCCCAATACCTGGCCGCTGAATCCTAGCCCTCGCCCCGGAGGGTGCGGCCGGTCCCTTGGCGGAACGTGACGATCCGGTCTGCTTGAATCCTATCCCAAGCTTCCCTCTGACCATCCGGCCAGGACACGACCAGTTC
>QHYP01000355.1:0-442 GCA_003224195.1 Acidobacteriota bacterium | reverse complement strand
CCGCAATAGTTTTCGCCCGCGCTGGCGAACTTCGATCTTGGCCCCGATCCCGAAATGGTTGCCATGAGCAGCTTCCAGGCGAACCAGGAGCCAGTGATTGCGGTTCAAGGAGTGATTCCGGTTCAGCAACAGCCGCGCCGGACCATTGTTGTTCGTGACCACGATGTCGATGTTGCCGTCGTTATCGATGTCGCCGAAAGCTGCTCCGCGGCCTACCCCGGAGATGGCAAAGGCGGGGCCGGCGACTCCGGTCATCTCGCGAAACTTGTTTCCATCGCCCTCATTGTGGAACAACTGGTTGATTTGATTAAAGGGATACGGGCTTCCGCGCAACGACTCGATACGGTTCACGGCGCCGTTGGCGATGAACAGATCCAGCCGGCCGTCGTTGTCGTAGTCAAACCATTCGGTGCCGAAACCGGTGTAGGGAAACGTCGGCAGG
>QHYP01000369.1:2628-3654 GCA_003224195.1 Acidobacteriota bacterium | reverse complement strand
CGCGGCTGCACAGCTTGTTTACTGCCGGGCGGTTCGCCCACTTCAGCCATCTCCCGCTCGAAGCCCGGCGAAAAATCCTTCTCTCCTGGTGCGACAGCGCGCTGCCGCAGCGTCGCGCCGCTTTTCAGGCCCTCCGCAAAGCCGTGGCGCACTTTTACACTTCGCTTCCCGGCCCGGCGAATTCGCGGAGTCCTGTTTGGACAAAACTCCATTATCCCGGTCCACTCGGCGCACCCACGCACACTCCGTCCCAAAAAGTCCTGCCGCTCCGCTTCGACCGCGACACGACGCTCACCTGTGACGTCTGCATTGTCGGGTCCGGTGCCGGCGGCGGCACGGCCGCAGGCGTCCTCGCGGCAGCCGGCCTCGACGTCGCCGTTCTCGAAGCCGGCGGTCACTATGACGACGCCGACTTCGACGGGTCACAACACACTGGCTTCGGACGGCTCTATTGGCAGGGCGGCGGCGCTGCGACTGTCGATCACAGCGTCGGCTTGCTCGCTGGCGCCTGCCTCGGCGGCGGCACGGTCATCAATTACACGACGTCTTTCCGCACGCCCGATGACATTCGCTCCGAATGGGCTGCCGCCGGCGTGCCTTGGTTCACCAGCGATGAATACACGCGCAGTCTCGACGCCGTCTGCGCCCGCCTCCAGGTCAATTCCATGCACAACCGTGTCTCTGCGCGTGAGCAAGTCGTCGAGCGCGGCCTGCGCGCGCTTGGCTGGCACGTTGCCGCCATGCCGCGCAACGTCGTCGGTTGCGATCAGGACAAAATCTGCGGCTATTGCGGCTTTGGCTGTTCCATCGGCGCGAAGCAATCCACAACGAAAACGTGGCTTGCCGACGCGCACGCCGCCGGCGCCCGCATTCTCGTCGGAACTCGCGCCGAGCGCGTTCTTATCAAGGGAAGCACGGCGCACGGCGTGGAAGCCTACACGCGCGAAGGCCATCCCGTGACGGTAAGAGCCCGGGCCGTCATCCTCGCCGCGGGCGCGATTCAAACTCCCGCGCTGCTCTTCCGGT
>QHYP01000369.1:0-2542 GCA_003224195.1 Acidobacteriota bacterium | reverse complement strand
ATCAGCACCGCAACCTCTCCGGCAATTTTGGGGTGAAGTACGAGACCACGGCTCTTCACCCGTGCCTCTATTCAGCATTCTTGCCCTGGCGCGATCCCATGCAGCACCGCGAACTCCTCGCCGCACTTCCTCGTCTGGTGGGAATCGGCATCCTCTTGCGCGACCGGGACGCCGGCTTCGTCCAGCTCGACGCGCAGGGCGAGCCGGTTGTGCGCTATGCGCTTTCACGTTTCGACCGCGAACATATGCGTGCGGGACTTGCCGGCGCCGCGCAAATCCTCGAAACCGCCGGCGCCCGCCGCATTTTCTCTTCTCAGACGAAATGGGTCGCCTACGAACCCGGCCGCGCCGGCAATCTCCAGCAGTTCTGCCGCGATGCCGATGCCTGCGGCTGGTCTGCGGGCCGCTGCGTTTATTATTCGTTCCATTTAATGGGCTCGGCTCGCCTCGGCGGCTCGCCCAAAACTTCCGCCACGAATCCGGACGGCGAAACCTGGGAGGCGCGAAACCTCTACGTCATGGACGGCTCTTCATTTCCCTGCTCCTCAGGCGTGAATCCCATGATCTCCATCGAAGCCATCGCCCACCGCAATGCGTCCAGACTCGCTGACCGTCTCGCCTCTTCGTAATTCTTGCTGCCCTTCCGTTGTTTTTTCCGTTGCGTGCAACGCGCCCGAGTGGACCATTTCGCCATTTTCAGCCCGGGGACGTTTGACTCCCCGTTCGCGCAGAGAACGATTTCCGCAAGCGCGCCGGGCAAGTGCTGGGCAGCACATCGTGGTAGACTCCGCGGCAATTCTGTTTGTGGAGGATTTTCATGCCGCTTCGACGCCGCGAATTCTTCCAGCGTTCGGCGGTTGCTGCCGCAGTGCTGGGTTTGCCGCTCGCCCAGGCGGAAAAACTCTTTGCGCAGGAGGCGCCGCCATTGCCCCCGCGCGGCCTCTTCGCGACCGATCCCGATCGCTACTGGGCGCTGCTGCGGCGGCAGTGGCTTTTGGCAGCCGACCGCATCAACCTGAACTGCGGTTCGGTGGGCTGCACTCCGCTTCCGGTGCTGCGGGCGATGATCGATCACATTCTATCCGCGGAAGAATTCCGCGAAGCGGCGTTGCCGTGGTTCGGTTACGAGGAGAACGCCCGCATTCGCGAAGTGCACGAGGCGCTGGCAGCCTTTCTCCACTGCAAGCAGGATGAGCTGGCGATCGTCCGGAACGCCACCGAAGCGAATAACGTAGTTTGCAACGGGCTCGACCTCAAGTCCGGAGATGAAGCACTGCTGACGGACCAGGAACATCCAGGCGGGCGCTGCTGCTGGGAACAGAAGGCGGCGCGATACGGCGTGAAGTTGAACTACGTTGCGCTGCCGAAGCCGCCGGCGTCAACAGCGAGGATCGTCGAGTTGTTTGAAAGGGCCCTCACGCCAAAGACCAAGATCATCGTGTTCAGCCACATCACCACGGTGACGGGCGTCGTCCTGCCAGCGAAACAGATCTGCACGATGGCGCGCGCGAAGGGCGTTCTGACGCACGTGGACGGCGCGCACGCCATCGGCCAGATCCCGCTCGATTTGCACGACATCGGCTGCGACTTCTACGGAACAAGCCCGCATAAATGGCTGATGGCGCCGAAGGGCACGGGCACCCTCTTTGTTCGCGAAGAGCATCTGGAAAAGCTGTGGGTGAACATCGCTTCCGGGAGCTGGCGCGATTTCAGCCTCAAAGCCTACCGCTTCTCGAATTTCGGTACGTCGAACCTTTCCGTGATGGTGGGACTGAAGGCCGCTATCGAATTTTTTCAGGCGATCGGCCCGGAGCGCATCTACGCACGCATGCATCAGCTTGCCACGCAGGTGCGCGACCGAGTGACGGCGCATCCGCAGTTGCGAGTGGTGAACGCCAGCGCCGACCCAGCAAATCACGAATTTTTCAGCGCGCTCCTAAGTTTCGAGCCCGCACAGCCTGCGCCATCCGCGGCGTCCAACGCGATGAAGAAAGTCGCCGAGGAGTGTGCTGCGCGGAACATCCGCCTTGCCGGCGGAGCCGAGCGCATCCGCATCGCCACGGGACTTTTCCTTCAACCGACGGAGCTGGGCGCCTTCTTTGAGCTTCTCGATGCGGGCTTGCGCAGCTGAGCACCGGCATTTTGGTTTGCGCTCCGGCGAGGCTGTATAATCATCGAATGCCGATGAGCCAAGGAAGTGCGCCGTTGCACGGCACAACGGTGTTGTGCGTGCGGAAGGACAATAAAGTGGTGCTCATCGCCGACGGGCAGGTGACCCTGGGCGATCACGTGATGAAGCACACGGCGCGGAAGACGCGGCGGCTTTTCAGTGACAAGGTTTTAGCGGGATTTGCGGGCTCGACGGCCGATGCGCTCTCGCTCTTCGAGCGATTTGAAGGCAAGCTCCAGGAGCATTCCGGCAACTTGCAGAAGGCGTCCGTGGAATTGGCAAAAGATTGGCGGAAAGATCGGGCATTGCGGCACCTCGAGGCCATGCTGATTGTGGCGGATGCCAAGGGAACGTTTCTTGTCTCCGGGAACG
>QHYP01000135.1 GCA_003224195.1 Acidobacteriota bacterium | reverse complement strand
CGGTCATGTCTCTTCAAGCCGTGAAGGGCGTAGAGATCGGGGCGGGCGTCCTCGCCGCGGGCTCCTACGGCTCGCAAGTGCAGGACGAAATCCGGTACGATGCCGCGGCCAAACGATTTCGGAGGTCGTCGAATCGGGCCGGCGGGCTCGAAGGCGGCATGACGAATGGTGAAGACGTTGTCGTGCGCGGTTACCTGAAGCCCATCTCCACGCTGCGGCGGCCGCTGGAGACCGCCGACCTTGTCACCAAGCAGCCCATCAAGGCCGCTTACGAGCGCTCCGACTGGTGCGTGGTCCCGGCGGGCGGAGTCGGCGGCGAAGCCATGGTGGCACTTGTACTGGCGCGCGCTTTTCTGCAAAAATTCGGGGGAGATTCGCTTGCTGAGACGCGGCGGAATTTCGAGAACTATGGCCGACAACTCGACAACTTCTGAAACGCCATCCGCCACCCAAGCGGCGCGAAAGATCTACAAGATCGTGAAGTATCCCGATCCGATCCTGGAGAAGCCGACCGCGCCGGTCACAAAATTCGACGCCGAGCTCGAGCAGCTCGCCGAAGACATGTTTGCTTCCATGTACGCGGCGCAGGGAGTCGGGCTGGCCGCGCCGCAAATCGGACTGAGCGTGCGTATCGCCGTCGTGGACGTGACCGCCGGAAAGAATCCCGAAGCGAAAATTGTTCTTGCCAATCCGGAAATCATCCACGCGGAAGGCGAAAAGCGCGAGGAGGAGGGCTGCCTCTCGGTCCCCGGGTTCCGCGGCTACGTGATGCGGCCTCACTTTGTAACCCTGCGCGCGCAAAACGCGAAGGGGGAGACGTTCGAGATGCGCGGCGAAGACCTCCTGGCGCGCGCGTTTTGCCATGAGATCGACCACCTTCACGGCATCCTCTTCCTCCAGCATCTGAGCATGCTCAGGCGCGACCTCATCAAGCGCAAGATCAAGAAGCTGATCAAAAAGGGCGAGTGGTGAGCCCCGAAAGCCGGGGCTCCATGCGCATCGTTTTCTGCGGCACTCCGGAGTTCGCTGTTCCCTCCCTCAGGCAACTCCTGCGCGAGACGGACTTTCAGGTTGTGGCCGTCATCACACAGCCCGACCGGCCGCGCGGCCGCGGGCAGCAAGTCTCTCCATCGCCGGTCAAACAGCTCGCGCTTGAGTCCGGATTGCCGGTCCATCAGCCCGAAAAAATTGCCTCGCACGCTGCCTACGAGCTGATCGCTGGGCTGCGGCCCGACGTGGTCGTAATCATCGCCTACGGGCAGATCGTACCTGCGCGGCACCTGACCATCAGCCGGCACGGCTGGATCAACCTGCACGCTTCGCTTCTCCCGAAATATCGCGGCGCCGCGCCAATCCATTGGGCGATTGCCAAGGGCGAAACGAAAACCGGCCTCACGATGCCGGAATGGATACCGGCGCGATCCTGCTTCAGCAGGAGATCGAGATCGGCCCGCAAGAGACGGCGCCGGAACTTGCTGCGCGCATGGCCGAGCGCGGCGCCCCGCTGGTTGCCGAAACTCTCCGCGGGCTCGCCGCGGGCAAAATCACGCCGCGGCCGCAGGATCACTCCGCGGCAACTTACGCGCCAATGCTTAAGAAGGAAGACGGGCGAATTGATTGGCGCTGGCTCGCCGGCGAAATTTTAAATCGCATTCGCGGCTTCGCCCCCTGGCCCGGAGCGTATACGACCTTCCGCGGAAAGATCTGTCATATCTGGGGCGCGCCCGCGCCGGGTACAACGCAGGCGCCCCCCGGAAGCATCCTTCGGGAGGGAGCGGAACTGCGCGTGGCCTGCGGAGGCGGGACACTTCTTCGCCTCGCCGGCGTCAAACTCGAGGGGCGCAAGCTCATCGAGGCGAGCGAATTTGCATCCGGTGTGCGGCTTGCGCCCGGCGAAGCGTTTAGCGCTTCGTCAAAATGACTCCGCGCTTATTTGCGCAGCCGAAATCGCTCAGGCATACTCGAATTTCTGTGTCCGAACGAGCCAAGAGAAAGGTGAACCCAACCCGATGAATCCCCCACTGTTGCGGCGACTCGCCCGCTTCGCTCCCCGTTGCCTGACCACGGGGTCGCGACTCGTCCTTTCGGGCGCCCTGGCGCTGCAACTCGGCGGCGCGCCGCTGACCCACGCCGGCGAGGAATCCGCCAAGGCGGCCTCCGCCCCGGATCCCGTGCTCGCGACCATGAAAGCCGAACTCACGCGCGCCACGGCGGAGCTCGCGAAAGCAGAGAACCCGCCCTACTTCTTAAGCTATATCGTGTACGACCAAAACGCTGTCATTCTGGTGGGCGCCTACGGGAGTCTTTTGACCAGCGCAGCCGTGCAGGCCCGACGCGCGGACGTTGTCATGCGTGTGGGTTCGCCGGCGCTCGACAACACGCACAGCCAGAGCCGCTTCTCCGGCATGACTTCGGGCACGCTCCCGGTCGGCGATAACACGGAGGCCATCGCCCGTGTGTTGTGGGAGCTGACCGACCGGGAATACAAGCGCGCCGCGCCGGCATTCCTGAATGTCAAGACGAACACGGCCGTGCGCGCCGAGGAAGAAGACAAGTCCCCTGATTTTTCCAAAGAATCGCCGCAGACACACATGGTTCCCGCCGCGCCTCCGCCGAGCATTGACCGCGCCGCCTGGGAAGGAGAAATTCGCCGGCTCTCCGGCGCATTCCGCAAATACGCGGACGTTTACTCGGCCGCAGTAATTCTTCAGGCGCAGGGGTCCACGTCGCGACTCGTGTCGAGCGAAGGAGCGGCCATCGTCGAGCCGACCACATCGATACGTCTGATTATCCAGGCGGAAACGCGCGCCGACGACGGCATGGAGCTGCTTCGCGTCGAGACGTTTCAGGCGCCCTCGGCAGCCGAACTCCCTCCCGAAGCCGATTTGATGGCGAAAATCGAGAAGGTAGCCGCCGACCTCAAGTCGCTGCGCGCCGCGCCGGTCGCCGAGCCTTATGATGGCCCCGCGCTCCTCTCCGGCCGGGCCGCTGCGGTGTTTTTCCATGAAGTGCTCGGCCATCGCCTGGAGGGTCATCGCCAGCGCGATGAAGAGGAAGGACAGACATTCACCAAGAAGGTGAATCAGGAGGTTCTGCCCAAGTTTTTGAGCGTCGCCGATGATCCCACACTGCGTGAGCTGAACGGCATCAAGCTGGCGGGCTCCTACGGTTACGACGATGAAGGCGTGCCGGCGCAGCGAGTCAACGTTATCGAAAATGGCGTCTTGAAGAATTTTCTGATGTCGCGCATGCCGATCAAAAATTTCGAGCGTTCCAACGGCCACGGCCGGAACCAGCCCGGCCTGATGCCCACCGGCCGCCAGGGCAATTTAGTTGTCAGCTCGACGCAGACCGTGCCCGAACCGAAGCTTCGCGAGAAGTTGATCGAAGAAGTGAAGAAGCAGGGCAAGCCCTACGGGCTCTATTTTGATGATGTGCAGGGCGGCTTCACGCTGACCACCCGGGCGCTGCCACAGGCCTTTCAGGTGCTACCCGTCATGGTCTACCGCGTTTATCCCGATGGCCGCCCGGATGAGCTTGTGCGCGGCGTGGACATCGTCGGCACGCCGCTGGCCGCGCTCACGCGCATTCTTGTGACGGGGGACAGCGAGCACGTCTTCAACGGCGTTTGCGGCGCGGAATCCGGCAGCGTTCCGGTCTCGGCCGCAGCGCCCGCAATGCTCTTTTCCGAGATGGAAGTGCAGAAGCGCGCCCATTCGCATCAGCGGCCGCCTATCCTCTCGCCGCCGGGATTTGAGAATGCGCCGGCGGCGAAGCCGGAGGTGAAGCCGTGAAGCGCGCGCGCCTTTTTTCCCCGTGGTTCGCCCTAGCCTTCTGCGCATTTTGCGCCTTTCCGTTTCAGGCCGCGGAAGTTGACCGCTCTGCGGTCACCCATAACAAGGATGCTGCTGCGGCATCTGTTCCGGCCAACGGTGTGGTGAATTCGCATCCCACGGCGGCCGCCGGCGATCCGCTGCTCGAGGCGCTTCTCGTCGAGCTCAACCGATCCAAGGCGCAGCTCAAGATGGATCAGGTGCAGCCGCCGTATTACATCGAGTATCGCGTCCACGACATCAGCGAATACTTCAGCGAGGCCGCGTTTGGCGCCCTGCGCGAAGAACACAACGTGCGGGGGCGCATCCTGCGCGTGGTGGTCCGCATAGGCGAATACAAGCAGGACAGCTTCTTCGGACAAGGAGGCATGGGCGAAACGCAGATCCTGCCTCTGGATTACGACCCCATCGCGTTGCGTCATCAGATTTGGCTCGCCACCGATGCGGCATACAAGGCCGCGGGCGAAGCATTCACTGAGAAACAGGCGTTCATGAAGCAGTTCGCCGCCGAAGCGAATCCCGTGGACGATTTCGCGCGCGCGCCCGCTGTCTCCAGCATCGAGCTGGTCAGCGAGCTGAAGCATGACGCCGCGGCCTGGCGCAAGACGCTCGAGGACGTAACCTATCTCTACAGGCAGTATCCCGACGTGCAGTCACTGACCGCCTCGGCGCGCTTCTCCGTCATGAAAGAGTATTTTGTGAATTCCGAAGGCACGGTCACCCGCGACACGCATGCAACCTACACCGTAACGCTCAATGGCGCCACGCAAGCGGCCGACGGGATGCGCTTAAGCCGCAATCCTTATTGGACCGAAGCTACCCTCGAAGCCCTCCCGGGCCACGACGCGCTGCTCGGCGAGACGAAGAAGATGCTCGACACTCTCGTGGCTCTGCGCAACGCACCCATCGTCGAAGAGGAGTATCGCGGGCCGGTGCTGTTCAGCGCCGATGCGGCCACCGACATGTTTGCTTCGCTTATTGGCTCGAACGTGCTCGGGCACAAGCCCCAGCCCGGCCGGCCGAATCGCACCACTGGCGCATTCGCCACGAGCTACAAATCGCGCGTCCTGCCCGCCTTCCTGACGGTGGTGGATGATCCGACGAAGAAGGAGTTTCAGGGCAAGACCCTGGTCGGCCACTACGATGTGGACAGCGAAGGAGTCCGCGCGCAGGCCGTCAGCGTCATCGCCAAGGGCATGCTGGACAATTACCTGCTCGGCCGCCAGCCCATTCGCGACTTCCCTGCCTCGAATGGCCATGGACGAGCCGGGCTGGGCAGCGTTCCTCAGCCGGGCACGGGCAATCTCTTTGTCCGAACGGACGAGCCGAAGAAGCCCGATGCGCTGAAGCGCCAGATGCTCGAGATGGTCGGCGCCCAGGGCAAGCCGTATGGCTACCGGGTTGAGACGCTGGGGCCGGTGAATTCCCCGCGCCTGCTCTACCGCGTGTGGGCAAAGGACGGACACGAGGAACTTGTGCGCGGCGCCGTGTTCAGCGAACTGGACGTGCGCTCGCTGCGCAATAACGTGATTGCAGCCGGCGATGATCCGCTGCTCAGCAACCGCGTGGCAAGCTTTCCCACCACGATAGTCAGCCCGTCCGTGCTTTTCGACGAGCTGGAAGTGAAGCGCGCGGACACAAGCAAAGATAAGCTGCCGGATTATCCGCCACCGCCGCTTTCCGCTCCGCGGGCAGCCACCAGCTTGACGACGCCTCATTGAAGGCAGACGCGGACACTTGGTCCATGACGCTGCGCGAACAGATCGAGCGCCTCGGCCAGATTGGACTTCTGGTGTTCATCCTGGCGTCGGCGGCGTTCCTGAGCGCCATCACTGCGATGCGCATCGCCATCCACGGACGCGAGGTTGCCATGCCCAACCTCGTGGGAATGAACGTCACCGAGGCCAGCACCCTGCTGCGCTCTCGCGGGCTGGTTTTGCGCGTCGCGGACCGCGCTTACAGCGAGCGTCCCATCAACCTGGTCATCCGGCAAACGCCGCCGCCTGGCATGTTGATGAAGGTCTCGCAGGAGGCGCACGTGGTGCTGAGCCTGGGGCAGCGGGAGCTTAAAATTCCCGCGCTCGAAGGCAATACCTTGCGCGCGTCGCGCATCGAGCTGCTGCGCGAAGGCTTGCAGATCGGCGAAGTCTCGGGCATCGCCGCGGCGAAGGCGCCGCCGGACACGGTGCTGATTCAGAATCCCAAACCGGGGAGCGGAGCCGCGACGCCCCGCGTAAACGTGTTGGTCGCGCAGCCGCCTCCGGAAGCCGCCTATGTGATGCCGCATTTGATGGGCCTGAATGAAGTTGAGGCCGAGCACAAGCTGGACCAGGCCGGGTTGCGGCACAAGGAGAATTACGTTTCCGCGCCCCAGTGGCCGCACGGCGCAGTGATCGAACAGGCGCCTTTGCCGGGCCGGCGCGTGCCGGCCTCCGCCACAATCGAACTAATCATCGCAAACTAAGCGAGCGAACTGCGGTACAATACCTGTGCCCTAGCCATCCCCCAAAGCAGGACCCCCAGCACAAACACAAGTTCGATCAGTGGAGGAGCAAATGCGCAAGTTCGTTGGCCTTATCTTGTTTCTGTGCCTCTGGACCTTGTCGGCGAAGGCACAGGATTACTCCAAGGGTGAAGCATTCGTCGGCTACCAGTACACCCACGCGAATGGACCCGATTTGAACGGCTGGAACGGCGCCCTCACTTACAACCTCAAGGATTGGCTCGGCGTGACCGCGGATCTCAGCGGCACGTACGGAACCGGAGCAAAACTCCACACCTTCCTGTTCGGCCCCACGCTGCCCGTGAACAAGCTCAAGACTGATACGTTTAGGCCGTTTGCGCACGTTTTGTTCGGAGGCGCAATCGCCTCGGATGGGGTCTCCTCCGGCGCCTTCGCTGTGGCCCTTGGCGGCGGCTTGGACGTAAAAGTGAGCGAGCGTCTTTCTGCCCGCTTGCCCCAGGCGGACTGGATGTTATTCCGTTCTTCGGGAAACACCACGACGAAGAATGCGCGCCTTTCGTTTGGCCTGGTCTACCGCTTCTGATTTGTACGGGAAAACTCGGCCGCGTAAGCCCGGAGAATCCGAAAAACCAGCCGGCGCTTCCTGCGCGCGTTGGCAGAAGAAATTCAACCTCCGGATAGAAAAATGAATTTGTCAAGAAAAATTCATTTTTCTATGATTTGCGCCCTGGCCCTTCGTAACTCTTTTGTTTTCAATGGCCGGTCACCCCGCCCGCCGCAAAAATCCGCTCTCAACGCCCTCCCCGAGGGCAACACGCTCCACGCCCCGCCTTGCCGCATCCGCGAGAGCATGACCCTTCGCGAGTGTGCTAAGATGGCGGCGAGATGCAGTCGAACCATCCCGTCGAAGTAGCTCCCTCGATCTTAGCGGCTGATTTTTCGGCACTCGGCGACGCCATCCGCGCCGTCGAGCGCGCGGGCGTGAAGCTGATTCACGTGGACGTGATGGACGGCCACTTCGTCCCGAATATTTCCGTTGGCGTTCCCGTGGTCGAATCACTGCGCAAGGCAACCCGGCTCCTATTGGACGTGCATCTCATGATTGAGAATCCCGAGCAGTATGTCGGGGCATTTGCGGAGGCCGGAGCCAACATGATCACTGCGCATCAGGAAGCCACGCCGCACCTGAATCGCGTCGTGCATCAGATCCGCGAGCATGGCTGCCGAGCCGGCGTGGCGATCAACCCGGCAACTCCGGTGAGCACGCTCACGGATATCTTGCCCGACGTGGACCACGTGCTGGTGATGAGCGTGAATCCGGGTTTTGGCGGGCAGCATTTTCTGCCCATCGCGAATGAAAAGATTGCGCAGCTCCGCGAGATGCGTTCGCGCTATACTTGCAATTTCCGGATCGAGGTGGATGGCGGGATCGCGCCGGATACGGTCCCGCAGGTGGTGCGCGCGGGGGCGCAGATTTTGGTGGCGGGTACGTCGGTGTTTCATACGCCGGACCCCGCCGCCGCCGTCCTGGAGATGCAACGGCTAGCGGCGGATGCGATCCTGGAGCGGGTTTGAAGTATTGTCCTGCGGCCTGGGTCGAAATGTTTGGGGGAGAGGTGAAGGCTTGCGTCGTATTCTGATTTTTGCGCTCGGAATAGTCTTCTGTCTGACCGCGAGCGCCGCCAACGGTCAAAAATCCTCAAAAAGGCGGAAGAAGCACCCGAAGCAAGAGACTCCGGCAACCGAAAACACAAACGCGCCCGACAAGGAACTCTACGACCGCGCGTTGGGCGATATCAAGCACGGCCGGCAAGAGGTTGGCCGGCTTACCCTCCAGACCTTGATTAACACCTACCCGGACAGCGAGTTCCTGGCCGATGCCAAACTGGCCATCGCGGATTCGTACTACAAAGAGGGCGGTAAAGCCAACCTGACGCAAGCCATCTCGAGCTACAAAGATTTTATTGTTTTCTTTCCTTTCCTGCCGAAGGCCGCGTCCGCGCAGTTGCAAGTGGCCATGGCGCACTACAAACAACTGGAAAAGCCGGACCGCGACCGCAGCGAAGCTCGCGCGGCCGAGGATGAGTTCCAGACCTTCCTTCAGAAATACCCGAATGATCCGCTGGCGCCGCAAGCCGAGCAGCGCTTGCGCGACGTTCAAGAGCTTCTGGCCGAAGGCGACTATCGCATCGGCTACTACTACTACGTGAAAGGCTCGTACCGCGCCGCGGCCGGGCGCCTTATCACGGTGTCAAATCGCTATCCTCTCTACAGCCGGTCGGACCGCGCGCTTTGGATGCTCGCGAACATTTTTGAAAAGAGCGAGAAGAAAGACATTGCCGCAACGTACTACGCGCGGATTGTGAAGGAATACCCGCTCTCGGGAACAGTAGGAGAGGCGAAAAAAAAGCTGGCGGCGCTCGGAAAGCCGATCCCGCAGCCCGACCCGGTGGCGGTCGCCCGGATGCACAAGGAACAGTCCGTGGATCGCGGCCGCGCGACCATAGTGCATAAGGCGACCGGGATTCTGCGCACCGGGCCGGACGTGCGGACTGCGGCGCGGTTTGGCAGTCCAAATCTCCAACCGGAAAGCGAGGCGGCCGGCGTGGACATTCTGACCCCGGGCGGGCAGACCACGTTGGGCGCGGCACCGACAAGTGGGAATGTGACCGCGCCGGTGGTAGAAGTCGTTACGCCGGGAGTGAAGACGGAAGGTGCGGCAGACAGTTCTGGCGAGGCCGCGCCGCCTCCGGGCAGCCAACCTCCGGCCACGAATCCGCCCGCTACCGCCTCGGATAACGGCGGTGCAGATGCGCCGAAAGCGGGAGACTCTGGCGCGACGCCACCCGAAGCTGCCGTAAAGGCGGAAAGCGGGACTGGAGCACGTCCTGCGGGAACCGCTGCCGATTCAGCAGCCAAGGCGGATCCAGCAAGCGGCGACTCCGCGACGAAGACGGATGGCGGAAGCGGCGATGCTTCGGCCCAGTCCAAAGACCCCCATCAGACTGACGACAAATCTCAGGCAGCCGATAAGAAGAAAAAAGAGTCCACCAGCAAGAAGAAGAAAGGTCTGAAAAAGGTCATTCCCTGGTAGGACTGGTACGCCTACGCTAAAGCTTGTCGCCCACCTTTCCCCAAAGGCCATGCAGAATAAGCAGCTTTTCTCCTCGACGTACACGCTTGTGCGGCTATCCGTATTTGACATAGCCCCTTTTGACACATACCCACCCGCTTTCCGTTGACGGCAAAGGGCCCGGATGCTCCAATAGCGGTGGTATAGTCCCCGAAGACGGGTGAGAGCACGTGGAGTGTGTTCTGTGGCCAGGATTCTGGTTGCTGACGACAACAGCAACATCCAGAAGATGGTTTCGGCGACCCTAAAGGATCAGGGTATCGATGTGGTTGCCGTCGGCAATGGCGAAGCCGCCGTGCGGAAGATTTCCGATCTGCGGCCGGACCTTGTACTCGCGGATGTTTTCATGCCCGTGCGCAACGGCTACGAAGTCTGCGAGTTCGTCAAGACGGACTCGAAGCTCGCTCACATCCCGGTGATCCTGCTGGTGGGAGCGTTTGATCCGCTGGACGAACAAGAGGCGCAGCGCGTCGGCGCCGATGGAGTACTGAAGAAGCCGTTCGTGCCGGCGGATCCGTTGATCTCGATGGTCAAGTCCGCGCTGACACGCGCGGGCGTAGCGACGATGATGCAAGCTCCTTCGCCGCCTCTTCCCTCCGCCCACAACATTCCCTCCTACGCCCAGCCAAAAGCAGCGCGCAATACTGAGCCGCGCAAGGAATTGCCGCACTTGCACGAACTGGGAACGGTCCCGCTGCCGAAGGTGGTGCACGACGCTGCTGACGAAGGGTTCGCGCCGCGTGTCAAGCAGGAGCCTCCGCCTGTAACGATTCCCGAAGGATCGCACCCCGTCGCATTCGGGAATCTATTGCGGACTACTGGAGCCAGCGGAAAAACGTCTGAGGAGCCAGACCCTGATCCAGACACACTGGTGGCGCGCCACCCGGAACTCGACGCAAAGCGGGCATGGAATGCGCCTCGTAACCAAGATGCCGTGGACGAGGAGGCGGCGGAAGAATCCACGGAACCGTCCTGGCGGCGCGATGGCGGCGAGGAAATTGATACGGGAAGCGAAGAAGTTGGGCAGGAGAAGAAAGATTGGCGCTCGGCGCTTCTTGCATCCATCATGGAAAAGAAGCACGAGCTGGGCAAGCAGCCGCCGAAACCGGAGGCGACAGAGCCGGCCGATAGCGCCTCGCGCGAGATGGACTCGGAGCCTAAGCCGACGACAGCCACGGGAATGCCCTCTCGCGATGCGTGGAGTTCTGCGCTTTCCACAGGAGCGCCGAGAGCGACGCACTTCCCCGGAGAGCGTGCCGCGTCAGAGCAAGCGCGGACGCTGAAAGCGACGGAGCCGGAAGCGGCGGAAGAAGCGATTGAGATTACTCAGTCCGGGCCGACAGAAAAGGAATCGTCCTCCCCAAAGCCGGAGGAAAAGTCTTCCAAGACGCCATCCTGGTTCACGACACAAGCCAGCCCGTGGGACGCGGAAGCGCAAAAGGTGAGCGAGTTGGCGGCGGCAACCTGGAACGTTCCGCAGGCCGCAGCGTCCAGCATTCAGGAGGCGGTCAAGAGCGTAAAGGCAGAGGAGTTTTCGATTCCCGTGCAGGCCGTGGAAGAGCCCGTTGTCCACACGGGAAATGAGGATTTGCCCTTTGCCTACGAACCGGAGCCGCTGACGATAGGAGCTGAAGCGGGTCCGGCGGCCACACCTACTCCTACACGAGTGCCCGCGAAAACCGTGCAGCCGAAAGCCGGACAAAGCCAGCAGGACTTGGAAGCGTTGGTAGCCAGGGTGCTTGAGAGAATCAATCCTGACGTCCTCCAACAGGTGACGCGCGAACTGCTGAAACCGGTCGTCGAAGCTATCGTGCGCGGGGAGCTAGAAGCCAAGAAGTAGGGCGAAGCGCCACCTCGCCTCCCATACTTGACTTTGTACTTGAGTCGACGTCCAATTAGGAAACAGGAATGAGGACAATGAGACTCTGGCCAAGCGCCCCGAGCCGTTCCCTGTGGTCATTCTCGCAAACCTATCGAGGGCCTTTTTTCCCTATGGTATTCGTATTCTTGGTCAAGCTCTTTGAAGACGCTTTTTCGGCGATCCGCACTCGAACCTCCTCCCGATAATGCCGGGTGTTTTCCCATTGCCTTAGTCCCGATTGGGTCAGGACAGCGCTGCGCATCCCCTGACGGGGTAGGTGCGCGCTCGATTGACCTTCACGCGCCTTCGTCCGTATAGTGAAGTTTTCGACTTCGCGAAATTTTCCGCACGTTTGCGGCGCGGATTCGAGCAAAGGCAGGAACCCCACTTCGCATGGCGCGCGAAATTGCGAAAACCTACGAACCGCAGCAGATTGAACCCCACTGGGCCGAATACTGGGTGAAAGAGGCGCTCTTCCGCGCAGATGCGAAGGCGCCGGGAGGCGCCGGGGCCGGTCTTCTCGATCGTGATTCCCCCACCGAACATTACGGGCTCGCTGCACATCGGGCACATGCTCGATCACACGGAAATCGATATCCTGACGCGTTGGCACCGCATGCGCGGCTACAACACGCTCTATCTGCCGGGGACGGACCATGCGGGGATTTCAACGCAGCGGGTGGTGGTGCGACAGCTCGCCGCGGAAGGGATCGATTACCGCAAGCTGGGCCGCGAAGAGTTCGAGCGGCGCGTGTGGAAATGGAAGGAAGAATCGGGCGGGACAATCATCCAACAGATGCGACAGATCGGGGAGAGTTGCGACTGGTCGCGAGAAAACT
>QHYP01000368.1:2526-3011 GCA_003224195.1 Acidobacteriota bacterium | reverse complement strand
GCCGGTGCCGGCTTGGCTGGAGACGTCGGCGAAGCGGCCGTTGCGGAGATTTTTGTAGAGCAGCTTTTGCTGCGGGTAGCCGGCTTCGGTCTTGAGCTGCTCGACCTCGGGATAGACGTGACCGTTGCAGATGAGAATGTCGGGCCAGCCGTCGTTGTCCATGTCGAAGAAGCCGCAGCCCCAGCCGAGATATTGCGTGTGCGCGCCGAGTCCGGCGGGGAAAGTGGCGTCCTCGAAATTGGCGCCGCCGAGATTGCGATAGAGCGAGGGCGTGTCGCCGGCGAAATTGGTTTTGACGATGTCGAGATTGCCGTCGAGATCGTAATCGGCAGCGGAGACGCCCATGCCGGCCTGGGGCTTGCCGTCGGGAGAGAGGGCGCAGCCGGCCTCGATGGCGATGTCCGCGAACGTGCTGTTCTTTTTGTTTTGATAGAGCGTGCTGGCCTGCGAGTCGTTGGCGACGTAGATGTCGGGCCAGCCGTCGT
>QHYP01000368.1:0-2469 GCA_003224195.1 Acidobacteriota bacterium | reverse complement strand
CGTTGTTGTGATAGAGGATATTTTTGCCGCCCGGCAAGCCGGGCGGGCCGCAGGCGACCATGACGCCTTTGTAGAGGCAGGGGCCGGATTCGGGAACGGGCGCCGTGGCGAGATCGAGATCAATGTAATTGGCGACGAAGAGATCGAGGCGGCCGTCGTGGTCGTAGTCCACGAAGGCGCAGCCGGTGTTCCAGCGCTTGCCATTGCCCGCAACGCCGGCCCTGGCGCTAATGTCGGTGAAGGTGCCATCGCCATTGTTGTGGTAGAGAACGTTTTTGCCGAAGTAGGTGACGAAGAGGTCGTCGAAGCCGTCGTTGTCGTAATCGCCGACGCAAACGCCTTGTCCCCAGCCGGAATGAACCAGGCCAGCTTTGACGGTGACGTCGGTGAAGGTGGCGTCGCGATTGTTTTTGAAGAGGCGGTTGGTGGGCGCGCGGCCCGCAGGAAAGCCTTCGAGGCGGGAGCCGTTGACAAGAAAGATGTCGAGCCAGCCGTCGTTGTCGTAATCGTAGAAGGCGACGCCGCAGCCGGTGGTTTCGAGGAGATATTTGTTTTTGTGCTCGCCGCCGAAAATGGTCTTCGCATTGAGGCCGGCTTCGCGGGCGACGTTGAGAAAGCTGACGCCGAGAGGATTTGCAGGCGCGGATGGAGCGGCTTGATGAGCTGGCGCGTTGCGGCGAAAATCGGCGGGGAGGGGGGCCGGGCCCGCGAACGCGAGAACGTTTTCAAGCGGCAGAACCAGCGCGGAACGGCTGAGCGATTGGAGAAACGCGCGGCGCGAAGAGAACAAAAGGTCGGTACCTGCCCCGAAAGGTGTTGTGCTAAAATCCCGCGCTTATCTTAGCGTAGTTATGTGTGGCCGCAAGCGGTCAGCTTCATGTGTGATCGGATAGCGATCAACAGCACGGCGCACCCATCGTCGAGCGTATGCAACCCGCAAATAAGTTCCGCGCAAGCTGGCCCATTTCTTACTTTCCTCCCGTGATGCTGTTCGTTTTGAGTGCCGGCCCGGCTGCCGCGATGCCGCAAGGCGCACCGCGCGAGTTGGAGCTTACGCGGCCGGTGCGGCCATGGGAATTTCTCTCCGCGGTGGGCACGCGTGCCGGGCTTTTGGAGAACGAATCCGGCCGGATGGAGGCGTGGGTCTACCCGCTAAAGATTTTGCGGGATTTTCATTTGCGATTCGACGTGGGCGGACGAGTGCTGCCGGCGGAGACGCTGGCGCGAACGGTGATCGCGCGGCCGGAGTCGAGCACGATCGTATACAGCGGGGACACGTTCACGGTGCGCGAGACGTTTTTTGTGCCGGTGGGCGAGCCGGGCGCGATCATTATTCTGGAAGTCGAAACGGAGGAGCCGCTCGAGGTGGAAGCGGCGTTTCAGCGCGATTTTCAGTTGGAGTGGCCGGCGGCAATCGGAGGCACCTATCTGAGCTGGGATCCCGCTTTGCACGCCTTCTATTTCGGCGAGGAGCAAAGGAAGTTTGCGGCGCTGGCGGGTTCGCCGACGGGGGAAGCGCCGCGCGCGGAATATGAAACGAATTATTCGGCTTCGCACGAGAGCGCGTTCCGGCTGGGCGCCACGCTTAAGGGAAAGGAAACGAAGCTCATCGTGATCGCGGGCTCGATGGAAGGCCGGGCCGAGGCGGAGAAAACGTACCGGAGGCTTGCGGGCGACGCGAACGGGCTGCTCGAGGAGTCGGCGAAATACTACCGCGACTATCTGGCGCGGACGGTGAACGTGGAATTGCCGGACGCGGATTTGCAGAAGGCGTACGACTGGTCGCGCGTGAGCATGGTGCAGGGAATGGTGACGAATCCGTTTCTGGGCACGGGGCTCGTGGCGGGATACCGCACGTCGGGCGAAAGCCAACGCCCGGGATTCGCTTGGTATTTCGGGCGGGACTCCGAATGGACGTCGCTGGCGCTCGATGCGGCGGGCGATTTCGCGAGCACGCGAACGGCGCTGGACTTTCTGAGCAAGTTTCAGCGCGAGGATGGAAAAATCCCGCACGAGATTTCGCAGGGCGCGAGCTTCGTGCCGTGGTTCAAGGATTTTCCGTACGGATTCGCCTCCGCCGACGCGACGCCGCTGTATATCATCGCGATGAGCGACTACGCTCGGGCGGGCGGCGACACGGCGTTTGCGAAAGAAAAATGGCAGAGCGTTTGGAAGGCGTATGAATTTTTGAAGTCCACGTACGATGAGCGCGGGTTGCCGAAGAACTTGGGAGTGGGCCACGGCTGGGTGGAAGGCGGGCCGCTTCTGCCGGTGAAGACGGAACTATATCAAAGCGGAGCGGGCGCGGAAGCGCTGCGGGCGCTGGCGAACCTGGCGCGTCTGGCAGGACATGAGGAGGAGAGCAAGACACTTGCGCAAGAATTTGAGAAGCAGCGGGCGCTGGTCAACCAGAGCTTCTGGCTGGCGGAGAAGAAGCGGTACGCGTTCGCGCTGGATCGCGACGGCAAG
>QHYP01000316.1 GCA_003224195.1 Acidobacteriota bacterium | reverse complement strand
ACGCAGGTTGTTTTCATCACCGAAGATGTCGCCGCCAAGTTCCGCGAATGGTCCAAGCGCGGGGTTCGCTTCCATCGCGTGCCGCGGCTGAAGCGCATCAAGTATGAGCCCCAGCCAGCGAAGTCCGCCGCAGCCTCCGGCGGAAGCGGCGCGCAAACCTCGGATTCGGCGGCTCCAGCGATGTCGCCCGGCGAACAGTCGCCGATTTGGGGCGGAACATTCGCCGCATTCAAGGATCTTGACGGAAATTCTTTTGGCCTTATGAGCTTCGACCATGTAAGCCGGGAAATCGAGGCCCAGCGCCGCGCGATTGCGGAGAAGCTGGAGTCCGAACGCCGCGTTGCCCAAGAGCTGGAAATTGCAAAACAGGTGCAGGCAAGACTCTTTCCCCAAACGCTGCCGCCGCTCAGAACACTGGAGTATGCGGGAATCTGCCTCCAGGCTCGCGAGGTCGGCGGCGATTATTACGACTTCCTTGAGCTCGGCCGGGAGCGGCTCGGGCTGGTGATCGGCGACGTTGCAGGAAAAGGAATTGCCGCTGCTCTCTTAATGGCCCGCAGCCAGTGCGCCATCGCTCTGGATCAGCCGCAACGCTTCTTGCGCTCGGTGAACCAACTCTTTCACGAGAATACGACCGACGGGGCTTTTGCCACGCTCATCTTCGCCGAATACGACGACAAAGTGGGGCGATTGCGCTATGCGAATTGCGGGCATCTCTCCGCTCTTCTCCTGCGGAGCGATGACACGCTGGAACGGCTGGATTCCACGTGCAGTGTGCTGGGACTCTTCAAAGAATGGGATTGCTCGATCGGGGAACGCCGGCTCTTGCCAGGAGACACGCTCGCGCTCTACACCGATGGCATTACGGAATCGTTCAACGGCGCCGGGGAGGAATTCGGAGAACAGCGCTTGATCGAGGCGTTGCGCCGACACCGCGAGCTGTCTTCACAAGCCTTGCTTGCGTCGGTTGTTGATGACGTCCAGCAGTTCAGCCCTCACGAACAGCAGGACGACATCACGCTAATCGTTGCCAAATGCAGAAGAAATTAGCGGCCATGGAGTTTTTGAAATTTGTGGCGGAGCGAGTCTATCGCGGGTTCCGGAGGGTTTTCCCGCGGTGCGGAATGATTTCGCAGGCCATCGCGTTCAACCTGTTTCTGGCATTTTTCCCGACGCTGCTGATCGCGGTGGCATTGGCTACAAGCCCCGTTGGCGGGAGAACCAGTTTGCTGGAACTCATCAGGCAGATCACCGGTTTTCTGCCGCCGGGAAGCCAGCAAATCGTTTCCGAGTACTTGACGAAGCGCGGGCCGGAGGTCTGGAAGTGGGCGCTGGCGGGGTTGACAGGCACGCTCCTTGCGGGATCGCAGGTGATGAAGTTGGTGATGCAAGGGATTCAGGTAATCTACGGGGAAGAGGACCGCATGGGGTGGCTGCACCGGCAAGTTCGCGGGCTGGTTCTGATCCTCGTGACGATTGCCCCGCTGCTGGCGGCGGCCATCCTCGGCGTGCTGGGGCGGCCGCTGCGGCGCTTGCTGGCGCACGTGTTCAGCAAGAGGGAACTAGAAACTTACTGGAATTTCTTGTTTCCGCTAGCGGCCATCCTGCTGGGCATGATTGCGCTGACGGTGATCTACCGCGTGGCGCGGCCCGCGGAGAACAGACTGCGCGACGTGTTGCCGGGCGCGGTCGTCGCCACTTTGTTCTGGTGGCTGACGAATGTGCTGTATGGTACCTACGTACGCAAGATGCCCTACGGAGTGGTGTACGGAGGGTTGGGGGCGGTGATCGGACTGATGGTTTGGATGGAGGTTTCAGCCGTGATCGTTTTTCTGGGCGCGGCGTGGAACGCGGAGCGCGCGAAGAGCCGCACCAAGGGATAAATTTCCGATGGCCGACACGACCATCCACGTCGAGAGCTATTCCGGCTACCGCGCCGACGAGAGACCGGTGCGGTTCGTGCTGGCGGGCCGCACGTTTGAGGTGATCGAAGTCGAAGACCGCTGGTACTCGCCGGGCGCGATCTTCTTCCGCGTGCTGGCGTCGGATGGAAATCGGTACGTCCTGCGCCATGAAGAGGCCCAAGATACCTGGAGCCTGGAGGCTTTCCGGGCGACGCGTTAGCCCGTAGCAGAATCCCGGGAGGTTTGGAGCGGCAGGAACCAGGCGTTTTGCGGTTTCTTTGCATTGACGTGCTGCAAAACCGGGGCGTATAGTCGCAGCAACATTGGAGTTTGCGACCGCGAAGCGGACAACGAAATGTGCGACCGCCCCGATTTTATCGGGGTAAACGCCGCGGTCGACCGCGGGGTGCCCGGACGCGCTGCCCTGACGCGCCCGCTGATCGAACGGTGCAAGAGCGCAGGCAGGCGCCGGAGGCGGAATGGCCTTTCGAAGCCTAGGGAGCAAGGCTGGCACCATTCTTTTGGGCGCCTGCGGTTGTTCGTTCCTGGCGCTCCCCGCGCGAGGGCAATCCGACAAACCAGTGGAGCCGGCTCCTTCCCAGCAAACTGCGCCCAACAATCCCGCGGCAGCAGGGCCAGTCGCCGAAGTCTCCACGCACGACGCGACGTCTACCTTCAAAGTGAGAGTGAACCTGGTGCTGGTCCGAGTCGTCGCGCGTGATGCGCAGGGGCACGCGATCGGCACGTTGCACAAGGAAGATTTCCGGCTGTTCGACAAAGGCAAAGCGCAAGTGATCTCCACGTTTGCCGTGGAGCGGCCCGGCTCGCACACGGAGGCCTCGCGGGCGACGGAAACTCCCGCGCGTGACGCAACGACGCCGGACAAAAATTCGCCAGTGCTGATCGAGCGTTATGCGGCCATGCTGTTTGACGACTTGAATCTTTCGATGGAGGAAAGTTTTTGGAGGCGCTGCAACCATCGGACCGGGTGGCCCTTTTCACGACCTCGGGCCAGCGCGAGCAGGATTTTACGGATGACCGGGGAAAGCTGGCAGAGGCGCTGCAAGGGATTATTCCGCGTCCCCTGGCGGGGCCGATGTCCTCGAGTTGCCCCGAGATCAGTTTTTTTGAGGCCGATCTGATTGTGAACAAGCATGACGACCAGGCCTTGGCAGCCGCGACGCAAGACGCTCTCGAATGCGCTTACCAGAACGATCCCCGAATGCAGCAGGCTGCGGCCAACCTGGCCCAGTCGACCGCGTACCAGGTGCTGCCGCTCGGGGAAGCAAGTAACGAGGCGGCTTTTCGGCGGATGGAAGAAGTCGTGAGACGCATGACAGTGCTGCCCGGGCAGCGCACGATTGTGCTGGTGTCGCCGGGATTTTTTACAACGTTTGCGACGCGGGAGACGACGGAAGTCGTCGACCGCGCCACGCGCGCAAACGTGGTGATCAACACAATTGACGCGCGCGGGCTGTACGCGGGCACCCCGGGAGGCGACATTTCGAAACCCTTTACAGGGTCGGTGCTTACCGCCGGGATCCGCTCGCTGCACACTGTGGCGGAACAATTTGGCCAGTCGGACGTGATGGCGGAATTGGCCGATGGGACCGGCGGAAGCTTCTTCCACAATCGGAATGATCTGGGCGAAGGTATGCGGCAGTTTGCCGCTGCGCCGGAGTTCTCCTATGTGCTCGGCTTTTCGCCGCAAAATCTGAAATTCGACGGCAGCTTTCACACGCTGAAGGTGACGCTCGGCACGAAAGAGAAATACGCTCTGCAGGCGCGGCGAGGCTACTTCGCGCCGCAGGCGAAGACCGACCCCGCCGAGTCGGCCAGAAAAGACATTGAAGAGGCGATTTTTTCGCAAGAAGAGCTGCGCGATCTGCCCATCGAGCTACAGACACAATTCTTCAAGAAGACCGAGGAAGACGCGAGCGTGGCGGTGCTCACTCGCGTGGATTTGAAGGGCCTGCGCTTCCGGAAGGCGGATGGCCGGAATCAGAATAATTTGACCATCGCGACGGCGATCTTCGATGAAAACGGAAATTTTGTTACCGGCAACGAAAAAGTCGTGGAGATGAAGCTGCGCGACACGACGCTGGAGCGACTGAGCCGCCCCGGGATCATGGTGAAGTCGAGTTTTGACGTGAAACCGGGGACGTACATGGTGCGGCTGGTGGTCCGTGATTCGGAGGCCGAACTTTTGGGAGCGCGAACCAGTGGACTGAAGATTCCGTTCTAGAGAGGTGGCGTCATGAACCGAACGCTGGACTCAATGTTCAAGATTTGGCCCGAGATGGCGGGAGCCGCCCTCCTTTTCCTTGTCGCGAGCGTGCCGGCGCGCGGGCAGAGCGCGCCGCCTCCGCCGCCGGGGCAGGAAACCACCGCACAACAATCTCCAGGCGGGGCGCAGAGCGGCGCGCCCGTGGCGGTGATCAAAAAGGAATCGCGCCTGGTTCTTGTCGATGCCGTGGTCATGGACAAAAAGGGCAATTACGTCCACGACCTGAAGCAACCCGATTTTCGCGTTTTTGAGGACAACAAAGAACAAAGCGTCACCAGTTTTTCGACCGGCGCGGAAATGGCCACTGCCACAAAGGCACAGCGGCACTACATGATCCTTTTCTTCGACAACTCGACCATGGCCTGCTCGCGAGGCCGCGGGGAAATTTATCGACGCGAATGCGGGGCCGGACCGCCTGATGGCCATTGTCGATTTCGGCGGCACGCTGCGCATCACGCAGAACTTCACGGCGAATGCCGACCGGCTGAAGAGGGCCGCGGGAGCGGTGAAGAATTCTTCCGTTGATCCGAATGCGCCGCCACCCACCGAAGTGGCGGCGATCGGTGCTCCGCCGCTCGGCAGCGCGGAGGCGGATTTCGGCGCATACAGCGTGCTGCTGGCAATTCGCAGCCTTGCAAAAAACCTCCGGGCTGTGCCAGGACGGAAAATGGTGATCTTGTTTTCGTCGGGGTTTCCGCTGACCGCTGAACGCCAATCCGAGCTCACGGCGACAATCGATGCATGCAATAAGGCCAACGTAGCCGTCTATCCGGTGGATGCCCGAGGGCTGACGGCTCCCACGATGAACCGCGGGAGTCTGGTGCGCCCACAACACCGTTTGGGGAAAGGTCCAGGCGCCGTTCAGTCGGCGAGACTGCGCCCTTGGCGTGATTTTACGCGGCAAGCAGCGCGCGTGCAGTTGGTCGGGTATCCACAGCGGCCACCCCCTGGAGGGGGAGGCGGCGTGGAGGGGGAGGCGGCG
>QHYP01000134.1:13472-16052 GCA_003224195.1 Acidobacteriota bacterium | reverse complement strand
TATTCGCTGGAAAACGAGCGGACGGACAACGGCCAGCTGCTTCGCGGCAGCCAGGGCAACCTGGTTTCGGGCGCGAAGACGCGGCTCTCCGACACCTCCAGTGTCTACGTCGAGGAGCGTTACCAGAATGGGGGGTCCCTGAGCGGCCTTACTCACACCACTGGAATCAACCTCACGGCGAAAGAGCGCTGGAATCTCGGCGGCAGCGCGGAGTTCGGCAAGCTGCGCGACTCGCACACCGGCGCCGAGACCGATCGCAAGGCGGCCGGGATCCGCATGGGCTACGGCTTGCATAAGATGCAGTTCTCGAGCGCGATCGAGTATCGCCGGGATAACGCGGAACAACTCGACCAGACGCATACCGACACGACCACGTGGTTGTTTCGTAACAATTTCAAGTTGCAACTGACGCCCGACTGGCGCGTAATCGGCAAGCTGGACCACTCGGTCAGTGATAGCTCGCGCGGCGAGTTCTATGCCGGTGGCTACACCGAGGCCGTGGTCGGCTACGCTTACCGTCCGGTGAGGAACGACCGGCTGAACGCCCTGGCCAAGTACACGTACTTCTATAACGTCCCGACCACAGGTCAGGTGGGATTGCAGAACACCGCGGCCGAGTTCCTTCAGAAGAGCCACATCGCGGCGCTCGATCTGACCTACGACCTCACGGCGAATTGGTCCCTCGGTGGCAAGTACGCCTACCGCCTGGGACAGGAAAGCCTGGATCGCGTGCACCCGAATTTCTTCGACAACGCCGCTCAGCTCACGGTGTTGCGCGTGGACTGGCGGTTCCTCAGGCAATGGGATAGCCTGGCGGAGGTGCGAACGCTTTACCTACCGGATATAAGTCAACGCCGCCGCGGCGCGCTGGCCGCGATCTATCATCACATTGGCAAGAACCTGAAGGTTGGCGTCGGCTACAACTTCACCGACTTCTCCGACGACCTGACCGATCTAAAGTACAACCACAAAGGCGTATTTCTTAATCTCATCGGGACCATGTGACGCCCGCGTGGCCTCACTGGGCAGCGGGCATGCTGCCAGTACGGGACATTGCTCAACCCTTGTGTACGGATGCTTCTCCTGATTCCCAAAAACCCGGTCGTGACTCCGTTCAGTTGGCGCACGTGATCTGCCACGAACTGGCCCACGCCAAGGGATTGCGCCACACGGAAATGCGCAACGTCAGGTATGGATGGGCAGACGGCTGGAAGGAATACTACGGATGGGCTCCTAAATACGCTATTGCCGTGAACCCGGAGCCCGCCACGCCAACCATTGAAGATCGCCGGGCACAGCCAGAGGCTTGAGCATGCACAGACAATACTACGCAGGGCTGCCATGAGAGCGAAGAGGGCTACGACAATTGAGAAGAGATGGAAGCGCAGGGTGACGGCGCTGTGCCGAACTACGCCTTTGAACTAGGAGGCTTACGCGAGTCTCCGATGAGCGCAATGACCATCCACCCAAGGAATGTCAGTATTCTTATCAACAGGTCTGCGACGAAGCCGAGGGCCATAGTAGCGAATGCCAATACAATCCAAAAGACTGAACCTCGCGTTACGGGTGTCTGCCGCGGGACAAATAACAGGGTCCCTCCAATCAGAACTAAAGCAAAGCATGCCATGCGTAGCGGCCCAAGTTGTCCGTGCGTTATTCAGTGCCATCCGTGTCGTTTTATCCGCCATTCCGAAAGGCAACAGTTCAAATGGGTCGTTCAAATCTTCTACTGTTGAGATCTTCAGCCGCTTTTCCGCGAGGCTCTTCATCCCAAATTTTGCGTCCAGAAATTTGTACACGCGCATAAGGTTCTACCTCTACCGTTTGCCGAGTAGCTTCCGCAACTTTTCTTTTCGAGTTTCCTGTCCTGGATACATAGAATTTTGCAGACAACCACACTATGTTCGGTATCGTGGCAGTCTTTCAACCGGACAATGCATTTGCTGATCGACATGAGGACCTGGAAGACTGAATTTGGTGGAGGTAGGAGAATTGATTCTACTTAACCTTTCGGATATGGAGGCGCGGGTGGGATTCGAACCCACGAATGGAGGTTTTGCAGACCTCTCCCTTGGGCCTCTTGGGTACCGCGCCAATCGTTTGAATTATAACAAAACTCGCCGGCCCCTCAGATTGCGCCCCAGGCGCCAAATCCTGCGGCATCCTCAGGTCCTTGTCACGCGGGCGCGCCGACGTTCGCCTCGCGCAAGAACCGCGCGGCCTCCTCGGGCGGAGTCGGGTTGATGTAGAAGCCTGTTCCCCACTCGAAGCCCGCCACCTTCGTCAGCTTGGGAATGATTTCCATGTGCCAGTGATAGTGATCGTTGATTTCCTCGCCGATCGGCGACGTGTGGATCATGAAGTTGTACGCCGGCCGGTCGAGCACCGCATCGAGCCGCATCAACGTGCTCTTCAGCATGCGCGCCAGCGCCGAATAGATCGGGCTTTGGTTGTTCTCGAACGACGAGCTATGCTGTTTGGGCAGAATCCAGATTTCGAACGGAAAGCGCGGCGCGTACGGCGCCAGATTGATGAAGTGCTCGTTCTGGTCGATCACGCGCGCCACGGTGTCCTGCTCCT
>QHYP01000134.1:0-13404 GCA_003224195.1 Acidobacteriota bacterium | reverse complement strand
GCGCCGCGGCACAATCGGAAGCGCAATCAACTGGGAGTGCGGATGCTCCAGCGAAGCCCCGGCCGCTTCGCCGTGGTTCTTGAAAATCAGCACGTAGCGAAAACGTTTGTCGTTCTTCAGATCGAGCATGCGGTCGCGGTACGCCCACAAGACATCTTCGACCGCGCGTTCCGGCAGCGTGGCCAGCGTCGCAGCGTGTTGCGGGGTTTCGATGATCACTTCGTGCGCCCCGATGCCGTTCATCTTGTCGAACAGCCCTTCCCCTTCCTTCCCCAGATCGCCTTCGATTCCCAGCGCCGGAAATTTGTTGGGCACGACGCGCACCTTCCAACCCGAAGTGTTTGCACCGCTGCCGTTGCGCCCATAGACAAGAATTTCAGGCGGCGTTTTCGCTTCGTTCCCATAACAGAAGGGGCAGTTGGCCCCTCCTTTTGCCACGACGCTCTCGCGCAGAAAATCCGTCGGGCGCTTGCCGCGTTCCGTGGAAATGATCACCCACCGGCCGACGATCGGGTCTTTGCGAAGCTCCGGCAATTCTTCCTCCTCTGGCGCGCCGCCCGGACACAGGGTACGAACCCTCACCCGGACAGCGACGATTCTACCGCGTCACCTGCAATTGTGAACCGTTTTACGAATGACCTTCTCAAATCTGGCTGCTGAAAGCGTCTTTGTGCAGCGGTTATCTCCGGCGCGGCGCTCCCTCAAGAAGCGCTGTGCTGTGCGCACAAGAACTCGCTGTTTTCCCCGTGTCACGCTCAGTTCGGGCAAGCCGGCCTCGCCCTCGCGGATCGTCCGCGTGCGAACTTCGACGAACGCCAGCATCGGGCCGTCATAGCCGATCAGATCGATTTCTCCCTTTGCGCCGACGGGCACGTAATTTCTTGCGATAAAGACGTAGCCGTGCCGCCGCAGATACCAGTAGGCGTAGGTTTCCCCGCGAATGCCCGCCTGCCGTGCTTCTGTCTTTTTCTGGTCAAGGGAATCCGCCAGCTCATCCCGCAGGCCTCGTCGCGACGCCCACTGCACCGCGCTAAACATCATCCATGAAAAGACTGGCATCAACTGGCTCGCGCCTATCCGCTCAGGCGAAGTATAAACAAAATCCCGCGGCCGCCGCCGTTGGCTATGCTGCCGCCACGGGATTTCTTCATTCCGTCTCCGTGTTTTCTCTTCCCGCAGCGGTTAATTCTTCCCCACCTCGCGGAAGCACTCTTCGAGCGTCCGCACGGCAAAGTCCGCTTGCTCTTCATCAATCAAGAGCGGCGGCGAGAGCCGCACCGACGTATCGCCCGCGCCTAGGATCAGCAGGCCCTTCTGAAACGCCAGTTGGACGATCTTATTCCGCAGCTCCGGCGCTTTTTCCTTCGTGCGCTGGTCGTGCACAATTTCAACGCCGATCATCAGCCCGCGCCCGCGCACATCGCCAACGATGCGGAATTTCTGCGTCCAATCGGCCGCCCGCCGGAAGAGGAACTCGCCCATCCTCCGTGCGTTCTCGATGTACTCGCTCTCGAGCAAGTCCATCGTCGCCATGGCCGCCGCCACGCACACCGGGTTCCCGCCGAACGTCGAAGCATGCGCGCCGGGCCTCCAGTCCATCAGGCTCGCGCGCGCCACCACGGCGCCCAGCGGCATCCCCGAAGCGATGCCCTTCGCGCTGCAAAGAATGTCCGGCTCGATTCCCGCGTGCTCGCACGCCCACCACTTCCCCGTGCGCCCCATGCCGGACTGGACTTCATCCACAATCAGCAGAATGCCGTGCTGCCGGCAAATGCGCTGCAGCTCCTGGAGGAAAAACTTCGGAGCAGGCACGTATCCGCCCTCGCCCTGGACCGGCTCGATGATGATTCCCGCGACGTCCTCCGGATCGAACAGGCGCTTGAACAGGTCGCGCTCGAGCAACTCCAAAATCTCCTCCCCGCAGGTCTCCGCCGTATGTCCCAGCGGACAGCGATAGGCATATGGATACGGAATGTGCTCGACACCGGCGAGCAGCGCTCCAAATCCTTTGCGCTGCACGGCCTTTGACGCCGTCAACGAAAGCGCGCCCATCGTCCGCCCGTGGAAGCAGCCGTAAAACGCGATGAACTTGTCGCGTCGCGTCGCATATCGCGCCAGTTTCATCGCCGCTTCGACCGCTTCCGTGCCGGAGTTGCCGAAATAAACGCGTTTCGCTTCGGCTCCCGGAACGGTTTTGCTGAGCCGCTCCGCAAATCGCGGCAGACTCTCATAGAAGAAGTCCGTGCCGGACATGTGGATCAGTTCAGCGGCCTGCTTCTGGATGGCGGAGACGACTTTAGGGTGGCTGTGGCCCGTCGAGCACACCGCAATGCCCGCGCTGAAATCCAGAAACGTGTTGCCGTCCACGTCCTCGATCAGTGCGCCATGCCCTCGCTTCGCCACCAGCGGATAATCGCGCGTATAGGAAGGCGAAACGTACTTCGCGTCGTACTCCACGACCTGCTTTGCCTTTGGTCCCGGCAACGCCGTCACCAGCCGGGGCAATTTCAATTCCGTAGCCGTTGTCATCTCTTCCTCCATTCATGCGTATTGCGGTTCAAGTTGGTTCGGAATTTCGGGCGTATTCGCAGGCGTGCATACGGACTCCGCCGCCGCGGCCTGCTCGGAGAAAGAGGATTTACTTAGTCGACGCCGAAGAGGTTTGGCCGCTGAGCGGCCGGCGGGATGTGCCCCGGGAGGAACGGAATGCGGATGTGGAGCAATGGATTCATTTGCGTTTCCAACGGACACGCCCGTCTTTTGTGTCCTCCAGAATTATACCACGGTCCGCAAGCTCCTTGCGGATGCGGTCGGCGGCGGCGAAATCGCGTTTCTGCTTTGCGATGATCCGCTCGGCGATGAGTTTCTCGATCTCCGTGTCGCTCAATCCCCCTGCCTCCCCGCCGTAGCCCAGCGCGCGCAACTTCTCGCTGTCGTTGTCTTCGAGCAAGGCAAAAACGCTGTCGAACTTCGCGAAAAATCCCCGCAACTGCGCGATGTCTCCGGATCGGAATTTCCCGTTGTCCATCGTGACGTTCGTTTCGCGGATGAGGTCGAACGCGGCGGCAAGCGCCTGCGCCGTGTTCAGATCGTCGGAAAGCCCGGCATCGAAGGCTTTCTCCGCCGCTTCGATGCTTGCCGCCATTCCGTCCTTGTTCCCCGCCGGGAATTTCTCCTGCGCAAGCCGCTCGGCGAAATTGCGCAGCCGTTCGACCGAGCTCGCCGCCTGCTGCAACCCGTCAAACGTGAAATTGAGTTGCCTGCGGTAGGGCACGCTCGCCAGCAAAAATCGCAGCGAGGACGGCTTGTGCCCTTTCGCAAAGAGGTCTCGCAGCGTGTAGAAGTTGCCGAGCGACTTCGACATCTTCTCGCCCTCAACCAGCAGATGCTCCGCGTGCAGCCAGTAACACACGAACGGCTTTCCCGTCGTGGCCTCCGACTGCGCGATCTCGTTCTCGTGGTGCGGAAACATCAAATCCACGCCGCCCGTGTGAATGTCCAGTGTCTCGCCCAGATACTTCATCGCCATGGCGGAGCATTCAATGTGCCACCCGGGACGCCCTTTCCCGAGCCGCGTCTCCCAAAAATGCTCCCCCGGCTTCGGGGCCTTCCAGAGCGCGAAATCCCGCGCGCTTTCCTTCTCGTAGCGGTCCACGTCCACGCGGGCCCCGGCCTGGATGCCGCTCAGGTCAATTTTGGAGAGCTTGCCGTAGTCGGGAAACTTCTGGATGCGGTAATAAATTGAGCCCTCGCTCTCGTACGTGAACGATTTTTCGCGCAGCCGCTCGATCAGCTTCACCATGTCTTCGATGTGATCGGTCGCGCGAACCCAGCGTTCCGGTTCTTCGATGCTCAACGCTTTGCAATCCTCGAAAAACGCCTGCGCGTATTTCTCCGTGTAGTCGCGGATCCCCACTCCCGCCGCTGCGGCATTCGCGATGATGCGGTCGTCCACGTCCGTCAGGTTCATCACCTGATTCAGCCGGAAGCCGCGAAGCCGCAAAAAACGCCGGAGAATGTCCTGGAAAACAAACGTGCGGAAATTCCCGATGTGCGCGAAGTCGTACACCGTCGGACCGCAGGAATACATTCGCACCTCGCCCGGCGTCTGCGGAACGAACGCCTCTTTCTTCCCGCTCAGAGTGTTGTGGAGAACAATCTCCGCCATCGAGTCCACGCCCGTGTTGCTGGAGTCGAAAACAAACTCCCGATTCTATCCGAGCCTCGCGAATCCGCCAATCGAGCGGCAGGTAGCGGCTCAGTTTCCGAGTAGCCGACCACTCGCCGTGAACCGTCAAGTCCGGTCCGCAATGATGGGCGACAAAATCTGCGTCGAGGCGCCCTGGGGAGAGAAACGATCGCCGAAATGATACGCGCGAGACGAGGGCTCCTGAGCTCATTTGCGATAATGCTGGATCAATTGCTGATATCGGAGATCATTCCGCAGGCCCTCAAAGTTAGGGTTGGAATCCAAGGCAGCGAAGTCCCGGTAACCCGCTTCGAGGGCCTTCTGCAAAGTGGCTAGGGCCTTTTCTTTGTCGTTGCGGGCCGCATAAATGGAACTGAGGTGCGCCAGACTGGGTAGCGCACTTCTCGACACTTCCGATTCCTTCATGAAGTGGCTCAGGGCCTGAGCGTAGTCTCCCTTGGCGAGGTATACCTGCGACAGCCCAAACTCAGGCGTGTCGGATTGTGGGCTAAGGCTTCGGGCTTGCTCAAAAGCCGCCACGGCTTCGTCGTAGCGTTTTTGCAAAAGGAGGACACGGCCAAGGTGGTAGTAAGAACTCATCGTGGAGAAGCCGAGACGCAGGGATTCGCGCGATGCTCGTTCGGCGGCCGGGAGGTCGGGGGGCTGCTGGTAAGCGAGCGCCCAGGAAATGTAATCCCAGGCCTCAGCATAATTGGGATCAAGCCGCGTCGCCTCCGCAAATTCCCGTGCTCCTCCGCGGTAATCGAATTTGTCTGCGAAAAGGAAGCCTAGCGCCATGTGGGTTTCAGGAAGCTGAGGATCAATGACCCGTGCCCGCTCTGCGAGTTCTTCCGCCCGCCGCAATCCTAAGGGATCGGGTTTAAGGTTCCGGTAGTACTGCGCTTCCACCCAAGCCAGCCCCGCCAACGCGCGAGCGTTGTTCGGGTCGTGGTGCAGGGATTCTTGGAAGGCTTTGCGAGCCTCTTCCAGTTTCACTGGAATGTCAAAGCTACCCATGAGCGCCCGGCCCCGCAGGTAAGCGTCGTAAGCGGCTGGGTTTTCGGTGTAGCGATGCTGGAGAGTTTGCTGTTCTTGAGGGGTGAGAGTTATGTTCAATGCTTCCGTAATTTTGATCGCGGTGCGCTCCTGAAGCCCGAAAACATCTTTCAGGTCACCTGTAAAATTGTCGGCCCAGATCTGAATGCCGTTGAATGAATCAACTAATTGCACGCTGATGCGCACCTGGTTCTCGGATTTGCGGACACTCCCCTCGAGCAGATAGCGGACCTGCAATTCCCGCCCGATCTGCGCCGGATCCGAGGCGCGGCCCTTGAAACGCGCGGCGGTATAGTGGGAAATGACCGATAACTCATGAACGCGGGCGAGCTTTGTGCTAATTTCCTCGGTCATCCCATCGCTGAAATAATCGTTCTGTGGATCATTGCTCAAATTCTGGAGCGGGAGGACAGCAACCGAGGGCCTTACCACTGCTGGAGCAGAGAGCGTCGAAGCCCGTTTCGTATACCAGCGAACCCCGAGGGCCGCAGCGACCGTGAACGCGAGAAGAACAGGGACAAGGATTTTGGTGAAAATGCGACGAGAGCTTGGAGCCGCCTTGTCAACCGCGATTGCTTTTCCCGATTCGCTCTCACGGCGCAGACGCTTCAGATCAGCGCGTAACTCAGCGGCGGACTGGTAGCGCAGCTCGCGGTCTTTCTCCAGTGCCTTGTTGATGATGCGCTCGAACTCCACAGGCAATTGAGGATTCAGCCGAACGGGCGAGATCGGCGCCCCGTGGAGGATTGCATCGAAGACCATCGCGGGAGTGCTGCCGGAGAAAGCCTGCCTGCCGGTGGCCATCTCGTACAACACGACCCCAAAAGAAAACAGGTCCGTGCGCCCATCCAACTCTTCTCCGCGCGCCTGCTCCGGCGACATATAGGCGACGGTTCCCAGCGCCGTACCCGGAGTGGTGAGAAGCTCTTCCGTTGTGCCGGCAGTAGACAGAGCGGAAGCCCCCACTCCCTCCGCCACGCGGCGGCGCTCCGCGGCCAGCTTGGCCAGCCCGAAGTCGAGAATCTTAGCCTGACCGCGCTGCGTGACGAAAATGTTCGCAGGCTTGATGTCCCGATGAATGATTCCCTTGGAGTGCGCCGCGTCCAGAGCGTCGGCAATCTGAATGGCCAAGTCCAGGAACTCTTCGGTCTCGAAGGGCTTCTCGATCCGGTGCTTGAGCGTCTTCCCGTCGAGAAATTCCATGGCTATAAAGGATTGGCCTTCGTGCTCGTCAACGTCGTAGATCGTGCAAATGTTCGGATGGTTCAAGGCGGATGCGGCACGGGCTTCACGCTGAAGACGCTCAAGCGCCTGGAAATCCTGAGCTAGCTCTTCGGGGAGGAACTTCAGAGCGACAGGCCGGCCAAGTTTCGTGTCCTCGGCCTTGTACACCACACCCATGCCACCCCCGCCGAGTTTCTCGACGATCCGATAATGGGAAACGGTCTTGCCAATCATCGGGATGACGCAACTCTGGCGGTCATACTAGGCCGAGGTCACAGGTGAGTCAACTTTTCAAAATTGTGCCCAAAGAATTGAACTCGAATGAGCGTGGCATAACGGCTAGAAGCCTCACCTGAATGTTCCAAAGTATTGTTGTGGAGAGAACTGCAGTTGTGGCTGCCGCCGATTGCGAGCGGATGACGGCGTACTCGGAAACTGACCCGCTACTAAGCGGCAAGGCACGCGATTCTCTTGGACGGCGAAGTTATTTTCAGGCGGAGGGCTGAACCGTTTGGGGAGTATGTGGGATTCCTGAGCGCCGTCACGGAGCAGCCGACTTTGCGCGCAAGGATGCGAGCACCTCGACTACAGCAGCGACCTCTTCCTCGGTATTGTAATAATGCGGTGAAATCCGCAGCGCTGATGCGGCGCGCTTCTCGTCCATGTCAATCACGGCATAAGCGCGCAATGAAGCAGACGTATTGATTCCTTTCTGCCGCAGCAATTCCACTAGTTCCGGAGCCTCATAACCCGCCACGTCCACCGTCACGATCGCGGCAAGCTCTTTCCCGCGGTCGAGCATCCGCAACCCGGGGATCGCGCTCAGCTCGTTTCGCGCCAATGCCGCCAGTTCGCGCGCGCGTTTGCCGCCGCGCTCGACTCCAACCGAAGCTGCATATCGCGCCGCCTCCCCGAGACCCAGCACCAGGCTATGGGCGAATTCCCAGTTCTCGAATCGCCGCGCGTCCGGCGCAAGCTCGAATGTGTTTGCAGTGATCCACTCCGCGCCGCGCATATCAATGTAAAGCGGATACTCTCCGCGCTCGAGCGCGCGGTCAGACACATAGAGAAACCCGATTCCGCGCGGCCCCCTAAGAAATTTTCGCGCCGTCGCCGACAGAAAATCGCAACGCAGCTTTCGCACATCGATAGGGATTTCCCCCGCCGCCTGGCAGGCGTCGATCAGATACGGCACGCCTGCCGATTCGGCGATTTCGCCGAGAGCTTCGGCCGGTTGGATGAGCCCCGAATTCGTGGGAACCCAGGTTACCGCGAGAAGCCGTACGCGCGGATCGCGCAGAAGTTCCCGCACCGAGTGCGGGTCTGTTCCCCCCGATTCAAGGTCAGCGGCGCGCCGCACTTCGACTCCACAACGCCGGGCCAAAGACAGATAGGCCAGTTGGTTGGAAATGTAATCGTTCCGCGTCGTGACGATCACGTCCCCTGGCCGGAAGTCGAAGGCCGCGAGCGCTTGAAAGAATGCGACAGTCGAGTTCTCCACGATGGCGATGTTGCGCGCCTGGGCGCCGAGGAGCCGCGCCACGTTGCCGTAGGCGTCCTGAACAGTCTCCGCCGCGGCGTCCGCGCTCTCGTAACCGCCAAAGTTCGCTTCGCGCTCGAGATGACCGGTGACGGCGCGCAAGACACACTGCGGCATGAGCGCCGCGCTCGCATTATTCAAATGAACCCGGTTCGCGCATCCCGGAGTTTCCTCACGCCACCGCGGCAGCATCTCCTCCATCGCCCACCTCGCGGATCTTGCCTGGATTCACGCAAACGATCGCAAACAGTGTACCCGCATTCGCCATGCGGCTCGCCGGCAGGTCGAGTCCCGGCGCGGACAATATGGCCTCTGGCACCGATGATATACTTGCGCGTTTCGTCTTGGGCCCCGGCCCCGTGCCGCGCGCCTCTGCCTATGGAAAAATACGACCTCATCGTCATAGGTTCCGGCCCTGGGGGGCAGCGCGCCGCGATTCAGGCGGCGAAATTCGGCAAGAAGGCAGCTCTCGTCGAAAAGCTCGAAGTAATCGGCGGGACCGCCATCAACACTGGAACGATCCCCAGCAAAACGATGCGCGAAGCCGTCCTGCATCTCTCCGGCTTCTATTACCAGAGTATCTACGGCGTGAGTTATCGCGTGAAGGACCAGATCACGATGGCTGATCTGTCGTTCCGGGCGCAGCACGTCATCAAAACGGAAATTGATGTAATTCGCGCCCAGCTCGCTCGCAATGGAATTGAAGTTGTGACCGGAATCGCCAGCTTTATGGATCCTTTTCACATTCAGGTCGTCGGTTCGCGCGGGCAATCCGAGTACGAGGCGCAATACATCGTCATCGCCACGGGAACCAAACCGGCTATCTCGCCGCTCGTCCCTTTCAATAACCGCACAATCATCAACAGCGATCAGATTCTCCAGATGCCCGAAATCCCCAAGACCATGATTGTGGTCGGCGGCGGAGTCATCGGCGTGGAATATACGTGCATGTTCGCCACGCTGGGTGTTCGCGTCATCTTGGTCGAGAAGCGGCCTCGCTTGCTGGAGTTCGCGGATTCGGAGATGGTCGAGGCGCTTAGCTATCACCTGCGCGACCGGCGCGTCACCCTCCGGCTGAACGAAGAAGTGGAAAGTGTGGAGGAGACTCCCGACAATGGCGTTGCCGCCAATCTGAAAAGCAAGAAGAGAATCGCCGGCGAAGCGCTCCTGTATGCCGTGGGCCGGCAGGGGAACGTGGATGAATTGAACTTGGCTGCCGCAGGTCTCGAAGCCGACGACCGTGGACGCATTCCCGTGGATGCCGATTACCGCACGAAGCAATCACACATCTTTGCCGTAGGAGATGTGATCGGCTTCCCGAGCCTCGGCTCGGTCTCCATGGAGCAGGGCCGGATTGCCGCCGCCAAAGCATTTGGATTGCCGGTCCATTCCAACCCGGCTCTCTATCCCTACGGGATTTACACCATCCCGGAAATTTCCTTTATCGGTAAGACCGAAGAGCAATTGACCGACGCGGGCGTGCCGTACGAAGTGGGAATTGCATATTTCCGGGAGATTGCCCGGGGCCAGATTCGCGGAGACACGACAGGACGCCTGAAGCTCATTTTTCAACCGGACACAAAGGAACTTCTCGGCGTGCACATCATCGGAGAAGGAGCGTCGGAGCTGCTGCACATCGGTCAAGCCGTGATTGCCTTGAAAGGAACCATGGAGTATTTCGTGGATACGGTATTCAACTATCCGACGCTCGCGGAATGCTACAAGGCGGCGGCCTTCAATGGCCTCAACAAACTGGCCCGGGTTTGATTTGTCGAATAAGTAGTTGATCGTTCGCCTTTCGACGGCGACCAGGGGAAACACAATGCGCAAGACAGTCGGCGTTCTCGTGATGGAACATATTGCCGTGGGACTCGTGGAGGACAACAAGCTCCTCGGCCCGCTTCGCACCTATCCGGAAAAAGGCGCGTCCTTGGACGCGTTGCAGTCCATGCCCGCGGAGAACATCAGCGAGTGTGTCCGCCAGCAAATCAGGCTGGTCGCGAAAGAGGAAAAAATCGAAGCGATCGGCTTGGGCTTTCCGGGTGTGATCCGCGAAGGCGTCGTGGAGGATTCCCCAAACTTGCAGCAGGTGAAGGGATTCAATTTGCAAGGTGCGTTGGCATCCTCTCTCTCTCGCGAAGGCACGCAGGTGCCGGTTCGCGTGTTCAACGACGCGGATGCGATGGCGGCCGGGATTGCCGCGACACACGGGAAACTTCACAAACTCACTCGCGCGTGGACGCTCGGGAACGGCGTGGGCTTCGGGCGCTACCCGTGGAGCGAGGGCTTCTGGGAAGGCGGGCACTCGGTCGTCACGTTGGATCCCAAGGAAAACTTCTGCGGCTGCGGAGGGCGCGGCCACTTGGAAGGCATCCTGGGACATCGTGCCATGCGGCTGCGCTTTCTGGACCTGGAGCCGGAAGAGGTATTCGCGAATGCCAAAGCGGGCGACGCGCGCTGCTCGGAATTCGTGCTGCTTTGTCATCGCGCCCTGGCCGCGGCGACCGCCACAAGCATTCACATGGAAGGCCCCGGCGGTTTCTTCGTCACCGGCCCCAATGCTGAATTCATCGACGTTGATCTGCTCGACAGGCTAGTGCACGAAATGGTCAAAATGAGCCCGCTGCAAGGCAGCTTCTTCGAGGTGATTCCCACGAGCGACGATGTGGGCATCATCGGCGCAGCGCTCAATGCCTGGCGCGCTGCTCGGGCCGCTTGAAACGAGGTTTCTCGATGGCTTCCTTTCTGGCTCGCCGGTGGCGTAAGACCGCACTCCATTTGCTGATTCTTGGAATCGCCCTGCCCGTCGCCGCGCAACAAAAACCACGGGCGGCGGATGCGCCGAAGGCGCTCACGCCAGAAGCCGCGCTCACGCTGCGCTCGATCACCGATTTGAGGTTTTCGCCGGACGGCGAGCGCCTGACGTTCGTCGTCACCGAACCGCCCAAGGGCGAAGGACGAGCGCGGCACATCTGGCTTCTCGAGAAGAAGACCGGCGCGATCCGCCAGTTCACTTTTTCGGCCAAATCGGATTTCTCGCCGCGCTGGTCGCCGGGCGGCAAGACTTTGGCCTTTCTGTCGAATCGCGAAGAAGCGAATCAGATTTACCTGATGCGCGCCGACGGCGGCGAAGCCGGGGCGCTGACGAAAGGCAAGCGCGGGATCCAGAGTTTTGAATGGTCGCCCAACGGCAAGCAGATCGCTTTTCTGGCGCCCGACCCGAAAACGGAAGCCGAAGAGAAGAAAGAAAAGGACAAAGACGATGCGCGCGTCGTGGATAAAGAAGAGAAGCGCGCGCGGCTGTGGATCCTGGACGTGGCGACGCATGAAGCAAAAGCCATCACGCCAACGAACTGGAACATCGGAGAAATCGCCTGGGTGCCGGAGGGCGACAAACTCATCGTCTCCGCGACGGATCATCCCGAGTCGGACCAAAACACCAACCGCATTTTCGCCGTTACGGCAATCGACGGCGCAATGAAGCTCATTGCGGCGCCCCGCGGGCCTTTCGGCGAATTGCGCGTTGCTCCAGACGGGAAGACCCTCGCCTATATGGGCTGCCGCGTGGATGGGCCCAATCCGCACGATCTGTGGCTCCAGCCTCTTGCCGGCGGCGCGGCGCGCAACCTGACGGGCGCGGGCCTGGACCGCCAGATTTTCCAATATGAATGGCGCAAAGATGGCGGCGTGCTGGCCGTGGCCGCGGATGGCTTTCGCAACCATTTCGCAGGCTACAATGCGCGAGATACGGAAGAAGACATCACGAAATTGGCGACGAATCCGGGCCAGTTTGCCCTCTCCACGGGGGGGGAAATCGCGTTTGTCGGGCAGACGGCCACGGAGCCGCAGGAAATTTGGCTGTGGGACCAGAAGTCGGAGCCGCGACAGGTATCGCATCTGAATGATTCGTGGAAACAGTTCGCGCTGAGGACGCCGGAATATTTCAAATACAAGAGTTTCGACGGTGTGGAGATTGAAGCGGCGCTTCTGAAGCCGGCAGGATACGACGGCAAATCGAAGCTGCCGCTGATCGCGCTGATCCATGGCGGGCCGACGGGGCGATGGTCGGCTTCGATCGACACGTGGGGGCAGCTCCTCGTGGCGAAGGGCTACGCGATCTTTTATCCCAACATTCGCGGGTCGATCGGCTACGGCCAAAAATTCACGGAGCTGAACCGCGGCGATTGGGGTGGAGCCGATTTCAGAGACGTCGTTGCCGGCATCGAGGATTTGATTCACCGAGGCATCGCCGACGCGAATCACATCGGCATTGGCGGCTGGTCGTACGGCGGCTACATGGCGGAATGGGCCATCACGCAAGAGACTCCGTTTCCGTGGAAGGCGGCGGTTTCCGGCGCGGGCATGGCGAATCTGATTTCGGAATTCGGCACCGAGCAACACCCGGCGTACGACGAGTGGTTTTACGGCGTGCCGTACGAAAAGCCGGAAGGATTCCTGAACAGCTCGCCGTTTTTGTACGTGAAAAACGCGAAGACGCCGACGCTGATCCTGCAAGGCGATGCCGATACGACCGACCCGCTGGGCCAGAGCCAGGAGCTGTATCGGGGGCTGAAACGCTACGGCGTGGAAGCGGAGCTGGTGGTGTATCCGCGGGAGCCGCACGGATTTCACGAAGAGAAGCATCTGCTGGACCTGCTGAACCGCATCCTCGCGTGGTACGACAAGCACATGAAGGCACCGTGATTCGTGATTGGTGATGAGAGAGTGCTCCCGATAGTTACTCGGGAGAGACGCCCTTCGCCGGGACGTGAGGAGAGATTCTTCGTCCCTGCGTTCCTGAGGGTGCGTGACCTCATCGGGACGCAGTTAACCATAACAGCCTAGCCCACCCCACCCCCTGTTTCTCGTAAGAATGTGCCAGGAAAGGACTTAGGGCTGCGAGTGCACTTAAGGATGTGCTCAGAAAGGACTTATAAGTGGTTTGTTGACATATCGTTACGGTTCGGCTTTGTAAGAGATTGCTGACAAAGGAATTGGCAACGAGGGACTTTGTAAGAATGTGCCTCTAAAGGAGTTATTCGTGACTTGTGATTCGTGATTCGTGATTCGTGGAAGAGGGTGCCAGAGTTCCACTTTGGGAAGAGTTGATACCCACCCCCCGTGTTTTGCGAAAGAGTGTGGAAGAGATTGAAAGAAAAGAGCTTGGAGGGAAAAGTGTTGTGTACGGAAAATGGAAGTGTGCGCAAGGGCATGAGCCGAAAGGGTTTAGATAGGGGATCTGTAACATTCTGATGCTGAAGGTGTTAAGCTCTAGGTTTTCAAAGAGCGGATGCGCCGGGCCGGGCGGAAGCAGTATGGGTGCGAGACTGACCCAAGTTTTGAACGCATGGTAACATACTAGTATAAATTTATCAAGAGGAAATAGAAGCTGAAG
>QHYP01000315.1 GCA_003224195.1 Acidobacteriota bacterium | reverse complement strand
TTCGCGAGGTGGTGCACACCCGGAAGCGTCGGACGCAAAGGATTGTTTCTTGGAAGAGCGCGCCTTCCGAAAGCGCGTTGGGTCTCTCTGCACCAGTAGAGAAATTGCGGCACATTCTCGAGCACGAGCGCGGCCCCCTGCCGTTGCCTGTGTTATCGCGCGTGAGCGGCGTGTCTCCGGCCGTGATCAAGAGACTGCTGAAAAAGGGCGTTCTGGAAAGTTGGGAGGAGCCGATCGATCCCGGCGAAGATCCATTCGATTCCGGTTTCACGCCGCCGGCTCACGAATTGAGCCAAGCGCAACAGAGCGCATTGAACACAATCCGGAGCCAGTTGGATTCCGGCCAGTTTGCTGTAAGTCTGCTCTTCGGCGTGACCGGCAGCGGCAAAACGGAAGTGTACCTGCGCAGCATTCAGGAAACGCTCGCCCGCGGAAAGACAGCAATCGTGCTTGTGCCTGAAATTGCGCTGACACTGTGGATCGGACGGCTGTGCCGCGCGTGGTTCGGCGCGCGGTATGAAGGCGTAGCCGTGCTGCACTCGGCCCTAAGCGATGTCGAGCGCGCGCGCGAGTGGTGGCGCGTGCGCAACGGCGAGGCGCGCGTCGTGGTCGGCACGCGGTCGGCCGTTTTTGCGCCGCTCGAAAATCTCGGCCTGATCATCGTCGATGAGGAGCAGGAGAACAGCTACAAGCAGGAGGAAACGCCTCGCTATCATGGGCGAGACGTCGCGATTGTGCGGGCGAAACAGGAAGGGGCCGTCGCGCTGCTAGGCTCAGCGACGCCCTCGCTCGAAAGTTTTCAGAATGCGCGCTCAGGAAAGTACGAACTTCTGACCCTTCCGTCCCGCGTCGAAAACCGGCCGCTCGCCCCCGTCGAGATCGTGGACCTGCGCGATGATTTCCGCGAAACGCACAGCACGAGCCCCATTTCGGCAGCGCTTCGCCGCAGCGTCGAAGACTGCCTCGCGAACCGCGCGCAGGCGCTGATTCTCATCAACCGGCGCGGCTATTCCTGGTTTGTCCTGTGCCGAAGTTGCGGCGCATCGGTGCAGTGCGCGAATTGCAGCATCTCCATGGCTTATCACAAGCAGCGCAACCGCCTCGAGTGTCACTACTGCGGCTCGATACGCTCCGTGCCTGAAAAGTGTCCGAAGTGCGATTCGCAGTATCTGCATTTTTTTGGAGAAGGCTCCGAGCATCTCGAGGAGCGCCTGCGGACAGAATTTCCCGGCGTGCGCGTGGCGCGGCTCGACCGCGACACCGCGCGCACGAAGCGCCAGTACCAGCAAACGCTCAGCGCGTTTGCCGCCGGAGCGCTGGACATTCTGGTCGGCACGCAAATGGTGGCCAAGGGACACGACTTTCACCGCGTAACATTGGTCGGAGTGGTTTCCGCCGACGCGACACTCAGCCTGCCCGACTTTCGCGCCGCCGAGCGCGCGTTTCAGCTCTTGACGCAGGTGGCCGGGCGCGCCGGCCGCGGCGAGTTGCCGGGCCGCGTCCTCGTCCAGACGTTTTACCCGGACCATTACGCGATTCGCGATGCCGCGCGACAGGATTACGAGGCATTTTTTGAGCGCGAACTGCATTTCCGCAAGATGATGGCCTATCCGCCGTTCACGGCGCTCGCGAATATCATCGTGCGCGATAAGCAACTGGAGAATGCAATTCGCTGGTCGCGCCAACTCTCGGAGTATTTCGCGCCCCACGATGGGCAGGGGATCAAGATTCTGGGGCCGGCCGCGGCGCCGCTCATGCGTCTGAAGCGCGAGCACCGCTTCCAATTTCTGCTCAAGTCGCCCAAGCGCTCCCTGCTCGGCAAGCTCCTCCACGGCGCGCTTGCCGAATGCGAGAAGCGCCAAATCCCCGCGAGCGCGATGCTTGTGGATGTCGACCCTCTGAGTTTGCTGTAGTCACCCCTTCAATCCGTTGGAGCTGAAACGCTCTTTTCGCGGCCCATCCAGCGCCAGAGGAAGTACGCCGGGACGCCGAGCGCAAACAGAACGATCGCGATTGCGAGGTGAACAAACTCTCTCGGATCGCGGAGCGCCAGATAAACCGCGTTGCCGACCAGGGCTGTGGCAGCCAGCACGAACACGATTGGCGTCCAGGGGTAACCGGGGACGCGATAGGGCAAAGCCTTGCCCGCGCTCTGGCGCCGGAGCGGAAAGATGCTGGCAGCGCCGAGACCGTAAAAAATCCAGCCAATAAAAATGACGCCGCCAATCAGCTCCGCGAACTTGCCGGCGCAAGCGAGAACCGCCGACCAGACTCCCAGGCTCACCACGGCTGCTGCCGGTGTGCGAAATCGCGGATGTACTTCGCCGAGTTTCTG
>QHYP01000042.1 GCA_003224195.1 Acidobacteriota bacterium | reverse complement strand
TGTGCTGCGTTCTTAGGGTTGCATCTCGCGCGTTGAAAAGGGGCACACGGTTCCGGCCATCGAGACGCTGGAGAAAACGGCCCGGCTCCTCCCGGGGGGTGGTGTGGCCTAGCGACCTCCGGCATTTAGACTCAGAACGGCTCAGGTAGGGCAGAGCTTCGAGAAATAGTGCAGTGGAACCCAAACAGGCGTTCTCCGGCTCAGGGCCGGGAGCCGCCTTTTACCAAAAAGAATTGCTTTGATTTGATGCGCGCTTTAGGTACAATACCTCGACGTCCCCGCTCAGAGCCTATGCCCGTTCTTTCGCTCGACCGGGAAGTGTCCTCAGGCAAGCCTGCCTATGTTTCGGGGTGGCTGTCTTCGCGCCGCCGAATCAGTCTCACCAGTACCGTTCTTATGGGCTGTTACCTCATCCCGGCGCCGCCGAGCCATGCGCAAGATCTGGGCGAAGCAGCTCGTCAGGAGCATACGCGCAAGGAAAACCATGGGAAGAGCTCCAAACACGTGTACACCGAGGAGGACTTGAAGCGTCGCAATATCCTGACGCCGGAAGATCGAGCTAGGTTTGAGGCCCGGCGCAATACGCCCGACCCGCTCAACGCGCAGAAATCTGCACCCGCGCCCAGTGACTCCTCTCAACCTAGTCAGCCATCTCTCGGCGAAGTCGCGCGCCAGAACCGCCGGCAGAAGCAGGAGCGCCAGGCGCAGGAAGCGGCGAAACTACCTTACGCGATGAGCACGGCGCCGCTGGCGACGCCCGCTGCACCAACCAGACCGCTCGCCCCGCCTCCGCCGGTGAGAATCGCGCCAAAGCCAAGAAATCCTTTTCGCGCTATGCAGCCTGTGCCACGCCCCACAAGCCCCGGGCTTGCGGCAGTTGTCCTTCAGCGCGGCGATTCTCTCTGGAAGCTCGCGGAGCGCAATTTGGGACAGGGCGCGCGCTGGCGCGAGTTGCTGTCTCTGAACCCTTCCATCGTGGATCCAGACCGCGTGACGGCCGGCAGCCGAATTTACGTGCCTCTCCAAGCCCCAGCCCCGCGCCGTCCCTTGAGGATTCGAATCCAAAAGGGCGATACGCTTTGGCAGATTGCGCAAACGCAGTATGGCCGAGGAACCGCGTGGCGGTGCATCGCTCTGGCAAATCCGTGGATTGGAGATCCCAACTTCATCCGCGAAGGACAGGAATTGCTGCTTCCGGCGACCTGTATCCCCTAGTGCCGTTCCAACTTGTTGGAGCAACTTCTTTCTTGTTTCTTGATGTCTTCGCAGAGTAGTTCTTGTAGTCGATGTCCTTTTGTCCGCTTCATTTAGTTGGAACGGTACTAGCCGCGTCACTTCATCGCCAAAAGAGGCCTGGATCAGTTAGTGAAGGCTACGCTGTGCTGTGGCCCGTCGGCGAGGTCTCCCGGTTTGGCTCGGTCGATTGAAGTGCTACCCGGCTTGAACACCCGGGGCAGCTATAACTCTCCCCGTTTCATCTGTTGCACGGCGTAGTCGCAGGCTCGCGCCGTGAGCGCCATATAGGTGAGCGAGGGATTTACGCACGAGGAGGACGCCATGGCCGCGCCATCGGTGAGAAATAGATTGGGAATATCGTGCGTTTGGTTGAACGCGTTGAGCACCGAGGTCTTCGGATCCCGGCCCATCCTCGCCGTGCCCATTTCGTGGATTGTCAGGCCAGGCGCGTTGTCCTCCACAAACGGCTCGATATTCCGCGCCCCGGCCGCCGCCAGCATTTCCGCCGCCTGGATCGACATATCCTTCAGGATGGCCCTTTCGTTTTCTCTCCACACGCACTGAATGCGCAGCACAGGGATGCCCCACGCGTCCTTTTTCTCTTTGTCGAGTTCGATGTAGTTGTCGCGATTGGGCAGGCACTCGCCGAAGCCGTAGAACGTGAAATGCCACGGGCCGGGTTTCGCAAGGGTGCGCTTAAACTCCGCGCCGAATCCCAGTCGCGCCGCTGTATCGCCCCAGTTGGACCGTTGTTGTGTACCGCCCTGATAGCCGTAGCCGCGCAGGAAGAGTGGGTGTTTGTCCCGGACATTGCGGAAGCGTGGCACGTAAATTCCATTTGGCCGCCGGCCAAACGTCGTACGGTCTTCGTTCCCTGGGATGATGCCGTCGGCGCCACCGCCCATGACATGATCCATCAGGTTGTGACCAAGCTCGCCGCTCGAATTGGCCAGGCCATTGGTGAATTCGGGCGTCGTGGAATTCAGGAGAATGCGGACCGACTCGAGCGCAGAAGCGCAGAGAAACACGACGCGGCCCTTGAACTCCAGCGTTTTGCGCGTCTGTCCGTCGATGACGCGGACACCCGTTACACGGCGCTTCGCAGCGTCGAAAATCAAGCCGTGCACGACGCTGTAAGGCCGCAACGTCATGCGTCCCGTTGCGATGGCCGCGGGCAGCGTGGAATTCAGGCTGCTGAAATAGGAACGCGTGATGCATCCGCGATGGCAGGGGCCGCAATAGTGGCATGCGGCGCGGCCGCGGTGTGTGCGCGTCAAAACGGCGGCGCGACCCATGGTCATCCGCCGCTCGCCCGCGAAGTGCTTGGCGATCGCGTCGCGGACCATGAGCTCCGCGCAGGTCATCGCCATCGGAGGCAGGAATTTTCCGTCCGGCAGTTGCGGCAGCCCTTCGGCCTGGCCGCTCACTCCGATGAAGTCCTCCACGTAGTCATACCACGGAGCGATGTCCTTGTAGCGGATGGGCCAATCAACGGCGATCCCTTCGCGCGCATTGGCCTCAAAATCCAGGTCGCTCCAGCGATAGCTTTGCCGGCCCCACATGATGGACCGGCCGCCCACGTGCCGGCCGCGAATCCACAGGAAGGGCTTGTCCGCCGGCGTCGTGTAGGGGTTTTCCTTGTCGTTTACGAAGAACTTGCTCGACCATTCGTCCAGCGCGTTGCATTTTTTTTGAACCGGCTGCTCGTCAGCCACGCGCCGGCGGTCTTCCATGCCCCGAAAACGCAACTGCCAGACGGGCACATGCTCCGCGTAGTCTTCTTCGGGATTGATCGGGCGGCCCGCCTCGAGAACGAGCGTTTTCAGCCCCTTCTCCGTGAGCTCTTTGGCGGCCCAGCCGCCCGTGATTCCCGAGCCGACGACAATCGCGTCGTACTGCGTTTCCGCCACGGCTACTCCCCCGCCCCGGTGGCCTCTGTGACCGGAACGCAGCCATCGAAGTGTCCTGGAAACATCTGGAAGTGCAGTTCTTGCTCCGCGCCGATTTGCGAAGTGTAGTAGCCGGTCAGGGTGAGGTGCTTCATCATGTAGAAGAAATTCTTCTCCGGATGAGACGGTGAACCGCGGTAGTCGCGCGCCGCGTACTTCAAGGCTTCGGCTTCTCTCATCATCTCGTCATCCAGAGCGGTCAAAATCTCCGTCTGCTGGTCGGGCGCGCATCCCACGAAATCCTTGCCGAAAAGCTTGCCGCTCCGCGCATCCGCGTCAGTGAGACCATGCAAAAACCGTGTGCGCTCTTCGTCGTTGCACCATTCGGTGAGAATCAAATCGATGAACTCGTTCACGCGAGCGGCCTTTGCGCCGGGCGTCTCCGTTGCGGGGATGATCATCTCGGCCATCGTCGTCACGATCTCGTTCTGGTGCGCGTCCAGCGTGCGCAGCGCGGGCAGGTCGCCGACCTCCGCGCGCGCCTCGCGAAGGAGCGCTCTGAGTTGTGGGGGGACAAGAGAAAGTCCCGCCGCCGTTGCCAGCAGCCGGATCGCTTCGCGTCTATCCATTGAATGACTCCTATTTCCGCCAAAGATCTGTTTGCGCGTGAAAATCAGCGAGGCCCGCGTACCTTTTCGAAGTTCAAATTCGCTTCAAGAGCTGAACCCCCGGCAAACTACCGCCACGCGGTTCTCCCGTCAATCCCTAATCGCATCCGGGGAGATTCGTCAGTCCCGGCTTAGCCGCTCCCGTATTGCATCGCCATCTCCCGCGCCGCGCGCAGGCTCGCAATCGGATCCCCCGTGGGGAGGAATTCCATCGCGACGAAGCGGTTGTAGCGAAGGTGTCCCAGTTTGCGATAGATATTCGGAAAATTGATCTCGCCCGTCCCGGGTTCATGACGCCCCGGCACGTCCGCAATGTGGATCAATCCTACTTTGCCGATATTCTTTCGCGATTTGCTCATGAAAGAGGTCGTACAGGAACTTCACTCGAGGATGGTTCACCTCGCCGATAATCTCGAACCCCTCGGCCACCGACGTAAGGTAATACTTCGGATTCTCCTCCGGATCGATGTTTTCTAGGAGCAACTCCACATTTCGTTCGGCGGCGATTTCGGCTGCGCGCTTCAAGCCTTCAACACAGCTCTGGTGCTGCTCGCGCAGGGGCAGGTCTGGATTCTTGTTACCAGACAAAACGATCAGGCGGCTGCACTCCAGTTTGTCCAATACCGGCATCTTCGAGCGCACTTCGGCGAGAAACGCGTCCCGCTCCGCGGGATCGCAAATTCCCTTGCGCAGCCCCGCGGCGGTATCGAAGCCCATCCCGAAGCTGCGTTTCTTGCGATTCGCGTTGCGGAAGTCTTCCTCGGACCATTTGTCGTATTCATGGACGAGTTGGACCGCGCGATAGCCCGCCTCCGCCACCTTTTCCAGCCGCTGCTCGAACGGCAAATCGCGAAAGACCGTCCAGAGCATAACAGAGAGCTGAAAGGGCGCCGTGCGTCCCGGAGCGTCGCCGGTTTCCCAGGCATCTCCGCTTGCCGGCCTTCCAAGAGCAACAGTCCCCGCTGCGGCGGCTCCGAGTGCGCGCGCAAATTCACGCCGATTCAGCGTCATGATTCCAGCAACTCGTTCCGGACGTTCTTGAGCACGTAGGCGGCGCGCTCCACGCCCACCGGACCTGGGAGGATGGGATCTTCATTCTCGATGCTCAGGATGCCTTCATACCCGACCTCCATGTAGGCCGCGACCACGGCTTTCCACAGGCTCGCGCTATGCCCATAGCCGACCGCGCGGAAAGTCTCCGAAGCATCCTCCAGTTCGTTTTTCTCGAACGCAAAATTCAGCACGCCGTAGCGCGCAACATTTTCCGGATACATCACTGTATCCTTCATGTGCGCGTGGAAGATCGCTCCCTGCTTGCCCAGCAGCCGGATCACTTCCACGGGATCGCAGCCCTGCCAGAACAGATGGCTCAAGTCACAATTGGCGCCGATCTCTTCGCCAACGGCCTCGCGCAGTTGCAGCAGCGTCTTCGGGTTATACACCACGAAGCAGGGGTGCATCTCGAAGGCCAACCGCTTGATGCCGTGCTCGCGCGCGAATTTCGCCGCCTCCTTCCAGTACGGAATCACCTTTTCCTTCCACTGCCATTTCAGCGCTTCGCCGTATTCCGGCGGCCAGCGATAGGTAATCCAATTGGGCATGGCGTCGGTGGGCGAGCCGCCCGGGCAACCGGATAAGCCGACAATCACCTTCACGTCGAGGATTTCCGCCAGCCGGACCGTATTCCGAAATATCTCCGCATCGCGTGCGGCGTGCTTTGCGTCCGGGTGAAGCGGGTTGCCGTGACAGCTCAGCGTGGCCACGCGAATCCCGCGATCTTCAAATTTCTTCTTCCACGCGCGGGCCTTTGCAGGGTCGGCCAGGAGTTCCGGAACCGGACAGTGCGACGCTCCCGGATAACCACCCGTCCCAATCTCCATGGCTTCGAGCCCCAAAGCGGACACCCGGTCCAGCATCTGGTCGAGCGACAGGTCTGCGTACACCGGATCGAACACCCCAATGGGAATCTTCTTTTTTGGCACCGAAGGATCGAGCAGATGCCTGGAAATCGGCTTCGCCCCTTCACCAACCGAGCCCAAGGCCGAGGCTGCAAGCGGTCCCGCCGTCAGCGCCGCCGCGGCCGCCCCGCTTGCCGCACCGAGAAACTCCCTGCGATTGATTGCATTCCGAGTCGTGCGCTCGTGCATGAATTGACCCCCTGTCGGCAATTGTGACCGCGAAAAGGCTAACTACTAGCGCCCTCTTTTCGCCGGGATTATACGCCGGAGGCGGCGCAGGCAAAAATCAATCAGTGCGGCACGGAGGTCTCACGCACATGACAAAATTTCTTTGCGGACTCAGCCGCACTGCGGAGTACAATTCCCGCGTCTCGCTCATGACTATGCGGAGTTTCTTTCTGCGTTCTCTGCGGCCGCTCCTCTTGATGATGGCGGGCGCGACGCTTTCTTCGCTGGCCCAAGGCCAAATCGCCTACATTCCTTCTGCTGCGAACTTGGAGGCCCGGCGGTGGTTTCAGGACGCCAAGTTTGGCCTGTTCATCCATTGGGGTGTTTACAGTGTTTTGGGCGACGGGGAATGGGTGATGGAAACACACAAGATGCCCATCTCGGATTACGAGCTTCTGCCCGCACGGTTCAACCCCCAGAATTTCGACCCCGCCGCATGGGTGACCCTGGTGAAAGCGACAGGCATGAAATACATCACCATCACGAGCAAGCATCACGACGGCTTCGCCATGTTTGATTCCCAAGTTTCCGACTGGACGATCGTGCAGCGGACGCCCTATAAGCGCGACGTCCTCAGGCTCCTCGCCGATGAGTGCCACAAGCAGGGAATCAAGCTCTTCTTCTATCACTCACAGCTCGACTGGCACGATCGCGACTACTTCCCGCGCGGGGCCACCGGCCACTCCTCTGGCCGGCCGGAAAGTGGCGTTTGGTCGAAATATCTTGACTATCAAAATGCCCAACTGCGCGAACTGCTCACGAACTACGGCGAAATTGCCGGCATCTGGTTCGATGGGTGGTGGGACAAACCGGACGCGGACTGGCAACTCGACAAGACCTACCAGCTCATTCATAGCCTCCAGCCGCAGGCGCTGATCGGCAATAACCACCATCGCACCCCTTTGCCCGGTGAAGATTTCCAGATGTTCGAGAAGGATCTTCCCGGACGGAATACCGCAGGCTTCAACGAAGAAGAAAAGGTGGGTAACCTCCCGCTCGAAACCGCCGAAACCATCAACCAGTCCTGGGGCTACAATCAGAACGACCATCACTTCAAATCCACCCGCGAGCTGATCCAGTATCTCGTCCGCGCCGCAGGGAACAATGCCAACTTCCTGCTCAACGTCGGTCCGCGTCCAGACGGAACGATTCAGCCCGAATTTGTCACGCGGCTACGGGAAATGGGCGAGTGGCTGGCCCGCTACGGCGAGTCCGTTTACGGAACGCACGGCGGCCCCATCGCTCCGCGCCCGTGGGGAGTCACTACCAGCAAAGGCAGCACACTCTATGTTCACATTCTCGATTGGCGCGATCCCGTTTTGGCCCTTCCTGTGATGCCAAGACCGTTCCGGTCCGCTCATTTTTTGAAGGACGGCAAGAAGGCCGAAGTTTCCCCCGTAACCGGCGGCCTGCTTTTGAAAATTCCGGAGAAGAGCCGGGATGAATTCGACACGGTTGTAGTCTTCGAGCTTGCGACGGAGGGGAAGAATTGAGCCGTAATGGGGAGTCCTCGTCACGGGGGAGCGGCTGGTCACACAAGTCTGCTTGCTTCGCACGCTGTTTGGCATACAATGCCACGCTCAACGGGCCGAAAACGCCGGGAGGGATCTCAAGAGCACATCTATGATCTCGGCTCTGGTTTTTGTCAATCCGCAGCGCTTGGTGCGTCTCTCGGCGGTCGATCTGGCGATCATCGCCATTTACTTTCTAGCTGTCCTGCTGATCGGGTTTTATCTGAAGCGCTTCGCCAAGAGCGGCGAGGACTTCTTCCTGGCGGGGCGCGAGATGACGGCGTGGGTCGCGGGGCTGAGTTTCGTTTCGGCGAATCTTGGTTCCCTCGAGCTGATGGGCTGGGCGGGTAACGCCTACCAGTACGGCATTCTTGCTGCGCATTGGTATTGGGTCGGCGCCATTCCCGCCATGCTTTTCCTTGGCATCGTCATGATGCCCTTTTATTACATCTCGAAGACGCACTCGGTACCGGGCTACCTTCAGCTCCGCTACGGGAAACCTACCAGCGCGCTGAGCGCCCTATCGTTCGCGTTCATGACGATCCTGATGTCCGGTGTCAACATGTACTCGATGGCCGTGGTGATGAAAGTGGTGCTCGGCTGGAACTTTCACTTCAGTATCTGGATTTCATCGCTGACCGTGGGCATCTATGTGGCGCTAGGTGGACTTTTTTCCGCGATCTTTAATGAGGTCGTTCAGTTCTTTCTAATCTGGTTCGGCGCACTCCTCATCCCCATTTTGGGTCTGGTGGAGACGGGAGGCTGGAACGGCATGGTGGCCCGCATCCACCAAAACTTCCCCGGCCAGAACTATACACACATGTGGCGCCCTATGGCCCACTTCGCCGACAATCCCATGGGTGTTCAGTGGGTCGCAATCGTCTTCGGACTCGGCGCCGTTCTCTCGATGGGATACTGGACGACGGACTTTCTGGTGGTGCAGCGCGTGATCTCGGCCAAGGATGTTCGCGCCGCCAAACTGGCCCCGGTGATTGGCTCTTTCTTTAAGATGGCCGTGCCGTTCATCGTCATCTTGCCGGGATTGCTGGGTCTCGCAGCGTTGCCTTTTCATTTGGTGCCGGCGAGCGGCATGCAGCCGGGCCAACATAGTTATGATGAGGTTCTTCCGCTCATGCTGGCGCGATATTGCGGCCCCGGACTTTTGGGCCTGGGCATTACCGCACTCATCGCCGGCTTCATGGCCGGCATGGCCGGCAACGTCAGTGCGTTTGCCACCGTGTGGACTTATGACATCTACCGTCCGTTCCTGCGCAAGAACGCGCCCGACGCGCACTACGTTTCGATGGGGCGCTGGTGCACGATCATCGGATTGATCATCAGCATCGGCGCGGCGTACATCGTGACCCATTTTGGCAGCCTCATGGACTACGTTCAGGCCCTGTTCAGCTTTTTCATCGCGCCCCTGTTCCCAACCGTGTTGCTCGGCATGCTCTGGAAAAGGGCCACCTCGGCGGGAGGCTTCCTGGGTTTACTCGCCGGCACGCTTTCCTCCATCGTTATGTTTACGTTGGTAGAACTGGATCCAAGTAAGGTAGCTCTGATTGCGCTCTCGCCTCTTGCCAAGCCTCTGGCGATCGATATGTGGCGCGCTCTGTGGTCAGGGGTCATTTGCGTGATTGTTACGGTGGCCGTCAGCCTGGCCACGAAGCCCAAGGAGGACATTCAACTGAAGGGGCTGGTTTATGGCGCTACCAAAATTCCTAGCGAGGGACATTTACCTTTAGTGAAGCGTCCAATTTTCTGGGCGGGCGTTTCGGGCGTTGCCTTCCTGATCTTGCAGTGGATCTTCTGGTGAGCGCGTGAGCGAGAAAAGGCACATTGTTCCGGTGTGGTTCTTCGTGGGGCTTTTGCTTTTGATCTACGGTTGCCTGATCCTAGCGACTGGGCTGGCAGAGTGGTCCAATCCTCCGCAGACCATCCGCGCCGATTTGCACGCGCCGGTGTGGTGGGGCGGGTTGCTGGTCGCTCTTGGCGGAGTCTACTGTTACTTCTTTGCGCCCGGCCGCCGGAAGTCCTAAGAGCGCGCATTCGCGGCTGGGAAAGCTACTTGCACCCTAGCTAGTCTCCATCGGCACGGCAGTGGAACTTCGCGGTTCCGCGTTGTATTCTCGATTCGTGCAGCGCGCACCAGGGCGTTCGCCCACTCCCGCACTTATCTTCGGACTCGTGATTACGCTTGCCGCGGTGGTGGCTTATTCCTGGTACATTACCATTCAGATTGCTGGACTTCGCAATCTGCAAAATAATTTGACCGATCGCAGCCGCAGGGACTCTCTGCAACTCTTGCGCATCCAGAATGACCTGAACTCTCTCGCTGTGGCGATGCGCGACATGCTCGATAACGACGAACCCTATCCGCTCACCGCCTGGTCGGCGCAGTTCCAGCGCATTCGTTCCGATCTGGATGACGCCCTTCGCCTCGAAGAGCAGCTTGCCGTCACCAGCCGCACCCAGGAGCAGAAAGAGTACCTTGCAAGCTCTCTTGCGCAGTTTTGGGACGCCGCTGAGCGCATCTTTGCGCTCGCCAGCGACGGCAAAGATAAGGATGCGCGCGACCGGATCCGCCTTTCCTTGCAAGCCCGCCAGGCTGCCTTAAGCACGGCCGTGGCTCGACTCCTGGTGCAAAACAACGAACGTGAGGAACAGGCGGCGCTTCAAGTTGCGCAGATCTACGACCGCGTGGAACGTCAGGTCTATCTCTTCTTCACGGCTACGCTTGTGGCGATTCTCCTCACCAGCCTGTACTTGATCCGCTCGAATCGCCGCCTCTTCACCCAGCTTGCTTCGCTCTCGAACCTGCGGAGCGAGCTCGCGCAACAGCTCATCTCCACGCAGGAGTCCACGCTGCGCTATATCTCTCGCGAACTGCACGATGAGTTTGGCCAGATTCTCACCGCCATCGGCTCCATGCTGGGCCGTTCGGAAAAACACGTTCCGGAGGGCTCTCCGCTTCGCGCCGAACTCCACGAGATCCGGGATATCGCTCAGACCACGCTCGACAACGTGCGCAGCCTCTCGCAAGCTCTGCATCCCGTCATGCTCGACGAGGCAGGCTTGGAAAGTACGATCGACTGGTATCTCCCCGTGGTGGAAAAACAAACCGGCATTGTCATAAGCTACGAAAAATCGGGAGCGGCTTTTCCAATGAACGGTAGCGCGGCGATTTACACTTACCGAATCTTGCAGGAAGCGCTCAACAACGTCGCTCGCCACGCGGGCGTGCAGCAGGCCTGGATTCGCCTGCGATTTTTGCCCGATACCTTGGAGATGGAAGTGGAAGATCACGGGAAAGGATTTGCGGCGCCGCCGTCGAAGCCCGGCATCGGGCTTGTCGCCATGCGCGAGCGCGCGCAGTTGCTCGGCGGGTCCATCGAGCTCCTTCGTCCGCCCGATGGTGGAACGCTCGTGCGGCTGAAAGTTCCTCGCGAAAAAGCGGAATCAAATGCCCGAGAAGAACCCCAGTAAAATCACCGTGCTCCTGGTCGATGATCACAGCCTGGTCCGGCGCGGCTTTCGCCGCATCATCGAGGACGAGCCGGATCTCGTAGTCGTCGGCGAGGCCAGCGATGGCGACGAAGCTGTCCGGATGGCTCGCGAGCTGCGCCCCCGCGTCATCCTGATGGACTGCGCTCTCCCCGGCACAAGCGGCCTCGCGGCCGCGCAGAAAATTCTCCATAGCAATCGCGATCAAGTCATTCTCATGCTCAGCATGCATTCGGAGAGCACGCTCGTCCGCCAGTCGCTTGATGCCGGCGCTCGCGGCTATATGCTCAAGAACGCCGTGGACCTCGAGCTTGTCTCCGCCATCCGCCGCGTTGCCAAGGGAGAAATCGTGCTCGCTCCGGAAGTCGTGCGTCCCGCAGGGCTGAAAGGCGAGCGCACTGCGGGTCTCACCGCGCGCGAACTCGAAATCCTGCAGCTCATCGTCGCCGGCAAGTCCAATAAGGAAATTGCCGACGAACTGGCCCTCAGCGTCAATACGGTCTCCGTCCATCGCGCGAACATCATGGACGCGCTCGGTATCCACAAGACCGCCGAGCTTGTCGTTTACGCCATCCGCAACGGCCTGGTGAACATCTCGTGAAACGAAGATTTTTCTTGCAGAGTCTTGCCGGTTTCGCATCTTTTCCTGCGCCGGGCGTCTCGGAAATCCTGGCGGGCGTGTCTCCGCAATCCCCGGCCCTGGGATTTCGGCTTGCCGACGTGACCTCCGCCGCCGGCATTCAGTTCAAGCACAATTCCGGAGCCTACGGCGGCAAGCTTCTGCCGGAAACTCTCGGCTCCGGCTGTGCTTTCCTCGACTACGATGCGGATGGATGGCTGGACGTTCTCCTCATCAACGGCAGGGACTGGCCAGGACACAAGCGCATGCGGAGCACGCTGCGGCTCTACCGCAACAATCGCAACGGCACCTTCACCGATGTCACGCGCCCCGCGGGTCTTGATATCGAGATGTACGGCATGGGCGTGGCCGTGGGCGACTACAACAACGATGGCTTTCCCGACATTCTCGTTACCTGCATCGGCCAGAACCATCTTTTCAAGAACACCGGGAAGGGAAGATTCATCGACGTCACGCGCGCAAGCGGTCTCGCGGGCCGGTCAGCTTTCAGCACCTCAGCTCTCTGGCTTGATTACGACCGCGATGGCTTTCTCGATCTCTTCGTGTGCAATTACGTCAAATGGTCGCCCGAGCGGGACGTTTTCTGCAGCCTCGACGGAAAGCATAAATCCTATTGCACGCCGGAGGCCTATCGCGGCGAAACGTGCTGGCTCTTCCATAATCGCGGCGACGGCACCTTCGAGGACGTCACGGCAAAATGTGGCATCTTCGACAGCAGCTCCAAATCCCTTGGTGTAACTCTTCTCGATGACGATCAGGACGACTGGCCTGACCTGTTGGTCGCCAACGACACGCAACCAAACAAGCTCTATCGCAACCAGCGCAACGGCACATTCAAGGATGTTGCCGTGGAAGCGGGTATTGCCTTCAGCACGGAAGGAAAAGCGCGCGCCGGCATGGGCGTGGACGTGGCCGACTTCGACAATTCCGGCTCCTTCGGCGTCGCCATCACGAATTTCGACAACGAAATGATTGGCCTCTATCGGTCCACAGGACGCGGCAATTTTGAAGACGTCGCTGTTCCCGCGGGCGTGGGTCTGATCTCCAGAAACACGCTCGGCTTCGGCTGCGTCTTCTTCGACGCCGACCTTGATGGTGCGCTCGACCTCGCGGTCGCCAACGGCCACATCGACGAAACCGTACGCAACATCCGGGGCAATGTCGGCTACGCCCAGCCGCCGCAGCTCTTCCTCAACAACGGCAAGGGCGTTTTCCATAACGTGGCGGATGCCCTCGGCGCGGAATTCGCCCACGCGAAGGTTGGCCGCGGCCTTGCCTACGGCGACTTTGATCGTGACGGCGATCTCGATCTCCTGCTCACCACCAACAACGGCCCGGCCTTTCTCTTCCGCAACGATCAACTCGCCGGAAATCGCAGCATCCGTTTTCGCCTGGTCGGGACAAAGTCCAATCGCGACGCCATTGGCTCACTGGTTCGCATCTATTCTGGCGCCTTGGTTCAGTCCCGCATCGTGAAGACCGGCTCCAGTTATCTCTCCCAGTCGGAATTGCCCCTGACCTTCGGATTGGGCAAACGCGATATGGTCGAACGGGTTGTCATCCAGTGGCCCAGCGGCAGAACAGAGGAGTATAAGGGTCTGGCTGCCGGCAGGACGTACGAATGCCTCGAAGGGAAGGGAATCACGCCACAGGATGGTTTCTAGGGCCTTCTCGGACCATTTCCGGCGCCTTCTTGGAATGTTCTGCTCTTCTCTCTCAGAGGGGCCCAATTCCGGATTCGTTTAATCTTATTTCGCCAGAAAATGAGTAGTATTTTTGTAGTATTGCGCTGCTTCTCTGTTCCCCGTAGATTCGTACCACAATAATCGTCCTCAGCAACGCCTCTCTATCGCGCTGAGGCACCCCAAAAGTGCGGCAACTGACCGCCGAAGAACAGTTGCTCCCCCGGCCCGCCTCTCTGGTTGGCCGGGGGATTTCGTTTTCGGTTAAGCTACTGCCCCGCTCGCTTCGGGCGGAGTTCCAATTGAACGGGAGAGGAGAGAGAACATGAAACTCACCAAGGTCGTCGCGCCCTTCTCGCTTTTGCTCGTGTGTGTTGCCGCCCTGGTAGCCAATGGACAAAAGCCAGCTAGCGCCACGGTCAAGGGATACGTTTTGGACTCGGCCTGTGCCTTTACTAAGGCGCTGGACAAGCCGATTAGCCGGGAGTGCGCGATCTCCTGCGCTAAGGCGGGTTCCCCGCTCGTTATCCTCGCCGAAGATGGCACCATTTATTGGCCCATCGCCGACACCACGCCGTCCACGGGGCAGAATTCCAAGCTTCTCCCGGTGGCTGGTCAGAAGGTCAGCGCGACGGGTAGAGTCTACGAGCGCGGCGGCTCGAAGGCGATCGTCATCGAGAAGATCGAATCACAAGCGGCCGGAAAATAACCGGCCAACCTGAATTCCGAGCGTTCACCACAAACGGCCGGGCGTGAACGTGGCCGTCATTTCGAGCACGCGCCGGTAGTAGTCTTTCTGCGAGAGTTCGGCAGCGGCTTCTTCATCGACGAGGAAGGTCACATCAGGATGGAGCTGCAGGGCGGAGGCGGTGACCGCGGCCGTGATCGGGCCTTCAATCGCCCGGGCCACGGCCTGCGCCTTCGACGCGCCGGTGGCCAGCAGAACAATTCTTCGCGCCTCCAGAATCGTTCCGATTCCCATCGTTACCGCGCACTGCGGCATCCCGTTGCTGGACGCAAAAAACTTCCGATTGTCCTCCAGTGTCTCTTCGCTCAGGACCTTCAGCCGCGTTCGCGAACCGAGACTCGACGTCGGCTCGTTGAATCCGATGTGACCGTTCCGGCCAATCCCCAGAATTTGCAAGTCGATCCCGCTCGCTTGCCGAATGGATTCTTCGTAGGCTGCACAGTACTGATCGTAATCTCCGCGCTCGGTTCCGCTGGGAATGTGAATGTGCTTCGGAGCTACATTCACATGCGCAAAAAAGTTCTGCTGCATGAAGTAGTGAAAGCTCTCCGGGTGGCTTGGCTCGAGACCCATGTACTCGTCAAGATTGAAGGTAATGACCTTCGAGAAATCGAGCCCTTCTTCTTTATGCATGCGCACAAGTTCTAGATACATCCCCAGGGTTGAGCTACCTGTTGCCAGACCCAGAACGAGAGAAGGATTCTGCCGGATCGCGCTGGCAACCATCTTTGCGGCCTCCCGGCTCAGTTCTTCGTACGTTTGTTTGAGTACGACCAACATCNCGACCAACATCTCTGGTGCTTCTCCCGAAGAAAATGATCCGCAGCGCCCGAGGTCTATTCAGCAGTTGCTCGTCGGGCTGCGCGCCGGGCGGTAGTCCAAAGAGCGCGCCACAGCTCGCGCCTTATCACGCAGCTTCCTTTGTATTAAAACATTTTAGTTGTGGCAAGAGCTTTGCGCTTCACCGGGCTTTGGGCCATCGGAGCCCGTTAGCCGCCTCGAATCGCATCGGCTTCACGCGCAACGGGATCGTCTCTAGGCCGAAGCCCTCCCTCGCGGCCTCTTTCGTCCCTGCCCGCTGCTGAAAATGGCCATCTGATTTAAGGGCCGAACACCCGCGAGTGGAACTCGAGCGATGCCGCGAGGTGCG
>QHYP01000020.1 GCA_003224195.1 Acidobacteriota bacterium | reverse complement strand
GGCCGAATACGTGGGCGCGAGACGAGATTGCTCATCGATTAGGGAGGGTGGCGGCGACAAGGTCACTGGGGGCCCAGCGAAGCGTCAAAACGGACGGACGAGAAGGGCACCCGGCAGTCGCGGCGTACGAAAGCTAGTCAGAAATTGTGCGACTAGCGAAAAAATGTCCCCCGTCCTGTGGGACGGCCTCACCTGATTGTATCCACTGGCTTTAGCGTACCGCCATGAGATGGAAGGTCACCCACAGGTGAGAGGAGCGGCGCTCCTCGAAAATGCGTCCATAGAGGTCAGGTTGTAAGGTCGGTGGGGAGAACATTTGCGGGACGAATCCGGTCGGCGCGTAGCACGGGTGCTCCCGACGCAGAAAGCCGGGGGCCATGTCGCCAAGCCTAAGGTATGGACGCGAGAGGTCTGAGGCGACGAGAGTCCCAGGCGAAATACATGGGAAGAGTGCACCCAGCTCAGCGACAGCAAAATGGGAATGGCGTTCGTTGCTTCGTCTCACCGCCCTAGATCCCGCAACGGATTCACCAGATCTTGAGGGGCGAGGATTGAACGGGGAGTCTTTATGCATAGCACGAACGGAACAACGAACGATGCTGTGATCGTCCCGCAACGCCTGCTAACTCTACCCGAGGCCGCGCGCTATCTTGGCTGCAAGTTGTGGTCCGTCCGAGAACTCATTTGGAAGGGCCAGCTTCCGTACACCCGATTCGGCAAGCGGTTCCAAGTGGACGTTCGGGATTTGGACGAGTTGGTGGAACGGGAGAAACGGTGCGAAGGAAGCGGGGACCTGAGTCACCCGTCTGCAAGCAGGCCGGGTAAACCTGTCCAGTGGAAGGCAGCACGTCGGTGTGAGTGAGGGACAGAAAGAGAAAAACACCGAGTCCAGGCGGCGGAAGTTGCCGGCAAAGGCTGGAGCGTAACGACTCGCCTTCCATCGGAAATCGCCCTCCCGGTTCCGGTGAGGTGTACATTATGAAACGAATACGGGGAGAGGGAAGTATCATCCAAAAACGAGAGAGCCGTTTCCTGTGGATCGCGTACTACGATGGCTCGGGGCGACAGATTCAGGAGAATAGCAAGACAACGTCGGAACGAGTCGCGGCGGCTTTGTTGCGCCGGCGGCTCCAGGAAATAGATCAGGGAGTGCCCGTCGAAGAGGCGCGGAAGCTGCGCTACGAGGACATCCGGAAGTCTCTCCTGCTCGATTACAAAACGAAGGGAAACAAGGGCCTCGAAGAGGACGAGAACGGTGAATCTTACATTTGGGGTCTGAATCACACCGATTACTATTTCCGAAACAGACTCGTTCGAACCATCAAGACGGATACGTTGTACAAATTCATCGAGAAGAAACAAGCCGAGGGGCTTGCGAACGCCACCATCAACCGCTGTCTTGCGCTTCTGAAGCGGGCGATGAACATCGCAAGGCGCGACGGCAAGCTGGCCTCGATCCCCTTTTTCCCCATGCTGAAGGAGGACAATGTCCGCACGGGATTCGTAAATCGCCCTGACTTCATCAAGCTGCGCGACACCATGCCGGAACACCTTCGCCCGCTTCTCACGTTTCTCTACTTCACAGGGTGCAGAGTTGGAGCGGCGCTTTCCATCCGACGGTCACAAATCGAGTTCGAGGACGGGAGAGCGCTGCTTCGCCTGGAGCGGAATCAAGTAAAGAACGAAGAGCCGATTCTCCTTCCTCTTCCGGTGGAACTGAGCGAAGTGGTCAAGAACCTGCCGCCCGAAGGCCGGGTGTTCAACGGAAGGAACCTGCGGAAGTCTTTCCAAGCCGCGTGCCTTCAGGTAGGATTGGGAGTCAAGACAGGCCCGAAGGTTTGGCAGTACAAGGGCCTGCTGATCCATGACCTTCGCCGGAGCGGGGTCAGGAATCTCATCCGGTCAGGCGTTCCGCGAAACATCGCCATGAAGATTTCGGGGCATCTCACCGAGTCGACCTTCGAGCGGTATAACATCGTGGATTCGACCGATTTGCGTGAGGCCATGGCCAAGGTAGAGAAACATTTCGCAGAACGATGAAGGTTCGATGAAGGTTTGGGGTTTCTGGCCGCCACGCACAGGCTAACCCCTTTAGTTTCAATACGGTGCCGAGGTAGCTCAGTGGTAGAGCAGCCGATTCGTAATCGGCAGGTCGCGAGTTCAACTCTCGCCCTCGGCTCCAGAATTTCCTAACTCACTTCCTTTCAATCAGTTCACTTTCCCGTTTTCTGTATCCGCTGAAAACCCGGGAACACTTGGGAACACTAAGCCGGCTACCTTCGCTACCGCGCGCTTTTGAGACTCAGGGATCGCGTGCGTATAGATGTTGAGAGTTGTTTTCAGGTCAGAGTGCCTGAGAATTGCCTGAGCCGTTCGCAGTGATTCCCCGACTCCGCCGAGTAATGGAGCATGCGTGTGCCGGAAGCAATGCCAACTTATTGTTGTGCCCCACTTAAAATCTGGACACTATTGCTACGTCAGGAGGGCTCATGGAGACGGGAGGCCGCGCCGGAGCTTCCCCGCTTCGCTTTGACGACCAGACACACACCAGGTAAGATTCGCCGCACTTCGTTGGCGGGAGACAGGCCATGCGAACACGACGCAGTTGAGTGCCGTCAGCGGTACCGAGGCAGCTTTTCAATGCGAACAAGCACGCTGACCGGGCGCCTGGCGGGCGCCGTGATGTATGCGTGCGCCCACCAGGCCAAAGCATCTCCGAATCGGACGGTTAGAAATCGTAGATCAGTCCGACCGAAACCCCCTGGTGTGTCAAGCCGGTGAAGGAGTTTTCGGCAGCGTCCTGGCGGTCGACAACGGCCCCGTGTCCATTTGCACCCAGGTCGTAATGGGCACCCTGATGATTCATCTGCCTCGCATACACGAAATAAGTTGTCATCCTTTTCTCTAAGAAATGATGCTTGTAACCTATGTCGATCAGGTTGGACCTGTTGTCGATGGGTCCCGCAACCATGACGCAGCAGCCGGGTTGATTGATCTGCCCGCCCGGGTCGCCGGGCGTCTTGCCCGCGTGCGCCCACCCGAAATTGAGATCATCGGCCGGCGTTATCTTTTGAACGACGGCCAACCAAGTGCCGAGGGGCCGGGTGCGTTCATTGAAGGCAGCGGCGGCGGGAGCGTAGCGCTTCAGGTTTTCATAGAGGAAACTCGCCGTAGTGCGGGTCGGCTTTAACTCGTACTGAACACCCGCTTCAAAAGCGCTTTCATCGGCGATACCCACCGATCCAGGCGGCGGGACGCCGGAGACCGAGGAGCCCCCTTCATCGCCCGTACGATTGACCTTGGCATGATGCTCGTACGCAGCAATGGCATAGAGCGGGCCGTTCGTGTACGTAACCGCCGCGCTCAAGTTGTTACTAAAGGCGCCGTCGTTGCAGGTAGGATCGTTCCCGCCGGTGCAGTTGGGTTCCGCGCGTGCGGTGATGGTATTGTCGGTCGCGCGGTTCTGCCCGGGAGAAAACAGAACGCTCGCGTTGAAGCCCTTGATTTTGGGCGACTCATACCATAGCGCATGCGGCACGCGGGTTTTGAACTCAGCGCGATTGTCGCCACCGCTGTTACCCATGATGCTTCTGCTATCGCCGATCGAGTTGAGAAACGGATCCATGCGCGCCACAGTTCGTTTGTAGGGAGCGTCTTCCTTGCCCAACTTGATCGCGCCCCAGTTACCCTGCACCCCGACGTAGGTGTCGCGCGAGCCCACACCCTGCTTGACTTGCTTGTCTGAGGTCGGTCCGGGGGTCGCCGAAAAAGAAACCTCCGTTTCGATCTGGAATACGCCGGTCAGATTCGGGACAAGCCGACGCGAGCCGCGAATGCCGAAATTGGACAGGTTGCTCGAGAGTTGGGCCAGCCAGCCATTGTTGCCGACTGCGCCGATGCGGTTAGCCAGGCCATTGTCGACGTAGTCTACCGACACGTCGGCGTGGCCATACAACTGAACCTCGCCGCCACCGACCGGAAACTTGAGCTCGGTAGCCGGTTTTTCCTGAGTCTTGGAAGGGGCAGCCGTCGCAGCCTGGGCCGGTTCAGCTGACGTCTCGGGCCGCACGGCGCTGACCTGCACGAGGCGAGGGGCTGCAGTTCCCTGCTGGTTGACCAGGAGTAGCCGCTGGATGACGGCCTTCAGCTCCGCCACTTCCTGGCGCAACTGCTCGACTTCTTCCTTGGTTGCGCCCGTAGAAGCCGATTTCGCGCCGTCGGCAGGTTTCTTTTCCTGGGCTTGGACGAGCGAGCCTGACGCGACGAAAAACAGTACCAGAAGAATAAAACCTCTCTTTAGTGAGCTCATGTTTTTCCTCTCCCGGAAAGATTTGACGAATTACGAACGCGACGCCGCGCGTTTAGCACACTCGGCGAATAGGTGTCAAGATTTTCTTGACAGCGGGGGCCCTGGTGGTATAAAGATGTGTCCAGTTGGCCTAGTTATCGGACCATCTGGAAACCGGGCAGCTTGATGGGAATGGCAACAGTCGAATTCGAGGCAGTCAAGAAGACCAAGCTCTACGAGAAAGTCGTACAGCAGGTCCAGGGAATGATTGCTGACGGCCTGCTCAAGCCGGGCGACAGACTTCCCCCCGAGCGCGAGCTGGCTGAGACGTTTCAAGTGAGCCGGAGTTCCCTGCGCGACGCCATCCGCGCGCTCGAGGTAATGGGACTCGTCGAACCCCGCCAGGGAGAAGGAACCATCGTCCGCGACCTTTCGGCATCTTCGCTGGTCAGCCCTCTCTCGGCCGTGCTGTCACGGAAGCGTGAGCTCGTGGGCGAACTGCTGGATGTGCGGAGGATCATTGAGCCGCCACTTGCCGCGCGCGCGGCCAGGCATGCCACGCCCGAAGACCTCGCCCGGCTCAAGGATATCTTGCGGCGCCAGAAGGAAAAGGTCGAACGCGGTGAGTTGGCCGTTGAGGAGGACTCCGAATTCCATTACGCGATCGCCCGCGCCGCGAAGAACAGTGTCGTGTTGAAAGTTCTGGATGTCTTCATGGATCTTTTGCGGGAAAGCCGCGAGCGGTCGCTGCAGGTCGGGGGCCGCCTGCAAAAGTCGTTTGCAGGCCACGTTCGTATCTTAAGCGCGATCTGCCGCCGAAACGCACCGGCCGCCGAGAAAGCGATGCGCAGGCATATCGAAGAGATCGAACGGATCGTTTTGAAGAAGTTGTAGCGGGGGAGGTTTCTGATGGGACGGCTCTTCGCAGTCGAAATCGTTTACCGCGGTATTTTCCAGAAGACACTCGCCAAAAATATCAGCCGCGCGATTGTTCTGGCGGCGCACTGCGAAGGGAAGCCCGGGATCTCCTTCGGGCGCTATGGCGACAGCCCCGAACGCAACGGGATTCCCGCCAAGAGCTTCGCAATCGTCGCCACGGACGACCTCACGCTCGAAGAGGGGATGGCGAAGTACGAGCCCAAAGAAGTGGATATCTCGATCGCCGTGGACGACACGCTGTGCAAAGGGGTGGAGTCCTGGGCATGGTACGGCTTGCAGCCCATCAATCGGCTGACCAAGCCCGGTGGGACTCTGATCGTCACCTCGCGAGAGCAGCCCGAAACGCTCATCCCGATGTGCCACCGCAAGGAATATCCTTATCAACTCGCGATCGTCAAAGGAATCCCCAGCTTCTCCGGACTATGGGTTTATAAGGACGACCATACGGATGTGCGCATCCTCGGCGCGATCGCCCGACTGCTGCCGGAACTGTTCGGTCTCGAGTCGGTGCAAAAGGCAATCATGCAGGAGTGGCAGGACCCGGTGAAGGCCAGCTCGGCGGCGCGGTCGTACGAGCGGATCACCTCGGTAACCGTGCGACCCGAACAGGGGAATCCCGAGGAGCCGTATAAATTTGAATTGCCCAAGTGGTGGGAGATGGGCGAGGGCATTGCGATTCCCGGCATTGCGCCGGGCCACACCATGCAGGATCCCGAAAGCCAAAAATCCGGGGGGTATCAGCCGGCGCGTAATCCTACCTTCAAGAAATTCACGACACGCACGATGCGGCCGGTCGTGAACTTCGATACCTGCATCAAGTGCACGCTGTGCTGGCTGCAATGCCCGGATTCGTGCTTCGACGTAACTCCGGAGGGCCTCTACGACGCGAATATGGAGGCCTGTTGTGGCTGCGGAGTATGCGAAGCCGTCTGCCCGGTGAAGGATTGCGTGACCATGGTCAACGAGATTGCCTTCCAGGACAATGCCAGCCAGTGGGAGATGTGGAGGAAGGATAAGCCAGTTTACCAGGCGTGGCTCAAGGAGAAGATCGAGCACAGGCCTGAGCGGTCCCATGGTTTCCGTTATCGCGGGCAGTATGAGGAGCAGGTGCCCGAAATGATGGAAATCGCGCGCGAAGACGGCGCCTAGAGTGTGCAAGGGAGAAGATCCGTCATGACGCAAGCGGCACTGGAAATCAAGGACGCCGAGACAACCGCACTCATCACCGGAAGCGAAGCGATTGCGGTCGCCTGCAAGCTGGCCGATGTGGACGTGATCACGGCCTACCCGATTCGTCCCTACGACACGGTGATGCAGTATGTGGCCAAGCTGGTGGCCAACGGCGAGCTCGACTGCGAGTACATCGTCGCGGAAAGCGAGCATTCGCAGTTTGAAATCGTGAAGCACGCCTCGGCGGCGGGCGCGCGGGTGTTCTGCGGCAGCAGCGGGGTGGGCTGGATGTACGCCTTCGAGGCGCTGACCGTGACGCCGGCGCTGCGCATCCCCATGGTCGCGATGGTGGGCAATCGCGCGCTCGACGATCCCGGCGCCTTCGGTGTCGAACACAACGACGCGCTGGCCGTGCGCGACCTCGGCTGGCAGCTCGTTTGGGTCGATAACGCGCAGGAGGCGCTCGACACGGCGTTGATTGCCTACCGGGTCGCGGAGGACCGGCGGGTCTTCCTCCCGTGCGCCATCAGTTGCGACGGCGCGTTTCTCACGCACTCGCAGGCGCTGGTGAAGATTCCGTCGAGCGAAAAAGTCAACGCCTTTCTCCCCCGATACGACCGCGGCGACCTGTTGCTTCATCCCGATAATCCCATCACGGTTGCCCCGCAGGCGAACGAAGACTGGCTGATGGAAATCCGCCGCCAGACCGCCGCCGCGATGGAACGGTCCTACACTGTGATCCGCGAAGTCTATCGAGATTTCGAACGCATCTTCGGCCGGAGTTACGGCAATCCATTCTTCGAAGAGTATGAGACCGAGGACGCCGACATCGTGCTCGTAGGCATGGGAACTCTCTCGATACCGGTCAAAGTAGCGATCCGGCAAATGCGCAAGGAAGGCAAGAAAGTTGGGTTTGTGCGCATGCGGTGGTTCCGTCCGTTCGCCGCGGAAGAGCTTGCGAAATCGCTCGGGCGCTTTGCCGCGGTCGGTATCATCGACCGCGACTTCTCCCTCGGCGCGCCCTACTTGAGCGGTGTGCTCGCGACCGAAGTTCGCGCCGCAATGTATCCAAGCGCCAAGCGGCCTCCGATCCCGGGGTTCATCTGCGGCCTGGGCGGGCGCGAGGTCACGGTTCCAGACGTGGTCAAAATGAGCGACATCGTTTACGAGGCGGCGGACGGAAAAGCGCAGCCTCTGACTCAGTGGATCGGACTCCGCGAATAGCGGGTCCGGTTGTCTCCCCGTTCGCGGGGGGCAGCAGGGAGGTGGAAGATGGCAACTCTTACGGATGTTCAGCCGATCCCGAAACTCGATCCTTTCAAGGGTGTGAAGAAGCTTCCGCTGGAGGAATTCTTCACGTCGGGGCACCGCACCTGCCAAGGCTGCGAATCGGCGCTGGTGATGAAGATGATGGCCAAGGCCGCCGGCCCGCGGACGATCGTGCTCGGCAGCACGGGGTGCATGTACGTCGCCAACACAACGTACTACAGCACCTCGTGGGTCATTCCCTGGATGCACACGCAACTAGGGAGCAGCGGATCGGCGGCGCTGGGGACTTCCGCGGCTCTAAAGGCCCTCATGCGCAAAGGCAAGATGAAGAACGAGCCGATAAACGTGATCGCGTTTTGCGGAGACGGCGGAGGCGCCGATATGGGGCTTTCCGCCATTTCGGCAACCCTGACCCATCCCGATTACAACTGCCTGATTCTGATGTACGACAACGAGTCCTACGCAAACACCGATATTCAGCTTTCCGGAAGCACGCCTTACGGCGCGCACACCACGTTCAGCCCGCCCGGCAAGATGAAGAGGATCATGCATCACCGGTGGAAGAAGAACATGGCCGGGATGCTGGCAGCGGGTCACCCAACGTGCCGGTACATCGCCACCATGTGCATGTCTTATGCGCTGCAGGGCATGAACTGCGTGCGCAAGGCGCTCTCCATCGGCGGGCCCACGTTTATTCATTCCTTAGACCCCTGCCCCAAGGGTTGGGATTACGATCCGTACCTCTCCCACGAGATGGGCGAGTTGGCGGTGACCACGGGAGTCTGGCCGCTCTATGAGGTGGAAGAGGGCGTGGTAAAACTGTACGGCAAAACAAAGGAGATCGCTGAAGGGCGCTATAAGCGCGGCCAGGTGCGGGAATACCTGCTGAAGCAAGGAAGATTTGCCCACTTCAAAGATGAGGACATTGACTATTTTCAGAGCAAAGTGGACGAGATGTGGGAGAAGTGGCTGATTCCGGGTGTGATTCCCTTCCGAAAGGAGGTCGAAGCTGACAGCCCGGCCGCTCGCTAGGTTCTGACGGCGGGTAGCGGGCTCTAGGGCGGCTTTGCACGTCTCCGCGGGGCGGGGAAGCACACATTCCTAGGGATCAGCAGGAAGATCTAAACTCTCGCGGCCCCATTTAAATGAGGAGGTGCATCTGTGGGCGTAGCATCCGCATCTATTGCCTCCGCTGTCCCCCGGGTAGTCAATCGTTGGATCATTCTCTTCTTCAGCGTGCTCAGCATGGTGGCGGTGGCCAACTTCCAGTACGGTTGGACGCTTTTCGTGCCGCCACTCCAGAAACACCTGCGGCAGGAGCAGGCCCTCATCCAGGTCACGTTCACCGTGTTCGTTCTCCTTGAGACCTGGCTCGTCCCCTTCGAGGGTTGGCTGGTCGACAAGTTCGGACCGAGGCTCCTCGTCATGCTGGGAGGCGTCCTGGCCGGGCTCGGTTGGGTCGCAAGCGGAAGAGCGGAGTCGCTGACCGCCCTCTATGGATCCTATGCCCTCTCGGGGCTGGGCGCCGGCATCGTGTACGGCACCGCAATCGGCAGCGCCCTAAAATGGTTCCCCGACCACCGCGGGCTCGCGGCGGGGCTCACGGCCGCTGGCTTCGGGGCGGGATCCGCTTTCACCGTTGCGCCCATCGCCAATATGATCAACTCGGCGGGCTACCAAGCCGCCTTCATCCGCTGGGGCATCATCCAGGGCGTCGTGGTCGTCATCGCCGCGCTATTTTTGAAGGCGCCCCCCGCCGGTTCGCTGCCCGCCACATGGAGGAAACGCGGCGGCGAAGAGGTGAAGAAGCGGCAGAGCGCGGTGGACTTCACGTCCGGGCAAATGGCCGCTACGCCGCATTTCTGGCTCATGTACGTGATGATGGCCATGGTTGCGACCGGGGGCTTGATGGCTGTCGCCCAGCTCAACCCAATGGCGGTTGACTTTAAGGTTGACAAGATCCCCGTCAGCTTCCTGTGGCTCACCATGCCGGCGCTGACGTTCGCGCTGTCCGCGGACCGTCTGGTGAATGGGCTCTGCCGCCCCTTCTGGGGATGGGTCTCCGACCACATCGGCCGTGAGAAGACGATGACTCTCGCGTTCGGTCTAGAAGCATTGGCCATTTTCGCGCTCATCAAGTTCGCCCATAACCCCTTGCTTTTCGTCATTTTCAGCGCGTTTACCTTTTTCGGCTGGGGCGAAATCTTCTCGCTGTTTCCGGCTACTACCGGAGATTTCTTCGGCCGCAAACACGCTACCGCGAACTACGGGTTCCTCTACACCGCCAAGGGTACAGCCTCCGTGTTTGTGCCCATCGGGTCCGCGCTGGCCGCGGGCAAGGCCTTCGACTTCCGGGCCGACATCCTGCTCGTGATTGGCGGCGCTCTGGTGCTGTTCGCGCTCTTCCTCGCTCCCACGGCGCTTAAGCTGGACCTTGGCCGAAAGACGAAGTCCTTGCTGCTTGCGGTGGCCGGCGCGCTGGTCACCTACGGCCTCGTCCTCACCGTGGTCCCCACGGTTTGGACTCCGTTTCCTGCTAAATTCACGTTGCCGAAGACCGGCTGGCAGGGCGTGTTCGCCATCGCCATCGTCTTCGACGTGATCGCGGCCACACTCGCCTTTTTTGTCCTGCGCCGGATGAAAGCGCCGTCCGCCGCGCAGGCCCTGGAGTTTGGTTCTGCTCTGCAAGCCAGTGGGGCAGCGGCGGCGCCCTCGAAAGCCCCGGCGGCAACTGGGCGTTAGGAATTCTTCGCAGCAAATCGCCTCACGCCATCCCGTTCGCTGTGAGTAACGAAACGGCGGTCGAGGGAACCCAGGCATGTTTGGGCACGCGCTCACCTTAGTCTTTCTCGTTGCAGCGAGCTTGAACTCGATCGTGACCTTGTTCTTTCTCTGTCGTATCGCCAAGATGGTCTACCAGGCCCGGCCCATTCAGAAAGGAAAGCTCTCAATACTTTCTGACGCCCCACGGATGATCCGGGCGCACCAGCAGCTCTTCCCGAACAATGAGTCGATGCTGGGGTTCTGGCTTTCCTTGACCTTTCTCCTGGTTTGGTTGAGCGGTATGACCTACAGCCTGCTGGCTTATCCTTAGACCACTGAGAAATGTCCGGTGCAAGCAGAAATCGAAGGATCCTTAGGGAGATGGTTGTGGATTCAAATCCGCGGGCGCGTAATCCATGTACTGCAATGCGGACTCTTCAGTATCTAATTGCATGGGATGATCCTCGAAAGAAGGCGGGCCGGCGTACACTCAACATTTGGATGTATTCGATGGCTTTCTGTCTGCCTGACTGTCTATTTTGTCCTTCCGATCTCTGCCTTCAACCTATCGCTCGCACCGGCTTGTGCCGCAGCGAGCCGCGCGGTTAGCACGCGAAATGGGGAACAGGCAACATAATCCATCCCAACCGCATGGCAGAACTCAACCGACGACGGGTCGCCGCCGTGCTCGCCGCAAATTCCCACCTCCAGATTGGAACGGGTCTTGCGTCCGCGTTCGATTGCGATGCGAACCAATTCACCCACGCCGTCGCGATCAATCACGGCGAAGGGATCCTGTTTGATGATGCCTTCCGCAAGATAGGTCGGCAGCACTTTGTTCACGTCGTCGCGCGAGAACCCGAACGTGGTCTGGGTAAGGTCATTGGTGCCGAAGCTGAAGAACTCGGCTTCCTTGGCGATCTCGTCCGCGATCAGCGCAGCTCGCGGCAACTCGATCATCGTCCCCACCATGTAATGCACTTTCGCTCCCTTTTCCTTAAAGACTTCTTCGGCCACTCGTCGAACGATGCCGCCCTGATGGGCCATCTCCTTCAACGTGGCCGTCAGCGGGATCATTACCTCCGCGTGGGGCTTGACGCCTTCCTTCGCGACGACTACGGCCGCCTCGAAAATTGCGCGCGCTTGCATCTCAGTAATCTCGGGATACGTGATGCCTAGCCGGCAGCCGCGATGTCCGAGCATGGGATTAAACTCGTGTAGCTCCTCTACCCTTCGGAGCAGGCCCTTCAACTTTTTCAACCTCGGTGAGCGCGGCTTCGTTGCTTCCAGCACCGCGGTCTCGACCATCAGTTCTTCGCGCTTGGGCAGGAACTCGTGCAGCGGCGGATCCAGGAGGCGAATGGTTACGGGCAGACCATCCATTACGCGAAACAGGCCGATGAAATCGGCGCGCTGCATGGGTAGCAGTTTTTTCAGCGCCGCGCGGCGATCTTTCTCATTGTCTGTCAGAATCATGGCACGCATGTAAGGGATGCGGTCCTCAGCGAAGAACATGTGCTCGGTGCGACACAATCCGATGCCCTCGGCGCCAAACGCACGCGCCTGGATGGCATCTCGTGGAATGTCCGCGTTGGCTCGCACCCCCAGTTTGCGGAACGGCTCCGCCCAGCTCATGAACTTCATCAGTTCAGGATCATCGGGCTTTGCATCGAGGGTATTGAGCTTGCCCTTGATTACACGGCCGGTCGTTCCGTCGAGCGAAATCCAGTCGCCCTGCCTGAATACCTGGCCTTTCACCCTCATCTCGCGAGCCTTCTCGTTTACTTCTATGTCGCCCGCCCCTGCTACACAACACTTCCCCATACCGCGCGTGACTACCGCTGCATGACTGGTCATGCCGCCGCGCGAAGTTAGAATGCCCGCAGCCACTTCCATGCCGTGAATATCTTCCGGAGTAGTTTCCGCTCTGACCAGGATGACGGGATTTCTCTTGCTGCCGTGCCCCGCCTTTTCCACCGCCTCATCCGCGGTGAACACAATCTGCCCGACGGCAGCGCCCGGGGACGCCGGCAAGCCGGTTGCGAGAACTTCGATCTTCACTTTCTTCTCATCCAATCGTGGAACCAAAAAGTCGTAAAGCTGGTTGGGTTCGACGCGGAAGATCGCTTCTTCCTTTGTGATCAGGCCCTCTTCCACCATCTGAATGGCAACGCGCACGGCAGCTAGTCCTGTCCGCTTGCCATTCCGCGTCTGCAGCATGTAGAGCTTGCCGTCCTGGATGGTGAATTCGAAATCCTGCATGTCGCGATAATGCTTTTCCAGGCGAGTGGTGATCTCGCGGAGCTGCTTGTAAACCTCCGGCATGATCTTCTGCAGTTCAAGAATCGGAACCGGCGTGCGGATGCCGGCCACCACATCTTCTCCCTGCGCATTCATCAGGAATTCGCCATAAAACTCCTTCGAGCCGATTGCAGGATTACGCGTGAAGCCAACGCCGGTACCGCTGGTCTCGCCAAGATTCCCGAATACCATTGCTTGCACATTGACGGCGGTTCCGAGCAGGTCATCGATGTTGTTAATGCGCCGGTAAGTCTGCGCGCGCTGGTTGTTCCAGGAGCGGAAGACGGCATCTCGAGCCATGATGAGCTGTTCGCGCGGGTCCTGGGGAAAGTCCCGCCCGACGTGCTTCTTGACAACTTTCTTGTATTCCTGAATCACTTCCTTCAGAGCCCGGGCATCGAGCTCCGTGTCGAGCTTAGCCTTCTTCTGTTTCTTCTTTTTGTCGAAGACTTCGTCGAAAGCGAGTTTGGGAATCTCAAGAACGACATTCCCGAACATTTGGATGAGACGCCGGTAAGAATCGTAAGCAAAGCGGGGATTGTTGCTTCGCCGGGCCAGCGATTCCACGCTCTGATCGTTGAGCCCGAGGTTGAGGATGGTGTCCATCATTCCCGGCATGGAGAACTTTGCCCCGGAGCGTACGCTGACCAGTAGCGGGTTTTCGCCTGTGCCCAACCTCTGACTCTGCAGTTGCTCCAGGCGTCGGAGCGCGTCTTCCAGCTGGTGCGTGACTTCAGGAGACACCTTTCCGCCACTACGCATGTACTCACGGCATGCCTCTGTCTGGATGGTGAAGCCGGGAGGAACCGGCAGTCCGGCATTGGTCATCTCGGCCAAGCCTGCGCCTTTGCCCCCTAACTCGTTCTTCATCGTGCCGTTGCCTTCGGCTTTTCCATCGGCGAAAAAATAAACGTACTTGACGGGGCTCACCCCGGCTGGCTCTTCGTGCGTTTCAGGTAGCGTGTAAGTGCTCACGGATTTGTCCTTTTTGTGGAACTAAGTTATGAATTCGAGCCTCATGCATTAGGAAGCTTTTCTCTCGATAACTGTCTTCCGAAACGTCGGGAGTCGTGAAGCCCCCTGGGAAGATTATCGAGGACAGTAAACCAGTTTACCCGATTATCGCCGTGTTGATGATAGTTGCTGTCGAAAAACCCGCGGAGAGCTCCATTCACAGGCTGGTTAAGGGATCGGCCGGCCCGTTTTCGCGCACTCCAGCCCTACCGCACGGTGACAAAGTAGTACGCGCTCATCCCCGGGATGCGCTGCTTCACCCTGTGCGACCCACGCTACCGCTCGAACGCGCCGGGGTCATGTTGAGCGACCTGATCCTGAGGTGGTTTGTTAGCGGGGCTCCGCGGGCACACAAGCCTGATCAGTTGCCACAGCGAGTTCTTCCCGCATCGCAATCGGATGACTGGGGAGCGAGGAGATGAGACGTCGAGTGTAAGGATGCTGCGGTGATCGCAAGATTTGTTCCGCCGCGTCTAACTCAACGATCTCGCCGTCGTGAAGGATGGCAATCCGGTGACAGAGGGACGCGACGGAAAGCAAGTCGTGGGAGACGTACAGGATGGCGATTCGAAATTCGCGATTCAGCCGGACAAAGAGCTGCAGAATTTCCGCCTGGGTGATGACATCGAGTGCGCTGGTCGGCTCATCCGCGATCAGAAGAGCGGGGCGGTGCAAGATCGCCATGGCGATGAGCACTCTCTGCGCCTGCCCCACGCTGAGTTGCGAGGGATAACGCCGGAGGAGCGCCGCCTCGGCGGGCAAACTGACGCTCGACAACGTTTCGAGGATCGCACTGCGAACCGCGTCGCGCGACCCATCGGCGTGAGCCCGCCAAGCCTCTTCCAGTTGTGTGCCAATCCGAAGCGCGGGGTTGAGCGCGGAAAGCGGGCTTTGCAGCACCAGTCCAAGCTCACGCCCGCGCAAGGCTCGCATCTCTCGCTCCGAGAGCCTCATCAGGCTGCGCCCTTGAAACCAGATCTCGCCGCGCTGGCCGCCTCGACGGAGATGCAGCAACCTGAGGATTGCGAGCGCAAGCGTGCTTTTCCCGGAGCCGCTCTGCCCGATCAGGCCAAGAATCTCCCCAGGGTACATCTCGAAGGAAACGTCGCGGAGCACATTCGGCTTGTTTGGATAATCGGCCGAAAGGCGGAGCGAAAGGAGTGGAGGCGTCGCGCTCACTGGCCTACTCCGCGGCCCTGGTTGGAATAGTAGAGACTCTCGACGTTCCAAAACGTCTGGGGCCGCAACACGACAGGCGAAGTATTCGCCAAGGCCGGCGAGATGGCTGCGAGCGCATTCTTGTTCACCAGGTAGATGAATGGCTGCTGATCCCAAACGATTTTCTGGACCTGATCGAAGGAACGCTTGCGTTGATTCTGGTCCGGTGTAGAGGCCTGTGCTTGCATGAGGCGATCGATTTCTGCTTCCCAAGGGGTAGCGGGCGATTTTTGCTCCGGGTTCCACTGATGGTTGCTGGATGAGCTCAGCCACACATTCATCTGCCCGTTGGGATCCAAATCCACGTTGACGAATCCAAGCAGGCACAGCTCGTAATCGAAAGTGCGGGAAATACGCTCAATGAGCGAGGGGAAGTCCAACGTTACAATGTTGAGCCGAATCCCGATCTGTTCCAGATCCTGCTGGATCATCGCAGCCATCTGTTCCCGGGACTTGTTTCCGGCGTTCGTGACGATCGAGAATTCGACGGCATGGCCTTCGCCATCGCGCAAGACGTGTCCATCAAAGCGGAATCCATCCTGTTGCAAGCGGCGAAGGGCCTCTTGTGGGGCGTGCGGATGAGGTTGCAGCGACCTATTAAACCAGAAGAGATTTGCGGGAGAAACCGGTCCCACGGCAGGGCGGGCGTGGCCGCTGAACACGACCCGGCAGAGGTCTTCGCGACTTATGGCTTCCGATACTGCCAGGCGAAAGTTCGCGGAACGGAACCACTTCTTCTTGAAATCCGGTATGGGCGCAGCCGGAACCTGGTTGAACCACATGTGCTCGGCATCGAGAGACGGGCCAATGTCATGAACGGCGGCCGGCTCTTCTTTGGCAAGATTTTCAAAATAAGAGGCATCGAGGTTGTTTATCAGTTGAATCTCACCGCGCTTGAAGCGCAAGAGTTCGAGGTCGCGGTTCTGCTGGATGTCCAATCGGATAGAATCCAGATACGGCAACCTCTGGCCGTGCGCGTCCTTTTTCCAGTAGTAAGGATTGCGTTTCAGCAAGACGTACGCGCCAGATTTGTACTCGGCGACGGTAAAGGGCCCCAGGACGGCCGTTTCCTTCTTGGGGGAACGCGAAGAAACGATGGCCACCTGGTCAAAGAGCCGTTCGAGACCAGCGACGGGAGCTGGAAACTCGATGATGACATCGCGGGCGCTTGGGGCAGCCACGCGAACGGAACCTTCCGAGGACCGGAAAGAGTCACCGGTGGGGGAATGCAGGTTGGGATCCAGCAATTTCCGCATCGTGAATGCGACGTCTTCCGCGCTAAACGGAGTTCCGTCGGAAAAGGACAGGCCATCGCGTAAGTGGAAACTGATCTTTTTCCCACGCTGAGATACTTTCCAGGACGCTGCCAGTTCGGGTTCCAGCGCCTGCGTCTTCCGGTTAACGCGAATTAGCACGCCGCCCGTCAGAAAGCGAATCGTCTCGGAGGCCTCCTCATCGACGAGCATGGGGTCGAACGTCTTTGGTTCCGCGCGCAGGACGAAATGCAATTCGCCGCCGGATTGTGACTTCGCGGGGAGAACTCCGGACAAGAGAATGCTTGCGGCAATCAATGCGAGCGTGAGGCGTCTCATGCCGCAAAGTCCTCCCGAGGCAGGATGAGCTGAAAGCAGCTCACAACGATGAGCAACAACAGCAACGGCGCGAGCCTCCATGGATTCGCTTGAACGGCGCCCCAGTTTTCGAGCCCGCGGAGCAAGCCGCCCCAGGAAGGCAGCGGTTCCGATACACCAAGGCCCAAAATACCCAAGTTTGCTTCTGTGAGGATAAACACCGGGATGGAAATCAAGAGCTGTGCGAACAGCGCGGGCCGGAGGTTCGGCAATACGTGTCTTGCCAAGACGCGCAGGGAAGGGCAACCGCATGCCTTTGCCTGCAACACGAAGTCAGAGTTGCGCAAGCTGCGCGCTCCGGCGCAAATCACGCGCGCGGACGCGGCCCAGCCAAACAACCCGAGGAGCGCAAAGGTGATCAGTAGCGAAGCAGCCGGAGGCACGTTGAGGGGCAGCACGGCACGCACGGTCAGCAGGAGAAAGAGCCAGGGCAGGGACATAGATAAATCCGTGCCCGCCATCGCAATGCGCTCAAGCCAGCCACCGGCATAGCCGGCCAGGCCCCCGACCAACGCGGCGATACTCGTCGCCAGCAGCGCTGCCGCGGGCGCCAACAGAAGCGAGACACGACTGCCGTAGAGAAGCCGGGAGAAAAGGTCCCGGCCCAATTCGTCCGTTCCCAGGAGATGCATCCGGGAGGGTGAAGCGTTCGGGGATTCGCGAAACTGTTTGGCATAGGGAGCGGGAGCAAAGGCTCCCGCAAAAAGAGTCGCGAGAAAAATGATCCCGAGAAGCACTGCGGCGATTTGGCGGATTGTATTCATGCGGCCTGTTTCACCAAGGCCTTCGACGTTAGATCGGAAGCCGAGTTTGCTGCGAGCGTCACCAGGGTCACAAACAACGTCATGTTCACCAGGAGAGGCAAATCGCGGCTCAGCGCGGCTTGCCAGGCCAGTTGACCGATTCCAGGGGAATCACAGATCACTTCGATCGGAATCGCCGCACCCAGGGCCATGCTCACGGAAACACCGGCGAGCGCGAGGAGCTGGGGAGCGGCAGCGGGGAAAATATGCCAGAGCAGAATCCGCGTCCCGGAGAGGCCCTTGGCCCTAGCAGTCAGGACATGGGGCAAAGCGTAGGTCTGCAGCAGCAGGTTTCGGGCGTATCGGAAAATACGCGGGAAGACCACGGTGCAAACGGCAAGAGCTACCGGCCCGCCGAAATAGAGAAAGAGGATGGCAACGACCGCCGAGGGGAGACACAAGAACGCCCCGCAGGCTAGGGAAGAGAAGAATTCGTAGCTCCACCCGCGAAGCGTGGCCACAGGCAACGCCAGCAGAAGACCGAGCACCCACCCACCGGCAAGGCCGAGCGCGACAGTCCGCAGAGTGACCGGCAAGCGCTCGGCGAACAGATCAGTTACAGGGCGAGCGAAGGAATGAGAAACTCCCAGATTTCCGTGGACGGCTCCGGCCAAGTAGTCGGCGTAAAACCTGAGAAGATTGCGTTCGTTTGAGCGTGAGTGGCGAAGCGCCTGGATGCTGTCTTCATGCAGCCGGGTGTCCAGTTCCCGCTCATCCACGCCGAACCCCGGCGCGAAACGCACCAGAGTGGCGCCGAGGAGCCCTCCAAGGAGCGCTGTCAGCAACAACGCGAGCAGATGCCGCAAAAGGATTCGGTGCCACATACAGGAGGACTTTCGTCCTGCTGAGGATCAGCATACCTTTGTCGCGGAGCACTCGAGGCTCAAGAGGGCGGCCCTGGTATACGATTCGTTACGATGTTCCTGCTTCTCGACGTACATGCGCCGGTCGGCTGCGGCGAGGAGGTCCTCCGCATCGAGTCCGGCCGTCGGATAAGAGGCATGCCCCACACTTAGTGCAAGCAGCGATTCACCACACACCTCGCGGCCTACTTCGACAGCGAGCCGATGAAGCCGGCTTTCCGTCGCCTGCACGGTTTCGGGCTTCAATCCGGGTAGAACCAGCACAAACTCGTCCCCGCCCATGCGCGCCGCATAATCATATTCGCGGCAGGCCTCCTTCAGTTTCTGGGCGATGCTCCGGAGCACCTGATTTCCAACGAGGTGACCAAAGCGATCATTAACCTGCTTGAAGCCGTCGAGGTCACAGACAAGCACGGTCAGCGGCATGGTGGTGCGCTTGCATCGCGCCAGCTCGCTATCGAGGTGCAGGAAGAGAGACCGCGCGTTGGGCAAGCCGGTGAGGTAATCGGTGGTCGCAGAGCTCTCCGCCATCCGGAACTTCAATGCGTTTTCGACGGAAAGCGCGAGCTTTGACTGAATCGCTGTCAGGATTCGAACGTGATCTCGGGAGAAGGCATCGGCGTGAGCATGGTACAGAGTCAGCACTCCCACCACGCCGCTGACGCTCTCGAGCGGCACTGCCATCGCCGAGCGAAGCGTCGAATACTTTGCGGGGTTTCCACGGTAGCCGGGCTCCACTGCCGGATTTCCATTCACGATCGGCTTGCGATTTGCCGCGACCCATCCGGACACGCCTTCGCCGAGTGGAATCTGCAAGGAAGTCAAGACGGCATGATTCTCTCCGCTGACGTATTCCGGGACAAGCCGACCATCCTTGTTCACATAGATGACGATCGAATCGTGCGGGATCAGACGTTTGAGCCGGACCGATAGAACAGAGAGCGTGTCGTCCAGGCTGAGCGAGTTTCCGAGTTCTTGGCTCAATTCGTACAACGTCTGCACTTCCTGCCTCGCGGAAGCGATCGACGCCAGGAAGTCAATTGGGCTTTTATGGACCAAGGTTGAAGCTTGCGAGGTAATTTCAAATCCAGCAGCGGGCTGGACGCTTCTGTCGATCTTCACGCCGACTGATATCAACTTCTTGACGCTCTCTTGTACTTGCGCGTCTTTCTCGAGCTCGAGCAGATGGCGTTTCAAACAGTCGACCACCTTAGGATCGAAGCTCTTCCCGGCTTCCGATTCCACTTGCCGCAGTGCATCCTCCCCGGTCAGCCCGGGACGGTAGGAACGATCGGAGGCGAGAGCATCGAAGCAATCTACGACGGAGAGGATTCGAGCGCCGATGGGAATCTCTTCACCCCGGAGTCCGATGGGATAGCCGCCCCCATTCCACTTCTCGTGGTGCGCCCGGACAATGGGCACCACCGGATAGGGGAAATTCACGCGTTCCAGAATCTCTGCGCCGACCATGGGATGGATTTTGATTTTCTCGAATTCTTCGGGTGTAAGCTTGCCGGGTTTCGAAATGATATGCTCTGGCACAGCAAGCTTGCCGATGTCGTGCAATATGGCCGCGGCTCGGAGAGCTTCCATGTCAGAATCGCTCAAGGCCATTTCCTTCCCGATGCCAACCGCGTACGCTTGCACGCGGCGCAAATGATCGTGCGTCCTTTGGTCCTTCGCCTCAATGGCCAGCGCCAGGGCCTCGATGGTGCGAAGATGCAGAGCAGCCATCTCCTCAACGTGATTTTTCTCGGCTTCGAGTCGCGTCAGGTACAGCCGGTAGGAACGATAGACGAGGTAAATGACAGGGAAGAGCAATAGGGAAGTCGGCCGGCCTCCGGCGCGATCCACCAGGGCAATGAGTCCGGCAAGCGCCGCGCCGGCCAGATAATACGGGAACGACCAAAAATAGCATTCCGACCAAACTTTCCTTAGCGGTTTGTTCTCCGTCAAGGCGATGACGCACGCCACGGGGATCGTATTGGTCAGGAAGAAAACGCACGCGGCGGCGGCCAGCTTCAAGGCAGTGCTTTCACCGAAGAACGCAGGCAGTTGAGAGTGGAAGGTCCAATAGCACGTCGCAGTTGCCGTGGCCATACTGGCGACGTTGAAAGCCACCTGCACCAGCTTCGGCCTGCTCTTGGCGTTCCACACACACTGGCCGACGGAGCCGACGCAGCTCATCAGAAGCACGCGTCCGAGACCGAGTTCCTGTATTCCGATCAGCACGAAAAGGAAAATCACGGACATCGTTCCGGTAACGCCGGGGAGATTGACCTTCAGACCGGAAGCCAGGAGGGTCAGCAACAGAAAACATGCAAAAAGCCCGAAGTCGTCCGTTGCGTGCTGCGTGAGGCCAACCCGTAAGACAAGCCCGCCAAAGACGATCACCGCCGCGATGAAAAGCTGGGCTCGGAAAGGGAGAACTTTCAAGGTGGTCAGCACTCCTGCCCGGGGATGCAATGCACATGGCATGCCAGGGTTCTTGCCTTGAGAAGTTCTGATATTACTAAGAAAACAAACCACTTATAGACAGAGCTCACGGGAGGGGGCCGAATGACGACCAGTGGCAGGGGCATCTTGTCCCAGTGTACCGATGGGGGGAGCCAGAATGTCCTGTTAGCTTTTGACGTATGTCTGCTTGACTAGGACGAAAGTTTGACTTTTTGTCTCCGTTTTCCACTGTTCGTACTATGGACGCAAAAGATCCCATCGAACAAAGTAGTTCTCCAATGGTCCCTCCTGGCAGCGCGGATTGCGTGGAGCCCTGCGAGGCGTATCTCGGCATGCCCGCGGTCTATCGCAGCGAGGCGATGCGAGAACTGATGAGCGTTGTCGTGCGCGTTGCCCGGAGCAACGCCGCCGTCCTCATCACGGGTGAGAGTGGCGTCGGCAAGGAGTTGATTGCGCGAGCCCTTCACCATCATTCTCTCCGCTGCAGCAAGCCCTGGGTTGACGTCAACTGCGCGGCCCTCCCCGAGCACCTCATCGAGAGCGAGCTGTTTGGATATGAGAAGGGTGCATTCAGCGGGGCGCAGGGGCCCAAACAAGGGTTGTTTGAGCTGGCGGACTCGGGAACCCTCTTTCTCGACGAAGTCGGCGAACTCGAGCCGAGAATGCAGGTAAAGCTGCTGCGCGTGCTCGATGGGGTGCCCTATTTTCGGCTTGGCGGCGTGCGAAAAGTAACGGTAGACGCTCGAATCGTGACCGCAACGAATCAGAACCTGGAAGAGGCCATTCGATACGGCAGGTTCCGCAGCGATCTGTATCATCGCCTGGCTCAAGTTCATCTCCACGTTCCGCCCCTGCGCGAGAGGCGCGAGGATATCTTGCCGCTGGCGAAGTTCTTTCTCCATCAACACGATCCTTCCATGCGCTTTGCGCTCGCCACGGTCGAAGCGATAGCCAACCACGATTGGCCCGGCAACGTTCGGGAACTCCGCAACACAATCGTGCGTGCTGCGCTGCTTGCCGACGGCAAGGAACTTCCGCCTACGCTGCTTTCCATCTCTGGAAAAGTCTCTACTGGACAGGCGGCCGCGCCGCAGGCCAACAGCCTGGAAGCGATGGAGCGGGAGATGATCTTTCGAGTTCTCAGTCAAACGGGGGGACACCACGCGAAGACAGCCAAGGTGCTCGGCATTTCCCGGCGCACGCTGACTCGCAAACTGAAGGCATATGGGATTCAAAATGAAAACCACGTTACTGCATCTCGATCAGAGCCGGAGCGACGCACTGATCGAAAGGCGCCGCAGCTCGCGACACCTGTGCGCGGGTGAAGTTCTCTTCGCTTCTGAGGAGGACCCCGGCATAGAGATTCAGGGCGTGCTCCGCGACATAAGCGAAGAGGGCTTCTGCGCAACTCACAAGGGCGTCGGACTCAGCGCGGGCCAGCGCGTGCGATTCAGGCATCCCCACGGCGAGGGAAGCGCAACGCTGATGTGGACGCGGGTTCTCGGAGCAGAAGCCGAGAGCGGTTTTTTGATCGGCGAAACGCAAGCCGAAACACAGAACTAACGGCGATGAAACCTCTGTTCTGACCTCATGCCGGTAGTGCAAGCCGTGGGTTGGTCTCCCAGCCCAGAGCCCCAAACCCTCACCCCGCGCGCGAAGCGATCTCCGCAGACTCGTCCTCGCTCTAAAGACCCCGAGAGGGTATCAATCAGCGGGGACAAATTGACTCCAACGCGCTACCCGCTCTTGTTCTCTCCTAAGCACAAAGTTTTGAAGAGGATAGCCACCTCGGCCGGCCCTTGCCCGGCTTGACGTGACAGATCGTCCCTATTCAGAGGTGGCTGGATATTTCGTAAGTACCCGCAACTAAAGGACTTGGACGTTTTCGCGCAGTGGAACTATGTGTGCATCATCCTCGTTGGCTGAACTGACGTGCATA
>QHYP01000019.1 GCA_003224195.1 Acidobacteriota bacterium | reverse complement strand
CACCGGGCATACCGACCTGTATAGCACCGGTGGCGGGGGTGGCAAGCTCCGCATCATTTACAGCCAAGATTTCGTCGGCGGGGGCACGAACGACTATTACGGGCACGGCGAACACGTCGCCGGAATCATCGCGGGGAGCGGGAAGAGTTCCAATTACTCGACCTACGCTCGCACCTTCAAAGGCATCGCCCCCAACGCAAACTTAATCAATCTCCGCGTTCTCGACCAGAACGGCCAGGGAACCGACAGCGGGGTGATCGCCGCCATTCAAGTGGCCATCAACCTCCAGAGCAAATTGCACATCCGGGTCATGAACCTCTCGCTCGGCCGCCAGGTGTTCGAGAGCTATACGCTGGACCCCTTGTGCCAGGCCGTGGAGGCCGCTTGGAAGAAGGGGATCGTCGTTGTCGCCGCCGCCGGCAACTCGGGCCGGGACAACTCCATGGGCACCAGCGGCTATGCGACCATCACTTCGCCGGGCAACGACCCTTACGTCATCACCGTGGGCGCCATGAAGACCGCAGGCAGCCCGCTGCGATCCAACTCCTTGATCGCCAGCTACAGCTCCAAGGGACCCACGCTGCTGGACCACGTGGTCAAGCCGGACATTGTAGCGCCAGGAAATCGGGTTGTTTCCTTGTATGGACCTCCCTTCGTCAACCCTAACCCTGGTGGATCATACTACTTCTATGAAGCGCTACCGCAACAGTATCCCCAGAATTTGGTCTTTTTCAGTTATTACAACCCGACTTTTGGCTCCTCCAACCCATCCACGGCGAGTGACTATTATTTTCTGAGCGGAACCAGCATGGCCACGCCGGTGGTAAGCGGAGCGGCTGCGCTCTTGTTACAGGCCAACGGTAAGCTTACGCCGGACCAAGTGAAAGCGCGGTTGATGAAGACCGCCTATAAAGCGTTCCCCAGCACCAGCACTACAGTCGATCCCGTTACGGCTGCAACCTATGTCAGCCAGTACGATATTTTCACCGTCGGAGCCGGCTATCTGGACATTGGTGCCGCCCTGGCGAACTCCGACCCGGTAACGGGCTCTGCGCTTTCCCCCACCGCCGTCTATGACTCCACGCAAAATGCCGTCTATGTGGTGACCGCCGCTGGTTCCACCTGGGACAGTTCGGTCCTGTGGGGTACTTCGGTTGTCTGGGGAACGAACGTTTTCGTGAACGGTACGTCCGTGGTCTGGAGCGGCAGCGTTTGCTGGGGCACGAGCACCGACGCGGCCTTCAGCGTGGTCTGGGGAACCAGCGTCCTGTGGGGCACCAGCAACCAGGTCGCTTCAGAAACCTCGAATGTGATTCTGGGCGAGGACTAGGACTGGCTTCCGCGGGATTCACCCCACCTCCTCAGCCTAGCTGCAATTCAGTGCTGCATTGCGGGTCTTGCCTCGCCTACATCTGAACCCGCCCGGTCACCATCTCGTACAGCACCTTTCTTCCGCGCCCCCAAATCGCCATCACTGACCGTGAATTGCCTTGTAGGGGCTCTAGCCCGCATTTCTCACAAGGACGCGGCTGCCTGAGAAAGTGAGCATGGAGGATTGTGTCATTCTGAGCCCATCCGATGAGGATGGGCGAAGAATCTCAACGTTCGCTTCAAGCACGCTGTGTGGATTGAGATCCTTCAGCGAACGCCGTCGGTTCGCCTCAAGATGACAGGTTTGGGGTTCGCTTCTGCGGGATTGCCAACGCGTGAGTCGTGAGAAATCCGGGCTAGGACACAGATTTGGCCTTCGCATAGTGTTTTTCTTTGACCGCGTACATGCTGCGGTCCGCTTCAGAAAGAAGCTCTTCTCCAGAGGCGCCGTCAACCGGGTAAAAGGCGCTTCCTACGCTGACGGAGACGACCATCTCAGCACATGAGGACCGGCTTGCCTCTTGTACAGCCCGGTTCAATCGACTTTCCATCTCCGGGACTTGGTCTTTTGCCAGCTCCGGGAGAATAAAGACGAACTCGTCTCCACCAAGGCGCCCGACCTGGTCGTACTCGCGGCAGGACGACTTGAATCTGGCAGCAATTTCCTGAAGCAGCTTATTCCCGGTGAGGTGTCCAAAGGTGTCATTCACCTTCTTGAAGCCGTTGAGGTCGCATAGCAGCACGGCCAGCGGTTTTTTTGTGCGCCGGACCCGGGACAGCTCTTTTTCAAGATGCTGACAAATCGATCTGGCGTTGGGCAGGCCAGTGAGATAATCGGTGCTCGCCGTGCTTTGCGCTTTCTCGTATTGGAGGGCATTCTCGACGGAGACGCCGAGTTTGGAGCTGGCCGCCAGAAGCATGCGGAGGTGTTCTTTGGTGAAGCTGTTCTTTTCGCGGCAGTAGAGCGTCAGCACTCCCGCAACGCCCTCTCGGCCACGAAGCGGGACGCACAGTGCCGACTGCAAAGCCGTTACGCGAGAGGATTTCCCGAGATGGGAAGTTTCTGCGGCGGGATTGCCGTTCGTTATGGGCTTCTCATTTCGCGCCACCCAGCCGGAAAGACCTTGTCCCAATGGAATTCGGACGGAGGAGAAAAGGTCGTAGTCCACACCGTGGACGTATTCAGGAATCAGAATACCTTCCTGGCAAACAAAGAAGGCGATGGAGTCGTGGGGAATCAATTGCTTCAAGCGGATCGCAACCACCGAGAGAGTTTCCTTTAAGCTCAGGGAATTCGCGAGCGTTTGGGCAAGTTCAAAAAGGAGCTGAGCTTCCTGGCGCGCCGAGATAATGGAAGTCACGAAGGAGGTTGCGCGGACTTCAGCGTCATTCGCCACTTCCGCGAAACCCGAGGACGGAGCTACGGGAAGAGGCACACTCGGCGCAATGTCTAAGCGCTTCCTACCGGTTTCCGCGGTGTTGACCATTTCCTCTAATTCGGCATAGCGGCGTTCTATGACCTCGACAACGCGAGGATCGAAACTCCGGCCTTTCTCCGCTTTCAGTGCCATCATGGCCTCTTGAGGAGTCATCGCTTGCCGGTAGGGCCGCTCGGAAGCGAGGGCATCGAAGCAATCGACGGCCGAAAGGATTCTCGCCCCGATTGGGATGGTTTCGCTTTTCAGGCCGTCCGGATAACCAGAGCCGTCCCATTTTTCGTGGTGGGAGCGGACAATGGGCACCACGGGATACGGGAATTGGACGCGATCCAGTATCTCCGCGCCCACGATAGGGTGAATTTTCATTTTCTCGAACTCTTCCGGGGTGAGGCGCCCAGGCTTCGAGAGAATGTGCTCGGGCACGGCGAGCTTGCCAATGTCGTGGAGCATCGCGGCGGCGCGAATGGCGTTCAAATGGTCCGGGTCCAGGCCAAGCTCCTTGGCAATCTCGACCGCGTAGACTTGCACTCGCCGCAGATGATCGTGAGTGGTGTGATCCTTCGCTTCGATTGCCAGGGAAAGCGCTTCGATGGTGCGCAAGTGAAGCGCGGCAATTTCCTCGGCGTGCTTCTTTTGCGTCTCGGCGTGCTGCTTTTGCGCTTCAAGGCGGTTCAAGTAGGTCCGGTAGGAGCGGTAGATCAAATAAACGACGGGGAAGGCGAGAAGACCGAATTGCCAGCCGACCAGCCGGTTGATGGCGCTCACCCCACAAGCGATCAGCGCACCGAGCAAATAATAAGGGAAGGCCCACAAATAGCATTCCTTCCAGACATGGACGGGGTTGCCTCCCTCCGTCATCGCGATGACGCCGGAAACGGAGAAGGTATTGAAGGCGAAGTAGGTCGTCGCTGCCGCGGCTATCAAGAGTGGCAAGCGAAATCCGACACCGGCGGCGATTTTACTGTGAAACACAAGCTCTGCGGCGCTAATGGAGAGGGCGAGGTTTGCCAGATTAAAGAGCCATTGAATCGGGCGGGGACGCGGATTGGAGTGCCACAGGGTCTGCACAAGTCCCCCGAGACACCCCATCAGCATCGTCTCGGAATAGGAGAGGTCAAGGATGCCGACCAGAATAAAGAGGAAATTCGCCGACATCGTGGCCTTGATGCCTGGCAAGTTCACTTTGAGTACGGAAGCGCACAAAGCGACGGTTAGAAAGCAGTTATATCGGAAAAAATCATCCGAGTGCCAGTGCACGAGGGCGTAAACCAGTAATGGCAGCCCTCCGATCAGCTGAGTGAAGATAAACGTGAGGCCAGGAATCCCGAGTGACTGGGCGTCACGCCAGGTGTTGCTCCAGTAGTTCTTCGCAGCAATTGCTACCACGCTCGTTCCTGCTCTCTGCTGATTAACTCCTGTTGTGCTCTTACCGGATAAAGGAGCGCCCAAGCCTTACGAATGGACAGACCAGCAAACAGACCGTTCCCTAGCCAGAGTGAACCCCGTGGTAATTTTCACCGCTCCGAGGCCCCGCAAAGCGCAGAACGCGGTCCTTTACCAGCAAATCTTGATAGCTGAACCATGTATTGGGAATAGTACGGCTAGAGTCTTGTATTGAAAGGGATACTGCATTCCAGGCGCAAGAGCCTGCTCTCAACTCAGGGGGAGAGGACACCCCTTGACCCACCCCTGATATACAAAACCGGCTGTACGTTGGTACTACACCTGTGCCCTGCCTGTACTATCGATGCCTTTGCGGTCAGCCTTGATACTCACAGTTCTGACAACACTCAAGACATCGGGCCCGTCCCCCCATTGGCCCTTCATATCAGTTTAGGAGCTCAGCTCATGTCTGCCACACTTGGAACAAGGCGACCCTCTAACGACAGCGTCCTAAAGACAACCACTTGGGGCACGCGGCTCGCGCTCTTGGCGCTGATCATCCTGCTGGCTGCCGGACTGTCCCTTGCCGACGGCCACAAGCACAAGGTGTCGCAAGACCTTGAAGCCCTGAAAAGCGGCCCGAGTGGCTCCACGGTGGATGTCATCATCCAATTCAACCAGGCGCCGACCGATGCCCATCATCAGAGGGTACAGGACAAAGGCGGGGTGCTGAAAAGGAACCTAGACGTCATCAAAGGGGCGCATTATTCCGTCCCGGTGGAGTCGCTCGACGCCCTGGCGGACGACCCTGACGTAGTTTACATCTCCCCCGACCGCCGATTGAACGGCGCCCTCGACAATACCGCAGCCGCGGTGAACGCAAAGGTCGCCTGGCAATCCGGCTGGGACGGCACCGGAATAGGCGTCGCGGTGCTTGACAGCGGCATCACCGGGCATACCGACCTGTATAGCACCGGTGGGGGGGGTGGCAAGCTCCGCATCATTTACAGCCAAGATTTCGTCGGCGGAGGCACGAACGACTATTACGGGCACGGCGAACACGTCGCCGGAATCATCGCGGGGAGCGGGAAGAGTTCCAATTACTCGACCTACGCTCGCACGTTTAAAGGCATCGCGCCCAACGCAAACTTAATCAATCTTCGCGTCCTGGATCAGAACGGCCAGGGAACCGACAGCGGGGTAATCTCCGCCATTCAAGTGGCCATCAACCTCCAAAGCAAATTGCACATTCGGGTCATGAACCTCTCGCTCGGGCGCCAGGTGTTCGAGAGCTATACGCTGGACCCCTTGTGCCAGGCCGTCGAGGCCGCCTGGAAAGCCGGCATCGTTGTGGTGGCTGCAGCAGGCAACTACGGCCGGGACAACTCCATGGGCACCAGCGGCTATGCGACCATCACCTCGCCGGGCAACGACCCTTACGTGATCACCGTGGGCGCCATGAAGACCGCAGGCAGCCCGCTGCGATCCAACTCCTTGATCGCCAGCTACAGCTCCAAGGGACCCACGCTGCTGGACCACGTGGTCAAGCCGGACATTGTAGCGCCTGGAAATCGGGTTGTTTCCTTGCATGGATATGCCTTCGTTAACCCTGCTACTGGACTATACGTCTATGAAGCGCTGCCCCAAGAGTATCCTCAGAATTTGGTGCTTTACGGTTATTACAACCCGACTATGAGTCTGGACACCATTTCTACGTCGGGTGACTATTACACGTTGAGCGGAACCAGCATGGCCACGCCGGTGGTAAGCGGAGCGGTTGCGCTCTTGTTACAGGCCAACGGTAAGCTTACGCCGGACCAGGTGAAAGCGCGGTTGATGAAGACCGCCTATAAAGCATTCCCCAGCACCAGCACTACAGTCGATCCCGTTACGGCTGCAACCTATGTCAGCCAGTACGATATTTTCACCGTGGGAGCCGGCTATCTGGACGTTGGTGCCGCTCTCGCGAGTTCTGACTTAGCCACGGGCAATGCCCTGTCCCCCACCGCCGTCTATGACTCCACGCAAAATGCGGTCTATCTTGTGAACGCCGCTGGCTCCACATGGGACAGTTCGGTCCTGTGGGGCACTTCCGTAGTCTGGGGAACGAACGTTTTCGTGAACGGTACCTCCGTGGTCTGGGGCGGCAGCGTTTGCTGGGGCACGAGCACCGACGCTGGCTTCAGCGTGCTCTGGGGAACCAGCGTCCTGTGGGGCACCAGCAACCAAGTCGTCTCAGAAACCTCGAATGTTATTCTGGGCGAGAATTAGGACTGGCTTCGCCGCCAGCCCACGGATGCTCGGTTCTTAGTTTCAGTTCAGTGCAGCACCGCTGATATTTCCCCGGGTACATCTGACCCCCTCGGTGATGTCCGTAGGGCGCAGCCAGGCTCTGGCCAACGAGCGTTGCTGCTTATGTGAACTGGAGCGCCTGCGGAGCAGCGTATCTCAAATGCAACGATAGATTCGGCACCTCCGGCGTTCGCAGCGCATCACAGGCCCTGGGTCGCGATTTGGGGAATAACCTGGAGTATGCCCCGTAATTTCCCCTCGGCTGGCTACGGTATCTCCTCGATTGCCTTCCGCGAGTGTTTTTCTTAGCTTAGCGCCTGTCTTTTACGGCCCTGCCCATTTTTATTTGCGCAGTGATTCCCGCCCCAGCCTGAACAGCAACCCCAACGGAGCGCCGGCCGCGCCCAGGGCCGCGAGTCGCTCGTGGCACCCACCAGTGGGACCCGATTAGGCACGCCACGGTTATCAGGCGACGGCAACCTACATCGTCGGCTACGGCGACAGGATATGTGTGCCTGGGCTCGAAGCTCACCTCGCTTGCGAAAGCCGAATTTTGCTGGGGTTGAGTGGAGACCGCGCTTGCTTCGCAGCCGAAGATCCTTTACCCGCAACGTGAAAGCAAACTGATTGGCTCCCGCAGGAATGCAGGCAAGTGTCCCGCTTTCCGTATACACGCGCGCATTGCCTCGGATTGCCTTTCAGCAGCCGCTTTCCACCCGAATTTTTCCGATAAACGAATGATTTTCAAAGGAGAAAAGGAATATGTTCAATCAATTCTGCCAGGGAAGAAAATGGGCTCTGATTCTCGTAGCTGGAGCACTAGGAATCTTCACCGCAGCACAATCAGGATACGCACAAGGCACTTGGACAGCGCTTGCACCTGTCGCCCCTTCCCCTACGGAGGGGATGACGGTGGGAGGAGTCGGGCAAGTCATTGTAGGCGCCTACGGGTTTTCTCCCGTGCCTGGGAACACCAACCTAACTCGACTGTACAATGTCAACACCAACTTATGGAGCGCGGGGGCCGCGGCCCCTCTACCGGCTCGCGCTGAGGCCGCTTATGGAGATACCACTCATGCGGGATTTTTATACGTTATCGGTGGCGAGAATTCCGCGGGGGTCTTATCCGATCTCCAACGCTACGATCCGGTGATGGATGTGTGGACAACGCTTACCTCGATGCCCACGGCCCGCGCGGGGGCGGGCGCTGCGGTGATTGATAACGGCATCTTCGTCATTGGAGGCCGGCTGAGTACCAGCGGCCCATGCAGCGGCGGACCCTACTTGGGGACAGTGGAAAAGTACGACGTTGACACCAACACCTGGAGCCCTCTTGCGCCGCTGCCCAACCCGCGCTCTGACCTGGCTGCTGTCTCGCGCGGAGGCAAGATATTTGTCTTTGGGGGGTGTACAGGCACAGCCTCCGCTCCTAGCGTCACGAACGAGGTAGATATGTACGACCCGCAGACGAACACTTGGACGACTGGACTGGCGCCTATGCCGACGCCGCGCGCCAGTCTTGTCGCAGGCCACTCGGGCGACAAGGTATACGCCATTGGCGGAACAAATGGGGTTTCGACATCGAATGCGAACGAGGTGTACGATATCCCCAGCAACTCCTGGTCTCCCAACACGGCGATGCCAACGGCCCGACAGGAGGCTGGTGTCCATTCCCATGGCGGCAGGATATACGTTGTCGGCGGCAGCACGCCTGCGTCCGGCGCCTCCACCGATGCCAACGAGGTGTTCAAGCCTTAACGCATGGAGAAACCGTAGTTACGTACCAAGTGTCCTGTCGGCGCTAGGACCGCTCGCTACCCAAGGGGGAGGGGGATTCCTCTCTCCCTTGTTTTTTGTATGCTTTCCAGCTCCATGGGCTGCGGCGGGGGATCGGGCGGTGACAATATGGCGCCTTCAACTTGCGTAGCTGCAAGCCACTTATTTCAAAGACATTAGCGAAGCCACTATGGCGGATCGCCACGGAATGGGGACACCCCGTCCCCTTCCTTCCTCGCCACGGTCAATGCTAAGGTCCATCCCATCAATGACTTGGCCATCGTCGCGATTGGCACCAGGGGTGCATTATCTTAACTGGCTGAACAAATGCGCGCTCAACTGACCCTACTCCCGCCTTCGTCCGACTCCGAAGGAGCTCTTCCATGCAACCGCTCAAGTCGGCCACGATACTGACAAAGCCACAAATACCGGCTGCCGCCATGTGGGGCTCGCGCCTCGCGCTCTTAGCGCTATTCGTTCTTCTGACCGCTGGTCTGTCCTTTGCTGACGGCAACCAGCATAAGCTGTCAAAAGACCTTGAAGCCCTGAAAAACGGCCCTAAGGGCGCCACGGTGGATGTGATCATTCAATTCAAGCACGTACCCACTGAAGAGCATCGCAAGAAGGTTCGCGAAAAGGGCGGCATTCATAAGAAGGATCTCCACTTAATCAAGGGAGACCTGTTTAGCGTGCCGGTGAAAATGCTCGATGAACTGGCGCAGGATCCGGAGATCGTCTACATCTCGCCGGACCGCGCCGTGGGCAAGACGCTTGACCACGTGGACATGGTCACCAACGCGGACCTTGCGTGGAGCCAAGGGTTTGACGGTTCCGGCGTTGGAGTTGCCGTCATCGATAGCGGCATCGACCAGCTTCCGGATTTGAATAGCTCCGACCAATCCGTCTCGCGCGTCGTTTACAGCGAGAGTTTTGTTTCTGGTGATCCCAGTACGAATGACCAATACGGACATGGCACTCACGTTGCCGGAATCGTCGGAGGCAACGGGTACGCATCTATCGCGCAATACCGGGCCGTCTACCGCGGAATAGCGCCAAATGCCAGCATCGTCAACCTTCGGGTTCTAGATCAAAATGGCACTGGAAATGACAGCAACGTAATTTTGGCGATTGACCGAGCAATCGCACTACAGAGCACTTACAACATTCGCGTTCTAAACCTTTCGCTGGGCCGTGGAATCTATGAAAGTTACGCATTGGACCCGCTGGACCAGGCCGTGGAGGCAGCTTGGAATGCGGGAATCGTTGTTGTTGTCGCGGCGGGGAACTCCGGGCGCGACAACTCCCTGGGTACTCACGGCTACGGCACGATTTCGGTGCCTGGCAACGACCCCTACGTAATCACCGTCGGCGCCGCCAACATGCACAACCAATTCACTCAGGGAGCCCTGACAGTTGCCAGCTACAGCTCCAAAGGTCCGACGCTGATCGACCATTTTGTGAAGCCGGACCTGATCGCCCCGGGCAACCGCGTCGTTTCTCTTCTAGCGCCGGGCAGCACGATTCCTACGCTGTATCCTCAATTCGACATCTGCCCGAGTACGGGGTGCGCGCCGGCTCCTGGTTCCACCTCCTCCTATTTGCGCTTGAGCGGCACGAGCATGGCCACGCCTGTAGTGAGCGGAGCCGTCGCTCTGTTGTTGCAGCAGAACGCGGGATTGACTCCGGACCAAGTGAAAGCCCGGCTGATGAAGACG
>QHYP01000333.1:2809-4208 GCA_003224195.1 Acidobacteriota bacterium | reverse complement strand
GGAGGAACACCATGACCCAGCCACGAAGCATCCTTTGGTACGCAATTCTTATCGCACCCCTTCTGCTGCTCCCGCTCCGCGCCTCGGCCCAGTCCGGCACGTTAACCGACGATGCGTTTGTGTCCGCTAATTCGGGGATCCACACCCTCCGGACGGGCCTCGCGGCCAGTGAAGCAAATGACCTGTCTATGCACTGGGAGGGCTCGGCAGCGTTGGTGCGCACCTGGGTTCCGTCGAAGCGTGTTCACCACTGGTCACCATCTACACCTTCATCAAAAACTGAGTCATAGGAGGCATTTCCATGAATCGTCAAAAGTATTTCGTCTGTTTCTTAACAGCCTTCGTGCTTTCTGCTGTCGCCATCGCGTACCCCACCAAAAAGGCGTCCGCACATGACGATTACAGCCAGTTCATCGCGGAGAGTTCTTTACTCGCCGGTTTAGCGCCCGGCGCGGTCTTTCCTTTTATCGACACGACTCCTCACAAAATCGCTCAAGCCCACATCGCCATTACCGATTCCACCAGCGATTGCCACGCCGGTGCCGCCGGTCCTGACAACATCAAGGTCCTGGTTGGACAGGCGGGCGTAGCGCTGGTGTCCGTAATGGACAAGACTACGAACACCGGCATCTCCACGACCCCGGGTCAGTGCGTCTTTCACGTGACCATCAACGCTGGACAGGCCGCTGTTCCGGCGACCGTAACCGACATCGTGGTGCTGAATGGCGGCCCGGCGGTTCTGACCGGCATCAACACGGTCACGGCCTCGGCGACGGTTCGCGTGGACGATTCCGATTCAGTGTCGCAACACCACGGCCAAGGCGTCAGCGAGAGTGCCGGGCGATGATGGGCTCGTGAAAGTTCGAGTGTCTATCAGCAAGTGAGCCAAAGCCGATCTGTCTGGCCGATTGCGGGCGTGTTGTCGGCAAACAGGAAGTAATTCGGTTCCTTCCGGATTCCCAGTTATCCGCCCAGAATCTTTGGCAAGCATTAATGGAATTGCGACCGTCTGGCGACACCGCGGGCGTCTCGGGAAGCGCGGGCTGTGGATTAGCTCACCGCGCATGCCGAAAAATCCACGCTCCCTCGGCGCATTTGGGCCAAATCCCTCCGAAACGCCGCGATCAGTACAAGCGCACGCATGTTCATCGAAGCGCTTCTGGTCTGCAAAATCGGCCCCATTCCTGTTCGCTCACTCGCGCCCAACATTCGTCAGCCCTTCCAGCAGAACGATGTCGGAATCGCCCTCGGCGACCGCGGCTAGGATAGAGCGCCCGTCCGACGACCAGGAGACGCGGCGGGCGACGAACGTTGCGCGTTCACCGAAATCGGTAATCTGACGCCACTCGCCGGTGGTTGTCGAGAGCGCCCAGAGGTTGGTGGTAAACCCGTCAGTGAG
>QHYP01000333.1:0-2627 GCA_003224195.1 Acidobacteriota bacterium | reverse complement strand
GATCACGTTGCGCAGCCGCTCAGTCCTGACGGTGACGGCCGACCCTCCATCGACAGGCACTTTTTTCAGCACGACATCAGTGGCTGCCACACCGCTCCACGTCGAGTAATACACCCAGCGGCCATCCGGTGACCAGGCAGGGCCGAGACCGGGATTCGCGACGTTGCGCAGGTTGCTTCCATCCGAATCCACCAGCCAAACCCCGAACGTCAACCCCTGGTTGCCGCGCGAGGAGACAAAAGTGATGGTGTGGCCATCGGGCGACCACACCGGGACGCCCACGGCCACATTTCGATCGCGCTCGTAGGTAATCTGGCGCAGCCCGCCATTCTCGGTGTTCACGACCCACAGGTTTGCATGACCGCCGCTGTCGGATAGAAACGCGATCTGTTTGTCGTCGGGGCTGGCCGTAGGCGTGAGGACCTGCCCGGTCTGTCGGGTCACGCGAACGCCGCGGCGCACGTTCTCGGCGGGCGGACCGTCGACCGGGAACTTCCAGATGTCGGTCTGCAGCCTCATGCGGCTGACCAATATGGCGCCACTTTTGGAGATGTCCGGAGTCATGTATGACGTCTCGCCGGATACCACCTGCCGGACGCGTCCATCCCGCAATGTCACCTGCCACAGGCTTAACGTCGGCAAATACGGCATCGTACCGCCCCGGCTTGAGCTGTAGACGATGCCCGTGCTGTCGGGCAGCCAGGCAAAGCCACTCATCATGTTGTTGTCATGCGTTAACTGGTGCGGTTCCCCGCCAGTTGCCGGCGCCACGAAAATGTCGAACCTGATGTTGTCTCCGCGCTGAAAAGCAATCCATCTGCCGTCCGGCGACCAGCGGGGATACAAGTAGTACGTGGCGGGAGCGAACTGGGCGAGCACGTCGAATCTGGAATTATCTGTTGGCGTCGTAACTAACTGGATGCCGTCCTTTGTCAGGCGGAAGAGCGCGAGCCGCCCATCCCTCTGGTTGACGTCCGTACATCCCACACTGTTGACGACCCGCCGTGGCACACCGCCAAGGGCCGGGATCTCCCAAATGCTACCCTGCACGGCTCCTGATATCGCCGGAGAAAAGTACAGGAGGGAACTGGAATCGGGCGACCAGCGCGGGCACTCGTGATCGACTGTGTCGCGCGTGACTTGCAGCGGCGCGCCGCCAGCAGTGAGCTGCACGAAGACCTGTCGTTTGCCGCCCACGTCGGCGGTGAACGCCACCGACCTGCCGTCTGTGGAAATGGCCGGAGATTCCTCGAGGCCGGGAAGATCCGTGAGACGTATGACGCGAGTATCCGGGGGCGTTGGCGCCGTCACCGGCTTTCCGAACCTGTCGCGCGCTGCCCAGAGGAAGACGAGGGCTGTCGCAATCCCGAGCGACAGCGCCGAGAGTTCCAGGCGGGACCACCGTCGCGGCGTCGGCACTGGAGCCGGTTCGGCAGGGGCGGCCATCGTGTCTTCGAGTTCGATCCGCGCGTCTGCGATGTCGCGAAGCCGCCGTCTGGCATCTTTCTGGAGACCGCGCGTCAGCAAACGTCGGATGCTGCCCGGCGTACCCGCAGGCAGCACCTTCCACCCTGGTTCGGCGCCGACGACGGCGGCGATGGTGTCCGTGAGGGTCTTGCGCGCGAAAGCTGAAGAGCCCGTCAACATCTCGAAGAGCACGCACGCGAAGGCCCAGATGTCAGTGCGTTTATCGACCAGCTGACCTCGCGCCTGCTCCGGGCTCATGTACGCGGCGGTGCCGAGAATTGCACCTACAATCGTCTCGTCCGCTGTCAAGGTCGGGGACTTCGACAGATCCTGGCCGGACCCTTCGGCCGCGAGGGCTTTTGCGAGACCAAAGTCGAGTACCTTGACCACCCCATCGGGCGTGATCTTGATGTTGGAGGGTTTGAGATCGCGGTGGATGATGCCGCGCTCGTGCGCTGATTCAAGCGCCTCGGCAATCTGTTGCGCGACGGCCAAAGCCTCTGAGAGTGGCAACGGGCCACGGCGCAGGCGATCGTGCAACGTGTCGCCTTCGACCAACTCGAGCACCAGGGCCGGCACGCTGCCGCCGTCTTCAAAGCCATAGATTGCACCGATGTGCGGATGATTGAGCGATGCGAGCAGTCGTGCTTCGCGTTCGAAGCGCGCCACGCGATCGGCGTCCGCTGAGAATAGCGGCGGCAGGAACTTCAGCGCGACGTCGCGCCCAAGCTTGGTGTCGCGGGCGCGATACACCTCCCCCATACCGCCGGCGCCTAGCAGTGAGACGATCTCATACGGCCCGAATTTCGTGCCAGAGGTTAGGGCCATCCGTGCGTGCAATTATAGTCCCAAGAGTGCGGCCTTCACATTGACGTCTAACGGCCTACGCGTACCTTTGATCGGGCATTCTCGGCGGCGTGGTAAAAGAAACAGTTCGTTTACCGCAGAAACATACGGTCCCATATCGCTCCGCTCTGTTGGATAACTCCCGAGTTGTCGGCTATCCGGAAGTTGGCCAGAAACGGGGTTGTGGGAAATGGTGAGCACATTTATGTGCGAAGAGCGTGGGTACAACTGGGTAAACCATGCACGACGCAACAAGAACGGAGTTATTGGTCGGGACAACTCCCATCTCAGACCCGCAAGTCGTCACTCAGGTA
>QHYP01000041.1 GCA_003224195.1 Acidobacteriota bacterium | reverse complement strand
CATCCTTTTCCATAAGTTCGTTGCCAGCTCAAATTTCGGGTTGGCAGGAGAAAAATTCGGCAAGCTCTTCCGGCGCACCAGCCGCACCTGGTAATTCAGGGTTTCGATTTGTGGGTTCCACTTTTTCTTGAATTCGTAATTGCCGGATTCCTTCTTGCTTCGGCCGAAATCGAACGTTGTGCAGCCGGTCCCGGCAGCGAGTTTGATGAGTTCCCACCATAAAAAATTGTTCGCGGCGAGGGCTTTGGCCTTCTCCAAAGAGCCGATGTAGTAGGGCTGCATCCATTCGCGGAAGAAAAAGGACATGCCGCCAGCGACGGCTTCATCCCCTGAATAGACCACGGTCAAATCCACCTGGCCGGGGTACTCGCAGATGAGGTTCTCGAACAATGCCTGCGGAAACGCAGGAGTACCCAGCCGGCGCAGATTGATCGTCATCAGACGGTAGAACTCGCAAACTTGATCGAACCCGCGCCTCGCCCGCAACCCGGCCTTCTCGCCTTTGCGGATCATGTAGCGGATATCTTTCGGAAGCGCTTTGTGGACCGCCTCCGTATCGTCCGCCAGCGGCAAAGTGAACGTGGCGTAGCCAAGATTCGCATGATAGCCGGATCGGACGCTCCCCTTGCGATCGCGAAGCTCGAGATACTCAACTTCCAGCTCGCATGCCTGCTCTTCCAGGCGGCTCACGAGCGCCTGCTCACTTTCTGCATCCTCAGCGCAAATTCCGCCGTACACTGCGAACGGGAGCGAGAGCAGGCGGCGGCCGGTGATCCAGCTCGAAACGAGAATCGCGGGCGCAATCCCGGTAATCCGCTCACCCCGCGTGGCGCAGAAATAGCGCGGCTCATACCCGTACGTCTTCTCCATCACTCGCTTCCAGCCGAGCTGATGAAAAAAGGATCCCTTCGGATGGGCGAGCACGAAACGGTCCCACTCCGTTTCCCTGCTCTCCTGCAGCGGAACAACGCGAACGGGCGCGGCGCTCGTCTCGGCGCACGGAAGCGGATGCGGCGCAACCTGGTGCTCAAAGGTCGCCATGGTCGCCCGTCTCTTCTTCCGCGGCGAGCCGTTCATTCTCCGGGACGGCCCTTCGGGGGGCCGCTTCAAAACGCTCAAATAACCAGGCCTCGTCGGCTTCCAGGTAACTGGCGAGAAGCTTCCTCTGCGAGGCGGTAGGATTGCGGTACCCGTGGATGATCTTGCTCAAGACGGTCTCATCGATACCCACCGCTTTCGCAAGTTGGTTTTGGTGATTCCCTCGTCGGAAAATTTGCATCTTCAAATTTGGAAACATGGTGGTTCGTTCAGTTCGTGTCTCCTGAATTTAGTTCAGCAGGCTCGTGTCCAAGGGCACTCGACCTCAAGTACTCTCCTTCCGAGCCGCAGTGTAACCGCCGTAAGAGTAGTGGTCATGCGCCCCGCTTTCGACCGCGTTATAGACCACACCGAGGAGTTTCTTGGGATCGATCTGCCCCGCGCACTTTTGCAGAACTTCGCGCTTCGCATGTTGCGCGCGGACCACCATCACTACGCCGTCGCACGCGGCCGCAATCAGATCGACGTCGGTCAGGTTCAACACCGGCGGCGAGTCGATCAGCACGAGTTTGAACGATTCGCTGCACCAGCTGATGAATTCCTGCCAGTGGCTGCTCGCGAAGAGCTCGGCGGGCTGTGTTGTGTGCGAACCGCTGCCGAGCGCATAAAGATTCGGTATATCCGTCGCCAGGATCGCATTCCGGGGCTCGCATTTGCCGGAGAGCACATCCACCAATCCCGGCCCCGGCGGGAAACCCAGGGTTCGGCTCAGACCGCTTGTGCGAATGTCCGCGTCAATCAAAAGCACGCGTAGGTCGTGCAACTGCGCGCAGCACAGAGAGAGGTTCAGCGAGGTAAGCGTCTTGCCCTCGCCCGGAGTCGCACTGGTCACAACGACGGACCGAAGCCCCTGCGCCGATCGCGCGCGCAACAGACGCGTGCGGAGCGCCCGGTAGGACTCTTCGGCTGCCTCGAGCGCTGGGCCGCTCCCAAACTGCCCAAGGAGCTTGCCTACGGCTGGAATCTTCATCTTCCGGCATTGTCCGAGCCGGGATTCGCCCAGGTCTCCTGAAGCTCCCATACCAGGGGCGGAGTTTTTGAAGGAAGACCCTGTTTCCAGGAACTTATCTATACCGGTGATCTGCAACTTCTCCGGATCCGTCCCCGCATCCCTGGTCTTGAATGTCTGATCAAAATATTTGCTCATCCTAGTCAACTCCCCGCGTGGTTGCGCGATTCTGCTTCATGGCTTCAATCAGTATGTCCACAACGGACTTTTGGTCCCCCCCGCTCGAGGCGCCCGCAGCTGCTGCCGCGGCGGTCGCGGACGTGCCGGGGAGCGTCGCCGGAACGGGTTTTTCCACAACGGCCGGGGCCCGCTGGGCCAGTCCGAGGGACACGGCAACTTCCTCCGCAATGTCCTGCTGGATCATTCTCCGCTGGGTGCGGAACCCAAGCGCTAAACATCCATCGCATACCAGGTTGATGAGGCGCGGCACACCCTCCGAACACCGAAACACGACTTCCAGTGTGGACGGGGGAAAGGGCGAAGGTCCCTGCAGTCCTGCGGCATGCAGGCGTTCGGCCACATAAGCGCGTGTTTCCGCCAAACTCAATGGCCGGAGATGCGCGCGGGCCGCAATACGCTGCTGCAGCGCGCTGAGCTCGCGCCGGTTCATCATTGCCAGCAGCTCCGGCTGGCCGCACAGGATGATCTGCAACAGCTTTTCCTGGTGCGTGTCGGCGTTTCCCAGAAGGCGAATTTCTTCGAGCAATTCCGTGCTCAACAGGTGTGCCTCGTCGATGAAGAGCACCGCCGTACCTCCGCGGCGCTGCGCCTCGAGCAGCATCTGGTGCAGAGCCATCAAGCGGCGCGGCTTGCTTGCTGACGGACAACTTACCTCGAACTCCTCGAGCATCATTTCCAGAAACTCGTCGCGAGTGAGCACGGGATTGAACAGCAGCGCGCTCTTGATGCCCATCTTTTTGTCGGAAATGAAGTGCAACGCCGTGTGCACCAGCGTCGTCTTGCCGGTCCCGATCGGCCCCGTAATCATCACCAGTCCCTTGCGATAAAAAATCCCCTCCAGGAGCGTCGTCAGCGCGGCCTGATGCGGTTCGGCGAGATGCAGAAATCTCGGGTCCGGCGTGAGACGGAAAGGCTGGTCCTTCAGTTGAAAAAATGTCAGATACATTTAGAAGAACCTTCCTGAAACGAAACTCAGCACCGCGCCGAAGACGGCCGAACCGGCTAGTGTGCCTGCAAATATTCCCAGCCCCTTCAAGCGTCGCTTTCGAATCTCTTTCCCGGAAACCAATTGTGGAACACTGCACAGCACGGGCTTGCCCATGATTCGCGCCGCTTCCCCTTCGGATCGAACCGACTCGTCATTCATCTCAGCCATCACCGCTAAAGCGATGCCAAGAAGCAGGCCTCCGAAGAGACCCGCAGTGCTGATCAAGGCGCGGTTGGGAGCCGCAGGTTTCAGGGGAGTCACAGCCGGATCAAGGACTTCGAACTTTTCGCCCTTCTGATGGACTTCCAAGGCATGCGAAATCTCCGCCGCTTTTTCCTTCTCCAACAGACCGGTGTACTGAAGCTTGAGAATGTCGTAGTCCGACTGCAGCCGCGCGATCTGCTGCTCGAAAACCGGAATCTGCTCCAACTTCGATTCGTGGAAGGTCAATTGTGACTGGAGCGGCCCGACGAGATTTTTCTGATCTTGGACCTCTTCGTCAAGCTTTCCGATCTGCGCTTCCAGGACGGGATTCCTTCGCTTCTGGCGCTGCGCCGGAATTGCGGGCTGCTGTTCGACAATTGTGTCGCTGCCGGCCGCTTCACTGGATGCCTTGGCCTTCAAGCGCTCGATTTCGCGCTCGGTCTTGCGGACATCTGGGTGGCCGGGGCCGTAGCGCAGCTTAAGCTGTGACAGCTTCTGCTCCAGCTTCTGAAGTTCGGTTTGGTAGCCTCCGCCCAGGCCTCCGGTCGGAATGCCGTCGACATCGACAGTCGGCGCTTCCGTGTCCGAAAACATCATCGATTGGAGCACCGCCTTCTCCCGCTGGTCCTGTTGGATCTTGTTCTCGATGGTCTGGATTTGAGTGCGAAGATTCGCCAAAGCCTCCAGATGGTAAGGCTTCGACTCCGGCAACTCCATGATGTTGTGCGATTTGATGCCTCGGAGCTGCGTTTCCTTGTCATCCAGTTGTCGCTTCGTCTCTTGGAGCTGTTCCTCCAAAAACTGGGCGGTATCTTCGGTTTGATCTACGCGGGCCCTCAGGTTTTCTTCGATGAACATTTGCGCCAGCCTGTTTGCAATGCGCGCTACCTGCTCGCGCCTGCGCCCGCTGTACGCTATGCGAAAGGCCCCCATCTTGCCCCCTCCCGGATTGACAACCTCCACGACAATGGACTTCTGCACCGAGCGGATGACATCCTCTTCCGTCCGTTTTCCTGATTCCTGCTCATACAGTCCTTCGGATTCCACCAACTTCTTCAGCCGCGTAGGTGAAAGCACCTGCTGCTCGAGCGTCGTCAAGCGTCCTGCAATGTCTCCCGTGTTGATGGTCGGCACATATTTGTCAGGAACCTGCGCCGAATCCACCAGAATCACTGTCTCGGCGCGGTAGATGTCTGGCAGGCGATGGGCGAAAACGGTCAGGCTGACGAACATCCCGATTCCGCAGAGAATGATCCGCCACTTGTGTCGACGGGCGACGTCCAGATAGGCGGTCAGTGTCAGTTCCCCGGCCTGATCGCCGGTGTGCGCTTGGAGAGTTGAGTTCCCGCCCAAAGTAGCCCGCCTTCGCGGCGTTCGCCGCCCAAAAAATGTTGTCAGTCTCTTCCAGCAGATTCCTTGCCAGAGGGAGAAGGACGGCCTCCCCCGTAAAACGAGCTTTCTCTCATTAATTCAATGAGTTACATGGTCTCGAATGAGGTGCCCTCGCCAGAGATGCGCCCGCCTCAATGACGGAGGGAAACCAATTCCACAGTTTTGCCCTAAGCTTCCCATGAAGTCCCTTGGTGGGAAAACGTAAAATTCCGCCCCGGCTGTCCAATATGGTTCCCGTAGCGCCCAAGCGGGGCGCGGTGGCTTCGTCCGGGAGTCGGGGAGCCCGAATGGCCCGGTGATCGTGTGACTAACCTAGAAGTCCGACATCCATCAGAAATGGCGCGGCTCAGTGCGCCGGGACTGCGGCGGATTCCCAGTGGATCCCCGCGATGAAGATGTTCCGATCGCCGGAAATCAACTGAATCGTCGATGACCGCTGGGCTTGGCGCATGTAACTACTGAAGATGGAAAATCCACCCGGAAGCCGATAATCGATCCTCGAAAGGGCGTACTTCCCGATGATGCTCGGGTCGCCTCCGACTGTACGGAAATACCCGACGCTATTGCTCCATTTCACTGAGCGGCGGATATGGATTCCGTAAGAGATGTCCGCACGATCGGTCTGTCGGTTGGTAACGAAATTTGTGAGCGTACTACCCCGGTAGTACAGCATCGCCAGGTCGGAATGCACGAAAGTCTTCATTAGGGTAAAAGACCCATCCACAGCCCAATTCTTCTGCTGGAAGCCGGGATAGGTTGCTGCCTCGGCTCCCACCTTTCCCGTAATCCACCATGTAGGGGCAAGCTGCTCGGAATAGAACAGTCCCGAGGAGTGAAACACACCATTCCCGGACACCGGCCGTATCGGGTCCAAAATCTCCACCGATTGGACGAATCCTAAGTTGCGTCGTGGTGACAGAGCGTAGGTCAGACCGACCACGTTGGCCGAATCGTTTACGATGTAAATATCCGCCGGGCTTTTCGTTTCCGCATAGGTATAGCTCGGAGCGACGGTCAGAACGAGCCTCGGAGTGACCTTGTAGTTGAGAACCGCGGAAAACGTATTCTGCAGGTGCGTCCCATTGTTTTCCAGAAAGTACCCTTGCACGACGCTGCCATTTTGCTTGTCAACCAGCAGCAGCTGATCGGAAAACATTTGCCGGCTTCGGAATTGGCCGAAATCATCTTTTAAGGTGAGGCTGAACCGCGAGGAAAGCTCGTACGTGTTGCCAATTGTTGCGCCATTATTGCCGAGGGCTGAGCCGCGGGCATGGCCATTCAGCATGATCAGTTCTGGCGTGTATTGAAGCAAAAAACGGCTCTTTTTGTAGGTTTTGTCGAAAGTGAAACCTGTACGAAACACTTCCAGTCGTGCTATGTCGCTCGGTCCTCCGGCGCTCGGATAGAATTGATCGTATACGGTAAACGCATCGAAGCCACCGATCGAGAATGGACCCCAGTGCAAGGCGGTATTTGTGCCAACCCAAGGCATGGCTTTGCCCGCCGCGTGAATCTGGGCATCCACCGGGTATGCGGGGGTCGGCGACGGCGCGGCTTGATCACCTTCTTGCTGGTTCGCCGCAGTCGCCGACGAGTCATCCTTCTTTCCCTGCTGGTCCTGGCTTGCGGGGTTGGAGGTGGACTCGCTTTGTGCTTGCACTCCAAGCGAGAATGCGAAAACCAGGGCTGAAAATATGCCCAGACGCAGCGCCCATTCCCTCATGTTCTTTCTCCTCTTCCCAAACTGTCGCTTCCCGGGGAATTCTGCGAGATGTATTTTCCCTTGCCTCTACGGCACAACCACCATGTCGCCCGGTACCAACTCTGGGTTCACTCCCTTTCCGGACAGCGCTTTCTTGTAATCAAACCGCAGGCGAACCTCCCTGCCGTTCTCCTTGCGGAGCACATAGATCGACTTGCTTTTGGCAAAGGGATTCAGCCCGCCTGCCTCCGCGAGCAATTCCAGAACGGTCATGCGCCCGTTCAGGGCATAAGCCCCTTGCTTTGCGGCATTTCCGACCAAGAAAACCTTGCGGCTCTTTATGGCTTTGACGCTAACCGTCACCTGAGGCTCGTTAACCACCGGTTTGAATTTTTCCGTTAAGAGAATCTGCATCTCCTCGGGTGTCAATCCCGCCACCTTGATGTTGTTCAGAAGAGGGAGAGTGATCATTCCATCCGGCCGGACCACAACAGCTTGGGAAAGTTCCGGCTCATGCCACACAGAAATCGCTAGCTCGTCATCCGGCCCGATCCGGTAATCGTTGGGGGTCGTGAGCGGATTGGCGGAGTCGGTCGCGGAGTTGGTGGCGGATCTCTTGGCGGTGGGCCCTTCCTTGCCAGAGCTCGTCTTATTCTCCGCCCTGCCCGTTACATATGGCTCTTTCTCCTTGGGAGGCTGTGGTTTTTGCGCCTGGAGCGTCCCAGTGACGCCAAACAGGACCAACGGTAGCGCCAGGACAAAACAAAAGGTAACCCTCTTACCCCTGTTCACTTTGAACTCCTTCAAGGCAGCGGAGCCGGAATGGTGCTTCGAGAGCAACGGGAATGCCAACGGACATCGCGTGTAAACTATTGAATCTCGACATGCTGGTTGGGATTCCGGGAGCCGCCCGATTCCTGCAGGAAATCGAGTTCTTCAATATAGAAATCTGCTTCTCACACTTCCGCGGCGTAGTAACACCACCTCGCCCTTAGTCCCTTCCATGTCTTCCAGGTTCCTAGCGCTCAGCCGCATGCCGCCGTGTTTCGATCTTCTTGAGGATTTCAAAAGCCCACAGGAGCGCGGCATAGCAGAATACCCACGAAGCCAGAAGGACCTTGTCGGTCAAGGTCCCAAAGATCCCGCGAAGCCATGCAGAGCGCTCCCCTCTCACCATAGAATGGTCTCAGTAGGCATGGACAAGATCCGCGATCAGGATCACTTTGCTCCTCTGCCGGAGATCATGACTTTCACAGTCTCAAATAGAACCGCAAGATCCAGCATCATCGAAAGATGTTTGATATAGAACAGGTCGTGTTCGAGCTTTGTCTTGGTCTCTTCAACGCTTGCGCCATATTGATACTTCACCTGCGCCCAGCCCGTGATACCCGGACGCACCGAATGGCGCAGACCATAAAGGGGAATCTGCTCTTCAAGCATGGACACAAATTCCGGTCGCTCGGGCCGCGGGCCGACAATGCTCATTTCACCGCGAAGTACGTTGATGGCCTGGGGCAATTCGTCAATGCGGTATTTGCGGATCCATTTTCCCACTCGTGTAATTCGATTATCGCCGTCCGCAGCCCAACGCGGTCCCTCGTCCTCGGCGTTGTTCGTCATCGAGCGAAACTTCAGCATCTGGAACCTGCGTCCGCGCAGGCCCGTTCGCTCCTGCCGAAACAGGATCGGAGAGCCTGTTTCAAGCCAGATGGCTGCGGCAACCGCCGCGAAAAGAGGTAAACAGAAAACCAGCGCTGCGAGCGACACAACCACATCCAGAGCCCGTTTGCCCCACACCAGCAGCGCCGACTTGCGGAAACCGTCCGAAAGAATCAGCCAGCTCGGGGACAGATGTTCGAGAAGAATTCGTCCGTTCATCTGCTCATAAAAACTATGGGCATCCTCTACGCGAACTCCGGCAAACTTAAGGCGCAAGAGTGGCCGCACGGGCATGTGGCCTCGGCGCTCCCGGAGTGAGATCACCACGTGTTCGATCTTTTCTCGCTGCACAATGGCTTCGACGTCCGCTGTGCCACCTATAATTCCTGGGTTCACCAGAGATTTCCCGATATTCTCGCCTTTCTCGTCCAGAAATCCGACCAACTTCAACTGTAATTCGGGGCGGAGTATCACGTCTCGAGCCAACGATATGCCCGTGGGTCCCGTCCCCATGATGAGCATCCGCTTGGGTGCTCCAAGGGAATGGCGCCTTTCAACCAGTAGCAGCCGCCAGCTTAGCGTCAGCGACAAAATCATCGGCGAGGCCAGGGCTGCGATGCCCCTGCCGAACTCAAGGTCCGGCTCAATGTAATAGCAGATAGCTAAAACAATGCATGCCACACCGAACGCCTGCGTGAGACGCACCAGGAGTTCTCTGCGGCTGGCGATCACGCGAAAATCATAGAGATCGTTGAAGTAGAGCGAGAGCTCACACACCAAAACGGCCAGGACAAACCGCCAAATAGACTGCCAGCTCGCCAGGTAGTAAACGATGGAACTACGCGCCCCGAACGAAAATCGCACAACCGTGGCTAAAAACAGACCCAGTGTAATCAGCACGCAGTCCGTCGCTACCAGCAGTACCAGCGCGGTCGGAACTTTTTGCCCGCCGATCTTCAGCATTTCCAGAACTCTCTCTCACCGCAAACGGTCGTGCCCCTTTGCATCGTTCGCGCGAGGTCCTTCGTTGGGGCCTTTCCTTAGCCGAATAACCGGCTCGAGGGGCAAGAAGCAGCCGCTTGGACAAGAATTGACACAAGGAGTCGAACGTTCATGGCGTAGCACTTCCTAGTCCAAATCGTTGCCAGGGTCCAAAACCTTCTTCCCATGTAGGCAATTCATTGCCTTTCTTCGACTTACAGAGTTAGTTCAGCATCCAACTGCGCGTCTGCCGACAATTCCTGGGCTGACAAACCGCGCATTCTAGGCAAACTTCTGGGCCAATGATTGCCCTTCTTTTGCCTACCCTCAGAGTCAATACCAGCGCGCAAACGCCAGGGGCCTTTGGATTTTGCCAAGTGCAATGTGCACTACATACTAGAGGTACGCTGTCCGATTTTTTGGTTCTTCCTTTGCCGGCGGGCCAGCGGCACAGGTCTATGAAAACTTTTTCCTTAATTGGACATCCGGTGTACTGGCAAAAAGCGTCGGATTCCACAAGCGCCCAGCCTCCTGACCGCAGCCCCTAGATAGGTCCAGTGGAATCCTAGGCTTAGGGACAACTGAGATTCCTGAACGGGGGGCCATCTGGCAATTTGCTTGCTCCGTCGGTCTACGATCTTGAGGTCTGAGAGACTAACTGCACGTGAATCAACCTGACGTCTTTTCCCTGTCTGCTCGGGGTGTTGTCTCCCGGCTCAGAGGGGCCACCAACCGGTTTTCGGGGCAGCGCCGGATGGAAAGTCGATTGGTCTGAGACTGGCTAACTGGGAATGTCGCTTCGCATTCGCCGCGCCGTACTGGAATCTGATCGTGCCGAGATGACGGAACTTTTCCGGCGGTATCTCTCTCCGCAGGCGGATTCCCGAAGATTCGATTGGCTCTATCGCGGCGGCCCACACGGAGTCGCGCGTGCCTGGGTAGCCTGCGAAAGTGCGACCGGTGCGATGGTCGGTGCGGCGGCGGCATTTCCAAGAAAGATGTACTTCGGCGGCGTAGAACGGACGGGTTGGGTGCTCGGTGATTTTTGTCTTGAGCAGAGTTATCGAAGTTTGGGTCCAGCCTTGCAATTGCAGCGCGCGTGTCTCGATGCTGCCGGCGAGGCGCCATCCGGCTTTTGCTACGATTTTCCCAGTTCGAGGATGATGGCAGTTTACAACCGCCTTGGCATCTCGCAGAGTGGGACATTGGTGCGCTGGGCCAAACCACTCCGGCTCGAGCGCCATCTGCAACCTCGTCTTCGGTCCCGACCGCTCGCACGCGCACTGAGCGCAATCGGCAACGCGGTTTTAGCATATCGAGGGAGGAGCGGGGACGCACACTGCTGTGAGCT
>QHYP01000040.1:14556-25311 GCA_003224195.1 Acidobacteriota bacterium | reverse complement strand
TCCGCCCCAACCTCCGCCACCGCCCGAGCCACCCAAACCTCCGACCACCGGGCCGATCCACCACGGGCCACGGCGGCGCGTTCCCCCCGCTGCGATTCCCCAGCTTAGAACACGGAGAATGAGAACGACGAACACAACGAGTCCAATCCAGGGGACCGGGAATCTCGACTCGCCGTCGTTCGCAGGGTACGGATGAGCTGCGGGCCCTCCAGCGAGAACTACGCCGCGGTCTTCGGCGATGTATTTCGCCAGTTGCCATGCGGCGGTTTCGACGGCACTGTTGTAATCGCCCTGCCGCAGATACGGCACCATGGCGCGGCCTGCATCGCCGGCGCGAGCATCGTTGATAACGGGCTCAAGACCGTAGCCCACTTCAATGCGGTATTTGCGCTCGGTGGGTGCGAGGAGCAGCAAGACGCCGCGGTTGTCCTTCTTGCTCCCGATGCCGAGATGTTTGAACAAATTGGCGCTGTATTGCTCGATGGATTCGCCTTCGAGCGACTGCACAGTGACGACAGCCATCTGGGCCCCGGTCTTTTGTTCGAGCTCGGAGCAAAGAGCTTCGAGGCGGGCTCGCTCTGCCTCGCTGAGGACGCTGGCGAGATCCGTCACGTATCCCGTGGGATGAATTTCTTGAATTTGGTCGGCAGGCGCGAGCGCGGGAGAGAGAAGCAGAAGGCAAAAGAACTGGAAAATCCTGCTGAAGGCGAGACGGCTCATCGGGGGCTTGGACTGGAGAACATGGCTCGACTATAGGGCCTTGAGCGTTTGCGTGTAAAGAGAGCTACCAGCCTCTCGGCGTCCAGAAGACAGCTTTAGACGCGCTCGAGGATAATGGCCATGCCCTGGCCGACGCCGATGCACATGGTGCAAAGAGCGTAGCGTCCACCGGTGCGATTCAAATGATAGAGCGCGGTCGTGATCAAACGTGCGCCGCTCGCTCCGAGAGGATGGCCAATAGCGATCGCTCCGCCGTTCGGATTCACGTGAGGCGCATCGTCCGGGACGCCCAGATCGCGGAGTACCGCAAGGGCCTGCGCGGCGAAAGCTTCATTGAGCTCGATGACGTCCATCTGTGCCAGAGTGAGATTCGTCTTTGCCAACACTTTGCGCGTTGCCGGTGAAGGACCCATGCCCATGATCCGCGGAGCGACGCCTGCCGTGGCTGCGGCAACGACGCGCGCTTTGGGCGTCAGACCGTGCTTGGGCCCGGCTGCTTCGGTCGCGAGAAGGAGAGCGCACGCACCGTCATTAACTCCGGAGGCGTTCCCGGCCGTGACGGTTCCCCCTGGCTTCACGATGGGCTTTAATTGAGCGAGGGCCTCCAGCGTGGTGTCAGGCCGCGGGTGCTCGTCTTCGGAGAATAGAACAGGGCCGCCCTTTTCTTGGGGAATCGGGACGCGCACAATTTCCTGCGCCAAACGGCAGCTTCGCATGGCTGCTGCGGCGCGTTGCTGGCTGCGCAGCGCAAAGGCATCCTGATCCTCGCGGCTGATGTGGAATTCTTCGGCCACGATCTCTACCGTTTCGGGCATGGAATCGACGCCGTACTTGGCCTTCATCAGCGGATTGACGAAGCGCCAACCGATCGTCGTGTCCTCAATCTTCATGCTACGAGAAAACGCTGCGTCTGCTTTGCCCACAACAAATGGGGCGCGGGACATGCTCTCCACGCCGCCGGCGATCACCAGCGAGGCTTCGCCGCTCTTGAGGGCGCGCGCCGCGACGGCTACCGCATCCATGCTGGAACCGCAGAGCCGATTGACGGTCGAGCCGGACACTTCCTGAGGCAAACCGGCGAGGAGAAGAGCCATGCGGCCGACGTTGCGGTTATCCTCGCCAGCCTGGTTCGCACATCCGTAGACCACGTCGTCCAGCGCGTCCCACGCTACTTTGGGATTGCGTTCGACGAGGGCTCGGATGGGAATAGCCGCCAGGTCGTCAGTCCGGATGGATGAGAGCGCGCCAGCGTATCGCCCGAAGGGAGTCCGGATCGCGTCGCAGATGTAAGCATCATCCATTTCGGTCCGGCTGTTCCATCGTGCCATTGCGGACGAACGGCGCGAGAGCAGCCCCCGGCTATTATTCCATGCTCCAAAGAATTTCGCATTTGGAGCACAAGCAAGCAGTCCAAAATTTGAGCAATCCGGATACAATGCGGCTCTACCGTCAATGCACCAATCTCTCTCGGACTGTTCTTTGTTACGGTGCGGCACAGTTCAGGAACGTGCGCGAGCACGGGCGGGGGAATTGGGACTGCCGTGATCGTGTTGCTCATGGGGCCGACGGGGTCGGGAAAGACGACGGTCGGACATTTGCTGGCCGCGGAACTTGGCTGGGAGTTTGTGGACGGCGACACGTTTCATCCGCCGCAAAACGTGGAGAAAATGCGGCACGGGATTCCGCTTGGGGACGCCGAGCGAGCGCCATGGTTGGAGCTCCTTCGCGGAGAAATCACCAAGTGGACTGCGGAGCGGCGGAAAATCGTCGTGGCATGCTCTGCCTTGAAACAGGTCTATCGGGAACGACTCTTGGTCGGCCCCGAGGTGTCGCTCGTCTATTTGAAGGGTACCTACGATCAGATCCTCGAGCGGCTGCGTAGGCGGGAGGGACATTTTGCGGGTGAAGACCTCTTGGCCAGCCAATTCACCGACCTCGAAGAGCCGCAGGATGCGGTGACGGTGGACATAGGGCAAACGCCGGAAATGATCGCGGGCGAAATCCGTAAGCGGCTCGAGTTGACATAGAATACTGCCTCACTCGGCGGCCGCATCCGGCGGGCGCACGAGCCCCTCGATTCAAGAGGCAGGTGATGGAAACGACGGTTGTCTCGAAGCTCGCCGTCCGGCTCGTGCCCTTTCTGTTTCTCCTCTATATCGTTGCGTACCTCGACCGGATTAACGTCGGTTTTGCGGCTTTGCAGATGCAGGCGCAACTTGGATTGAACGACCGAGTGTATGGACTCGGAGCGGGCTTGTTCTTCGCCGGCTACTTCTTTTTCCAGGTGCCAAGCAATCTGGCTTTGGAGCGCATTGGCGCGCGGCGCTGGATTTCAACGCTCATGATTCTTTGGGGCTGTGTCTCCTCTTCCATGATGTTCGTAAGAACGCCGCGAGAATTCTATGCATTGCGATTCTTGTTGGGAGTGGCGGAAGCGGGGTTTTTCCCGGGGATGATCCTTTACCTCAAGAACTGGTTCCCGAGTCGGGCCCGCGCCCGCGCGGTGGCGTGCTTCATGGCCGCGAATCCGGTGGCCGGCATTGTGGGCGGGCCGATCTCAGGAGCGTTGCTTGGCCTCCAGAGTACCGCCGGGCTGGCCGGGTGGCAGTGGTTGTTTCTGATGGAGGGGCTCCCAGCCATTGTCCTCGGCACGGCGGCGTTTTTCTTTCTGACGGATAGACCGGAGGAGGCGGCTTGGCTGACGACGGAACAGCGCGCATGGCTGCTCGATGTTTTGAAGGGCGAACGAAAATCTCCCTCGGCGATCGCCCGGACGGACGCTTTTATGGGCCTCACCAATGGAAGAGTCTGGTTATTTTCGCTCGTGTATTTTGGGCTGACTACTTGTTCGTACGGGACTGTGTTCTGGTTGCCGAAGTTGATCCGGAGTTTCTCGACGGCAAACAACTTTGCGATCGGAGTAATTTCCACGATCCCTTATCTCGCAGCCGCGGTGGCGATGGTTCTTGTAGGGATTCACTCGGATCGAACGGGTGAGCGGCGCTGGCACGTGGCGCTTTCCGCGTTCACGGGAGTGGCGGGGATGTTTGCCGCGGCCTACGCTGGATCCTTGAGCGGAGCCGTGACCGCGTTGAGCGTGACCTTGATGGCAGTATATGCGATGCTAGGCCCATTCTGGGCCATGCCTACGCGGCAATTTCATGGCGCTGCGGCCGCCACAAGCATCGCGCTCATCAATTCGGTCGGCAACCTGGGCGGACTCTTCGGGCCGTATGTGATCGGACTGATCAGAAATTCTACCGGAGGGTTTCGCGGCGGACTGCTTGTCGCGGGAACCACGCTGGCGCTGAGCGGCTCCGCTGTCTTCCTCATCCCAGCGCCGAAAGCTGCTGCAGCCACTCCTGCGGGAGCAACCCCGGACAGTTGAAGTTCTGATCTTCGGTTAACGCACCATCGCGCGCGTTTTCGCCGTTCCTGCCAGCCGCGGCGAATTATTCTGGCTGGATCTCGTTTGCGGTCAATCGTTTCTGCTCCCGCTGCTGGACCACGCGTTGAAGGGAGACTGCAAACGCAAGCCGATCACGCATTGCTCTTCATGCAACTGCTGGCAATACACGACGCGCGCGGGCGAAGAAAACCCTCCTTGCGGAGAAGAGACCAGAAGCTGTTCGTCCGGGCGCCATTTGTGACGAGTCACGACGCGCGCCCCGAAGGGGCTCACATTTTCCGTATGGGTACTCTCCACATAGCCCCGATGCGCCTGGCAGGCCAGACGAAGTGGCACAGCCAGAGGGACACGCTTTTCAAGCCTCCCAGTCCTCATAGCCATTTGGGGACGACTCCTTCGGGAACTGTCCGTCGGTGTGAAGCGCAGGACTGGGTGAAGCTGTTAGGGGCAAGCATGGCTCTCCAGGCCGCTCAAGGAATTGCCGGCGTTCAGGAACGGCCTCGATCAGAGACGAGCGACGCTTTCATCCCGACGACGATCGCTGAACTTGTCCTTGCCAACAAATGCGCGCCGGCATCAAGCCTCAATCACTGAGTTCTGGTTTTTCCCTGTCTGTAGCGTGCATCGTTTGGCGCGGCAGAAGTTCTCGAACGATTTGAACGTGCTCCTCTTCTCCTCTCTCCTTCAGTTCAGGCACCAGGCACGAGGCAGAATTTCTTCCGTTTACTTTTTTGCTTGTACATGTCCTGGTCCGCCAACCGCATCAGCTCGCGCATCGAAATCGGGCGCCGGGGGTCGAAACGCGCCACTCCGACACTCATGGAAAGCTCGTAGCGCGACGCAATCTCACCGGATTGCCTCAGCGTTCCCTCGAGCCGGTCGAGCATCACGCCGCAGTTCAAACCTGCGCCCTCCATGGCCAACACTGCGAATTCATCGCCGCCGATGCGCGCAAGGATGTCTGAGTCGCGAAAACTGGATTTCAGAGCGGCTGCCGCACGGAGTAAGGCCAAGTCGCCTTCGTCATGACCGCAGTCGTCGTTGATCTGTTTGAGACCGTCCATGTCGCAGTAAAACACGAGCGCGCCCTGAGATGTGCGCCGCGCCATCTTCAGCTGATGTACAGCGAGCTCCAGGAAGCCACGGCGGTTGAAAAGGCCGGTCAATTCGTCAGTCAAAGCCAACGAACAGAGTTCGGCCTGAAGGACGGTTTGCCGCAGAGCAAACCTCACCGCGCGGATCAACATTTGGCTGAGGGTGCGTGTTTGCGAGATGTTTGGCTTCAGTTCGTTGGCGACCCACGAGACTGAGTGGAGAAGCCGTTCCAATTCCCGCTCATCTTCTTTGACCAGAGCCGCGGAGAGTTTTGCGCCCCACTCCCGCCCGGACAGGGGATTCCGCTTCGTGAGCTTCAACGCTCTCGGCCCGCTTGCTTTCTTCCATGAGTTAAGAAGCAAGGGGACCAGCTTTATGGCATCTTCACTTTGTGTTTTGCTCCCCGGCAACACTGGCCTCCATCCCCTTCCGTGCGAATTGGCCGCCTCCGTGGGGGCAAGTGACTTAGGGAAGTCTTACGGCAGGGGCCGAACCCACGGAGGCGGCCTCTGTTTTCTCGGACCAGGATAACCGGATGGGCATATTAGACAAGCCGGTGAACCCCGCAATCGCGGATGGGTGGTATTTCGTAAGATACATGCGGTAATTTCTGCGACTTATGCTTTTCCGTATCCTTACCCTTCAGGGCTGGACGAATCCACGCCGGATGGCATAGCGCACGAGCGACGCGGTTTCGTGGATATCGAGTTTTTGCATCAGCCGGGTCCGGTGCGATTCCGCGGTCTTGACGCTGATTCCGAGGAGCGTGGCAATGTCCTTGGTGGTCTTTCCTTCTGCGACGAGTTGGAGCACCTGACGCTCTCGAGTCGTGAGGGGCTCCACGGGTACTTGAGCTTTTGTCAGGTACGCGTCGACGACCGCGCGAGACACGCCGGGACTCAAATAAACTTGCCCGCGGTGGACTTGCTGGATAGCCTGGACTAAATCATTGGCCGCCTGGCTTTTCAGGACATAGCCTCTCACACCGCAGCGGAGAGCCTCCGTGACATATTGATCTTCGTCGTGACGCGTCAGCAAGATCACCCTCGTCTTGGGGCTACTGCGATGGACTTCGCGTGCCGCGTCCAGGCCGTTGAGCACGGGCATGCCGATATCCATGACGGCGATATCGGGTTGGGATTTCTCAATCAGCCCGATCGCCTGTTGGCCGTCGTTGGCTTCGCCGACCACCTGCATTCCTTCCCGCTCGAGAAGGGACTTCAGGCTTTGGCATACCAACATATGGTTGTCCGCTAGTGCTACTCGAATTGGCATTTTGTGTCTCCATAGGTAAACGAATTAGAAGTTCGGTCCCCTGACCGGGGGCCGAGAGAATCTGAAGTGTCCCGCCCAGCGCATTCAAGCGCTCCTGGATACCGACGAGGCCCAGGCCGGACTCGCTGCCGGGTGCGCGAATGGACCGGACATCGAACCCTACGCCGTCGTCGCGTATCGAACAAATAAGGCCGTTGTCCCGCTGACTGAATCGAATGGTGATACTGCTCGCTTTCGCGTGCTTGGTGGCATTCGTCAGCGCTTCTTGTACGATTCGGTAAAGCGCCGTTTCCGTGATGGAGGGTAGCCGGTCCTCAACGGAAGTCTCCACCCGGATGGGAATGCTATAGCGCCGCGATACGCCATCCGCAAGAAACCGAATGGCAGGGATCCAGCCGAGATCGTCAAGGATGGTCGGCCTGAGTTCATGGGAAAGACGCCGGAGTTGGTCTTCAATCTGGGCGAAAATGGGGTTGAGACCCCGCAACCGCTCGCGTACCGGTTCGGTCACATCGCGCGAGATGTCCGCCAGCGCCAGGTGAAGCGCCACGAGAAGCTGCCCGGCTTCATCGTGTACTGCCGAAGCGATACGCCTGATCTCCTGTTCGAGGGCCTCATTCAGGTGGCGCAGAGCGGCAATCGCCTCATTGAAGCCACGATGGGTCATTTCGTACGGCGATATGCACTCGGCGAAGAATTGGTAAGCGGCCTCCAATGTTTTTGGCTCCGCCGAGGAGGAGTCCGGACGGGCCAAGATGCGGACCAGCGCGATGTGATGAAGAGTAGCCATCTCGAGCAGACTCCTACCATCCGAAAGTGCCTTTCTGCCCAAATCGTAGGCCCGGCGGAGGGTCGACTCACTGGCCCCTTGGAGATGCTCCTCCAAAACGGAGAAGTATCGATCCTCGAGCGCGAGTTCCGGCAGAATCTGCGCCTTGTGAGCGGTCTTCATACGCGACTCCCTGTGTAGCGCACAACCAGGGCGAGAGCATCATCGTTGCCCCGCCGGTTCCGGGCCATAATCGTCTCGGCAAGCTTCTGGGGAGACTCCTGCGGCGAACAATGTTCGGCAAAGTCCTGTTTAACGCCGTCGGTGGCGAAGATCAGGGTGTCTCCAGGGCTGATCGGGAGCGCGGACGCCTGCAGAGCCGGCAGCTTTGCTCCCACAACGCCTGGGCGCAAGAGTAGAGCCTCTTGTCCGAGGCCCAGCGGGTTCTTGAGACGGAAAAGGACGCCCAAAACATTGCCCACGCCGACCCAAGTCATTATGTCGTGGGCGAAGTCGAGCGAGGCGAGACTCATCACGACCCCTCGGGTAGATCGCAGAGCCTCATGACAACGTCGGATCAGAGTGATCCCCGGCTCGCTTGCACAATCTTCCAGAATGTCACTGGCAATCTGAGCCGCCATTGCAGCTTCGTCCCCATGGCCGACGCCGTCCAGAACGGCGACAAGCACGCCATCGGGAAAGAAGCTCACCACGTGCCTGTCGCCCGATTCCGTTTGGCCGGGCAGAGTGAAGCTCGCGACCCCGCACTCGATGATTCGTGATTCTATTGTTTCCACTTTCTCACCGTTACCCTGGTTCCGTGGCCGAGTTCGGACTCGATCATGAATTCATCCATCAGACGGCGCACACCGGGAAGTCCCAGGCCGAGGCTGCCCGAAGTTGAAAAACCATCTTTGACCGCCTGCCGGACGTCAGCAATGCCGGGTCCTTCATCCGAAGCCACCACCATGATTCCCTGACGATTCGTTGATTGAATGGCCTTCAAGGCAATTTCTCCTGTCCGCGCATATGTCAGGATGTTTCGTGCCAGCTCCGAGATGGCCGTCGCAACCAGTGTCGAATCGCTCGAAGAAAAGCCCAACTCGAAAGCAAGTGTCCGCCCTCTCTGCCGGGCCAACACGATGTCCTGATCCGAGGCAATCGCGACCCGGATTTCATCGGCCATAGTCGCGGACTCTCTCAACTGGTGCTTCTGAATTTCTGATTCAAATAAGCCAGCCCTTCCTCCAGATCCAGCGCGGTGGCGACGCCTTCGAGCGTGAGACCGAGCTGGACCATAGCGAAAGCCACTTCGGGCTGGATCCCGACGATTACAGTTTCGGCGCCGCGCAGCCGGATCATGTGCGCAATTTCCCGCAGAGTGCGCGACGCAAAGGAATCCATCACGTCCATCGCAGTGACATCCACGATGACGGCGCGAGAGCGAAACCGAACAACTTGCTGGATCAGACCGCTCCGCAACTGCAGCAGATCGGCGTCGGACAGCGCCGCTTGAATCGTGGCGATCAGGAATTCTCCCTGTTTGAGTATCGGGACATCCACGAATGCGTCCTTTGAACATGCCTTGACGGCTACGAAATGGGCACGACCTTGTAACCGAGGAGGCGTTCAGCCTGCTCGATGCCACCTTGCAAGTCTCCGACCGTGTTCATCTTGCCCAGTTCGACGCCGATGGTGACCAGCGTTTGGGCGATTTCGGGGGAGAGGCCCGTGACGATGACCGTCGCGCCGAGGAGCCTGGATGCTTCCACGGTCTGCACGAGGTGGTTTGCCACAGTGGCGTCCATCGCCGCCACGCCGGTGATATCGATGACGACCACCTTCGCGCGGTTCGTGCGGATTCCCCGGAGCAACTGCTCCGTCAACTGGCGCGCGCGCTGCGGGTCGATCACGCCGATGATCGGGAGAATCAACAGCCTTTCGCGGACCTGCAACACCGGGGTGGAGAGTTCGCGGATTGCCTCCTGCTGCTGGCGGATGACGCGCTCGCGCTCCTGGACGAATCCTACGGCGACTGTATTCGCAATTCGATTGGCAGCGGGCTCGTAGGCGTCCAGGATACGGTTCAGCTTTTCGAAATCGGTTTGATACTTTGCGAAGAGCGAACGGGCCAGCACGTCGCGCAGGAGCAGAACGATTCCAACGACTTCGTGCGTTTCCACGCCTCGGGGAATGATGCGTTCGGAAAGGTTGCGCGCATAGGACTGCAGCGCTTCGAACGTCCCCGTTTCCAGAGCCTCCACGTAGCTGTCGTAAACCGAAGTGGCTTCCGCAAAGATTTCTTCCTGGCTCATTGCCGTGAGCAGGCGGGCTTCCGTGATGCGGCGCACCCACTCCTCGCGGAGTTGAGTGCGGTTCTGGCGAAGATGAGATACCAACTCCCGGAGGAGTTCCGATGTCGCTTCGAGACGAGGATGTTCGCCTGCAAAGCCCACGTGAGACGCCGTATCTCCTGTCCGGTTCTCTTTCTTTGCCATGGAAGTGCTCTCCTTGGGGCGGGCGCCCAGCACACACTCCACTTGGCCCCTGTACGCAAACTCTTTAACAACTACGACAGAACCCCTGATGCCACAATCAGTAGGACCTCCTAATCCTACCTCGGGTAAACACCTGATAGCGACCGAATCTATTTGAAATCACTCAGGTTAACGAGTTTGTTGAACGACCTCATGGAATCTTTCAATCATGGACCGCGCCCGAGAAGGCACCCCCATCGTAGGTCCCGCAGTTCCTGCAGAAAAAGCCAAAGAGTGTCCCTAAATGGCTGTCAACCCGGCCGGAGTTCGACGGAGGCATGGCAACTCCCCGTTCGGTTCAGGCACACCATGTCGGATTTGGAACAGTCCCCACTCTGCGCCCGCGAAGACGGAGCTCCCAAAGCCCGCTAAGTTATTGATTCTTCAACTGGAAATGAGTGCCGCAGAACCTCTTTTGGGCCTTGGCGTGCGCGTAACGCTTTGGCTGTGGCAACGCTGGGTGTGTGCGCGAGAGACCAAAGAATGATCAGCTCGATGAATCATCAACCTGGAGTCTCCCTCGTTCCCAGGCAGCGCAGAGGGGTGCTCTTGGCTTGCCTCCGTTGTGGATGCAGCAAACGCAAAGTACTCCGGAGTGCCTTCTGGCTTCTGTTTTCGGCTACGTCCTGTGTTGCGTTCGCGCAGGCGCAAGAAACACGGCAAACCGACTTGAGTGGTCTGAGCCTTGAAGACCTTGCCAAGCTCAAGGTGGACTCGGTTTATGGCGCTTCCAAGTTTCTTCAGAAAGCCGCCGATGCTCCGGCCTCGGTGACGATAGTTAGCGCCGACGAAATCCAGAAATACGGCTATCGAACCCTGGCTGATGTGCTGCGGAGCGTTCGCGGTTTCTACGTGATTTACGATCGCAACTACAGTTATGTAGGCGTGCGAGGCTTCTCCAGGCCGGGCGACTACAACGCGCGCATTCTCTTCCTGCTCGACGGCCATCG
>QHYP01000040.1:10744-14405 GCA_003224195.1 Acidobacteriota bacterium | reverse complement strand
CGATGCCGGGAGCTGGAATTCCTACAAAGGCAGAGTGAGCTACGGCGGCCGTTTCGACAGCGGTCTCGAAACTCTCCTCTCCGGTTCTTTTTACGACAGCAAAGGACACAAACGTCTTTTCTTTTCCGAGTTCGACAGTCCCGCGACAAACAACGGTGTCGCCGTAGACGCCGATGGCGATCAGTCTTACAACGCCTTCGCCGACATCATCTATCGAGATTTCAACATCCACGTCGTCCAGGCTTCGCGCACGAAACACATTCCCACCGCTTCCTTCGGGACCGTCTTCAACGACCCGCGCACCCGCACCACCGACGCCCGAGGTTACGCGGACGTGCAGTACAGGCACGTCTTCGGAAGCTGGGAAACGCTGGGACGGCTTTCCTACGACTGGTACGGCTATCACGGCATCTACATCTACGACTATGCGGGCACAGGCGTCCCGGCCTTCACGCAAAACTACGACGCAGCCAACGGAACGTGGTGGGATTTTCAAGGCGATGCTTCCCGCGTCTTCTTCAAACGGCACCACGTCACCCTCGGCACCGAATTTCGCCAGGACCTTCAGCAACAGCAGATCAACTACGACATCCAGCCTTACTTCCTCTACTTGGACGATCACCGCACCGCTCGGGTCTGGGCTCTCTACTTTCAGGACGAATACTCCATTCGCGAAAACATAACCTTTGTCGCCGGACTGCGCAGCGACTGGCACGAGAGGTTTGGGAACACTCTCAGCCCGCGATTGGGTTTGCTCGTTAAACCGGCCCCGAACACGGACGTCAAAGCCATTTATAGCTCGGCCTTCCGCGCTCCAAACAGCTATGAAAACTTCTATGTCGGCAATCAGAGCAATACGCCAAACCCTTCTTTGCGGCCGGAGAGGATTCGTACCTGGGAATTGGATCTGGAGCATCGTTTCGGCAAGACGTTTTACGCTTCAGGCGCCGGCTTCCTGAATCGGATGAACGATCTAATCGTGCAGGGCATCGATCCCGCCACAGGCCGCCCTGTTTATACAAATTCAAGCCCGGTGCAGACGAAAGGGATGGAACTGGAACTGGGAGCCAAATGGCCGAGCGGCATGGAAGGAACCATTTCTCATTCCTTGCAGGACTCTCGGAACGTTGTGACCCGGGACTTTTTGACCAATTCGCCGAAGCAACTCGCCAAGGCTAGCCTCAGCCTTCCGCTCGTGCAGAAAAAGCTCTTGGCCAGCCTCGATGCGCAATACGTGAGTGAGAGAAGGACGGTCGCCCAGACCGAACTCGGGGGCTTCTTTGTCATGAACCTGTCGCTGTTCGCCCGCAAGCTCAAAGAAAATTTCGACATTTCCGCCGGCCTTTACAACGTTTTTGACAAGCGATACGCCGATTCCGGCGGCCTCGAACACGTGCAAGCTTCGATCCCCCAGGACGGACGAAGCTTTCGAGTGAAACTGAACTATCGGCCTCATCTGAGCGCCAGATAGAAGAGCGAGGACCGTAGGGAAGTGATGATGTTTCAGCATCCAATTCGCTCACGGAAGAGGCCGCGATCTTGGCAATGCGGCCAGCTTTCTTCGCGTCGCGTGTTCTCGCGGTCGGGCGCGCCGCTTATTCTTTTGCTGGTCATCGGAACGCTTTTGGCAAACCCCCAATTTGCCGCGGCGCAGGACGATTCTGTTGGTGAGTACGAATTGAAGGCCGCCATTCTCTTCAATCTCACCAAATTCGTCGAGTGGCCCGATTCGGCCTACTCCGGCGTGCAAGCTCCCACCAATCTGTGCATCCTGGGCCGTGACCCGTTCGGGGACTCTTTGGCATCCATTGCCCCGAAACAAGCCGCCAGCGGCAGGAGCTTGCTGATTCGACGCCTTCCGCAGGAGCGGGATATCCGCGATTGCCACGTCCTCTACGTCAGCTCCTCCGAACGGAAAACCCTTCCGGAGATCTTCGCGAATCTGAAGGGTTCGAGCGTCCTCACGGTCGGCGAGATGACCCAGTTCGCCGTGCGCGGAGGCATGATTCAATTCGGCCTGCAGGACAAGCAGGTCCGCTTCGACATCAACCTGGACGCTGCTTCCCGCGTGGGGCTCAGGATCAGCTCGAGGCTCCTCGTCCTGGCGCGAGTCGTCCACGGGCAGAACGCTGGCCAGGGCGAAAAGAAAAGCGCGGCCCCCGCATCGTCTCTCGGAACAATCCCAGGGGTGAACGGAAGTTTCGGTCTCGATTTGGAAGAAGGCTGGGAGCCGTTTGAGATCAATCGTTTCCCCGGAGATTCAGCGCGGCTTGCATTTTCTGACGAAGGGAACGATTGCCAGAACGGGAGTAAGCGGCGATGAGATCGTTTCAAAATTTTTCGATTCAACGGAAATTGGCCACCGTCATTCTGGGCACAAGCTGTGTGGCGCTGGCTCTGGCCAGCGTGGGGTTTACGCTGTATGAGCGCGCGAGTTATCGCGTCGAAATGATCCGGCAACTCTCCACTCTGGCGGACACGCTTGGAGCGAATACGGCCGCGGCCCTGATGTTCAATGACCCCAAGTCCGCACGCGATATGCTCGGTGCGTTGCGCGGCGAGAACCGAATCGTCGCCGCCTGCTTGTACGATCGCCGAGGCAAGATTTTTTCGGAGTACCGGCGGCAAGACGTCCCGAACTCCTTTGCGATGCCGGCGTGGCAGCAAAATGGAGCTCGATTCGATCCAGCTCATCTCATTTTGTTTCGCGAGGTGGCCCTGGACCAGACGAACGTCGGCTCGATTGCCATCGTCTCTGACCTCACTGCGCTTCATGCCAAACTTCGGCAATATGCTGCCATCACCGCGGTTGTTTTCCTTGTCTCGGTCCTCGTGGCCTCTCTCTTTTCTTCTGTGCTTCTTCGTGTAATCACCACGCCCATTGTGCAACTGGCGGAGATCGCCGGCAGAGTTTCCCTCCAGGAGGACTATTCGCTCCGGGCCGCGCCCGCGGAAAATGATGAAGTTGGCTTGCTCGTCGGCTCCTTCAACCACATGCTGGACGGCATTCAGCAGCGCGATGCCGCTCTCCAGAGCGCAAAAGATCAATTGGAAGTGCGCGTACAGGAGCGCACCGAGGAGCTGCGGGAGGAAATCGAGGAGCGCAAGCAGGCCGAAGCCGCAATGCGCCGGGCGAAGGAGGCCGCCGAAGAAGCCAGCCGCGCCAAGAGCGAATTTCTCGCCAACATGAGCCACGAAATCCGCACCCCGTTGAACGGCGTCATGGGCATGACCGACCTGGCTCTCGGAACCGATCTCACCGCCGAGCAGCGGGAATACCTGGAAACGGTAAAGCTCTCGGGAGACTCGCTGCTCACCGTGATCAACGACATTCTGGATTTCTCCAAGATCGAGGCGGGAAGGATTGAGATGGAGTTTCGCCCGTTCAATCTCCGGGACAGCCTGGAAGGAGTGCTCAGAACGCTCGCCTTGCGGGCAGACGAAAAGAACCTGGAGCTTCTGTGCGAGCTGGCTCCGGAAGTTCCGGAAATGATCCGGGGAGACGCGAACCGGCTGAACCAGATCGTCATCAACCTCGTGGGCAACGCCATCAAGTTTACGCACGAGGGCGAAGTGGCGTTGAAGGTCCATGTCGAAACAGAGAGCGGCGAAGATCGCATCTTGCATTTTGCGGTGCGGGACACCGGAATCGGCATTCCCC
>QHYP01000040.1:0-10732 GCA_003224195.1 Acidobacteriota bacterium | reverse complement strand
GGCGGATACCTCCACCACGCGGAAATACGGCGGGACGGGCCTGGGCCTGACCATCTCCACGCGGCTGGTGGAGATGATGGGCGGGAAAATGTGGCTCGAGAGCGAAGTGGGGAAGGGAACTCAATTCCACTTCACCGTGCGACTGGGAGTTGTGGATCCAAAAACGATTGAAATTGGGGCCATCGCTCCCCCGGAAATTTTGCGGGGTGTCAAAGTCCTGGTGGTGGACGACAATCGCACCAATCGCCGCATCCTCGAAGGGATGCTCAAGCGTTGGGAGATGAAGTCCACGTCAGTGGAAGGTGGCGAAGAGGCTCTGAGAGAGCTATCCGCTGCGCGGGACGCCGGAGAGCCGTACGCGCTGATTCTCCTGGACATGCACATGCCCAAGATGGATGGCTTTGAGCTGTCGGAACGTATTCGCCAGCGGCCGGAATTGTCCACGGCTATCATCATGATGCTCACCTCCGCCGGCCATCGAGGAGATGCGGAGCGCTGCAAAAAGGTGGGCATCTCCGCGTACTTGCTGAAGCCCATCCGCCAATCCGAATTGCGCGAGGCCATTGCTCGACTTCTTGGAGCAAAAGAAACCAAGGGCGCGATCCCCTTGATCACCAGGTACTCGTTGTACGACGCTCGCGACCCGGAAACCGTCCTGAGCGTGCTGCTGGCAGAAGACAATCTGGTGAACCAGCGGCTGGCCACTCGGATGCTCGAGAAGAGAGGCCACCGCGTCGTGGTGGCTGCGAACGGCCGCGAGGCTCTCGAAGCGCTCGCGAAAGGCAGCTTCGATCTGGTGCTCATGGATGTGCAGATGCCGGAAATGGACGGATTCGAGGCCACTGCGGCGATTCGGGAAAGAGAAAATGGGACCGACACCCACATGCCGGTCATCGCTTTGACCGCTCATGCCATGAAAGGTGATCGCGAGAAGTGCTTGGCTGGAGGCATGGATGGCTATCTGGCGAAACCCATCCGCCCGCGCGAGCTCGACGATCTTCTCGAAAGCTATGTGGCCCGCCGCATGACGCCAAGCCCCGCGAGCATTTGAGAGGGCAATTCCTGGTGCCGGGTAGCTCCCGGCCCAGCGATCAATTAATTTTCGTCGCGGAACCTACACAGCAGCCCGGGTCTTTCCCCCATTGGGATTATCTTGCGAGTGCGATAGACTCATCATTCTCGTAAATCAGCCGTGGGCCAATGAATGTATTTCTCCGCTAAGCCTGCCAGGATGGGTCTCGCCGCGTCGTTTGGTATCGTCCTCCTGGTGTTGCCCTACGTTTTCGCGCGCTCTCGGCGCACCGATTCCCCCGGGAATTCTCCCGAACGAACCGTGACCGTCGAGAAGAAAAATTTCTCACGGGTGCTGCGAGTAAACGGAACCGCGCAGGCTACTCACTCCTTCGTCGTTCTTGCTCCCCGGCTGGCGGGGGCGCAGCTCAGTTCGCTCGTGATCACCAAGATGATGCCGGCCGGCGCCCATGTGAAGCGCGGCGACGTCCTGGTTGAATTCGACCCCCAGGCGCAGGTGAAGGATTTCCTGGACAAACAAAAGTCGTTTAAGGATTTGGTCGGCCAGGTGGCCCTGAAACAGGCCGAGGAAGATATCGCGAGCGCCAAAGATGATACGGCGCTGAAACAGGCAGAAGACGAGCTGAAGCGCACGCAGCTTGAGATGCAAAAGAGCGAAATTGTTTCCCGCATTGACGCGGAGAAAAATCGCGAGGCGCTGGACGAGGCGCAGGCGACCCTTAAGCAGCTCCGGGAAACCTACGAGTTGAAACGCCGGGCTGCGGCCGCCGGCATACACATTTTGGAAATTCAGAGAGACCGCGCCATGGAAGCGATGAACTTTGCGCAGGCCAATGCGGCCAAGATGATCATCCACTCTCCGATGGATGGTGTAGTTGTGCTGAACACGATCTGGCTTGGCGGCCGCATGGGCACGGTCCAGCCGGGCGACGAGATTCGGCCGGGCGTACCTTTTCTCCAGGTGGTGGACCCGTCGCAGATGGAGGTCCGCGCCGAGATCAACCAGGCGGACTTTCTCCAATTGCAGCCGGGACTGCACGCGCAGATACACCTCGACGCTTATCCCGGGCTGACGCTTTCGGCTGTGCTGGAAGAGCTGGCGCCCCTGGGCCACGCGGGACGTTTTTCGCAAAAGGTTCGCCGTTTTGCTGGCCGTTTCTCGATCCAGGGCAGCGATCCGAGGCTTCTCCCCGATCTCTCCGTGGCACTGGACGTGGAACTGGCCTCGATCGCAAATGCATTGGTTATCCCCCGCGAGAGCGTTGGTGGCGAGCTAGGAAGCGAATTTGTCTGGCTGAAGTCCGGCGCGGGTTACGAGAAACGGCCAATTCGTACGGGGCCCAAAAACGATCTGGAGGTAGTGGCGGAATCGGGGCTAGCCGCAGGGGACGTCATCCGTCGAACAGCTAGGGAAGAGCAAGGAGCCGCTGCCAAGTGAACAACCCGCTGGCCAAACTCTGGAGACGCAGGAAGGGGACCGTTCCGGTGTTTGCCTCTTTGCTCGCGGTAGGCTTGATTTTCGGTTCGGTCCGTCTTGCCAGCCACGCGCCGAAGATTCCCACTGCGGTCGCCGAGCGCAAGGAGTTTGTGGAATACGTACAAATTCGCGGCGAAGTCAAGGCTACACGCTCGGTGACTATCGCCGCCCCGTACAAGGCGGGAGACCTGCAAATCGTCAAATTGGTTCCGAACGGAACAAAGGCGAAAAAGGGAGACGTCCTGGTTGAATTCGACGCCACCACCATGAAGCAGAACCTCGCTCAGGACCAGTCGGCTCTCAAATCCGCGGAAGCCGAAATCCAGCAGGCTCGCGCGGCGGCCCGTCTGAAAGAAGAGCAGGACCTGACGGACCTGATGAAAGCCCGCTACGACGTAGACCGCGCGCGCATGGACACCGGCAAGCAGGAGATTCTTTCCCCGATCGAAGGCGCAGAGGCGAAGCTCAAGCTGGCGGACGCGGAACAAAAGCTCAAGGAAGCCGAGGCAAAGCTGAAGGCCGACAGGGCCTCCGCGGTCGCGGATATTGCCGCGAAAAAACAAAAGCGCGATCAAGCTGCGTATCAGGTCCAGCAGGACCAGCGCAGCCTGGATGCCCTGACGCTGCGAGCGCCGATTGACGGCATGCTGTCTCTCCTTAACCACTGGCAACCCCAGGGCGGGGAAACACCCTTCAAGCAGGGCGACCGCGCCTGGCCGGGCGCAGGGCTCGCCGAACTCCCGGATCCTTCAACTCTCAAGGTAGTGGCGCGCATCGAGGAAGCCGAGCGCGGACGGATTCAAGCGGGGCAGTCCGCTTCCGTGCGGATGGACGCGGTTCCAGACCGCACCTTTGAAGCCCACGTTGCGGACATCAGTCCCATTGCCACGCTGGATTTCAACGGTGGGTGGCCGTTCCCCAGAAACTTCAGCATGGAGATCAATCTTGGCGCGGCGGATTCCCGCCTCAGCCCGGGCATGACGGCGAATGTGCGCGTCGCCGTGGACCGCGTGGCGGATGGCCTGGTGATTCCGGCGAGAGCGGTCTTCCGCAAGGCCGGCCGCACGGTCGCCTATGTGCGCCGAGGCTCGAAGTTTGAAGAGGCCGTCATCGAAGTCGCGCGCCGCAGCGGCGAGGAAGCGCTGGTTGCCCAAGGACTGGTACGCGGGCAGCAAGTCGCCTTGCAAGACCCGACCATCTCACCGTAAGGAAATACAAGTGAACCTTCGGCACAGGGAAATCGCATCGCTTCTCGCCGCGCTCGTCGTTGCAGGCGTGACACCCGGTTGCCGCAGCGCCACAGTCCGCGCCGCGGACGGCGATATTCCCACTGCCGCGGTTCAGCAAGGCGATCTGCAGATCAAAGTCTTCGCGACGGGCGAACTCCGCTCCACGCACTCCTCCACGCTTTCCGCCCCTGCGATTGCGGGCGGCACGCTGCAGATCGTCCGGCTGGCCAGAACCGGCACCCCAGTGCGCGCCAGCGAGATTGTGATCGAATTCGATCCCAGCCAGCAGCAATACTCCCAGGGTCAGGCGCACAGCGATCTCCAGCAGGCGGAACAGGAGATCGTCAAGGCGAAAGCCGACGCGGCGGTGCAGACCGCCGAGGACCAGACGGCCTTGCTCAAGGCCAAATACGCTGTGCGACAGGCCGAACTCGAAGTCAGCAAGAACGAACTCCTGAGCCAGATCGACGCGCAGAAAAATCTCCTGGCGCTTGAGGAGGCTAAACGCGCCCTTACGCAGCTCGAGCAGGATATCAAGTCCCATACCGCCTCGAACGAGGCGGCGCTCGCGCTCAGCAAGGAAAAGCTCAACAAAGCGCGGCTCGCCATGCAGCAAGCCGAACGCAACATCCAGAACATGACCGTGAAATCGCCGATTGACGGACTCGTGGTCGTCCGGGGCAATCCCAACTCCACGGGGGGAATGTTTTGGGGCGGCATGACTCTTCCCGATTTTCAGGTCGGCGACCAGGCAAATCCCGGCAACATCGTGGCTGAGGTCGTCGACATTGGTCAGATCGAAATTGCCGCGCAAATTGGCGAGACCGATCGCGCGAATCTGAAGGCGGGTCAGAAAGCGGAGGTGCAGGTTGAGGCTTTGCCGGGCCATACGTTTTCCGGAACGATTGCGACGGTCGCGGCGATGTCCAATCACCAGTTTTGGGACGATAATGCGCAGAGAAAATTTGATGTCAGCCTGCATCTCGACCAGCCCGACCCGCGCCTCAGACCGGGTTTTTCCGCCAAGCTGACCGCTTTCCGGCGAGAAGTTTCCCGGCTCGCTTTCGATCCCGCGCGAAGCCGTCTTCGAGCAAGACGGCAAAATGCGTGTGTACGTCGAGCACAACGGCGGCTTTGAACCGCGGGAAGTAAAGGTGCGGGCGTTCAGCGATGGCCGTGCCATCGTGGATGGGATGCCTGCGGGCACCCGCGTCGCGCTGGTCAATCCGGAGAGCCGAGGCGCAACGAAGAAAAAAGAAAGCAGCGCGCCGAATCCCACTCTCGCCTCCAAGACCCAATGATGCACGCGGAACTCTCAGCGCATTCGCGAACCGCACAACAGTGGCTGCCTGACATCGGGTTCGGCCTCGAAAACCTGACGAGCCACAAACTGCGCTCTCTGCTGACGATGCTCGGCATGATCTTCGGCGTGGCCGCCGTCGTGGCCATGCTCTCGATCGGAGCGGGCGCGCAGCAGAAGGTTATGGCCTTCATCGAACAGTTGGGCGTGCGGAATCTGATCGTGGAGGCCCGCGAAGCGAGCAATTGGCAAGAGTTTCAAAAGGTCCGGCGCACCTCTCCCGGCCTTACCCTCAACGACTATCAGGTAATTCGGAAGAACATATCCGACATTCGCCAAGGCACGCCGCGCAAACGCTTCATGCCCGCGAAATTCATTCCCAAGCCGCAGCAGGAGAATCCGATCGTCTATGGCGTCGAGCCCACCTATCTGGACATCTCCAACCTTCGACTCACGGAAGGGCGCTTCTTCGACGCAGCGGACGACGAGGCGGCTTCCCCGGTCTGCGTCCTGGGAGCGGCGGCGAAGGATAGTCTCCTCGGGGCGTCCGCCGCCGTTGGGCAGTACATCAAGATGAACGAGCAGTGGTTCCACGTCATCGGCGTGGTCTCTCCTCAGCTTGCCGCTCAAACCGAGGTCTCGGGAATGCGCCCGGAAGATCTCAACAACATCGTGTACGCGCCGCTTCAATCCGTCCTCTTCCGCCTCGAAGACTCCCAGAGCGAAATCCACGATGAAATTGACGGCCTCTACTTGAATCTCGCCTCATCCGCCGGCAGCACGACGGACGCCGAAGTTGTGCGCGGCATCCTGAACGGTTCGCATCGTAGCGCGGGCGATTTCACGGTCATCGTCCCCGCCGAACTTCTGGCGGAGCAGAAGCGCACGGAGCAGCTCTTCGACACCGTCATGGTAGCCATCGCCTCGATTTCCCTTCTCGTCGGAGGCATCGGAATCATGAACATCATGCTGGCCGCCATCCTCGAGCGCACGCGCGAGATCGGAGTCCGCCGCGCCGTGGGAGCGCGCAAGCGGGACATCGTCCGCCAGTTTGTCATCGAAGCGGTGCTCATCTCCTTTGCGGGCGGGCTGCTGGGCATCGTGGTGGGGTTTGGCATCTCGCAATTGATCGCCTGGCTGGCGGGGTGGTCCACCATCGTTACCGTGAGTTCCATCCTCCTTGCGTTTCTGGTTTCGATCTCCGTTGGTCTTGTTTTCGGCATCTATCCTGCCGTGAAAGCGGCACGGCTCGACCCGGTTGAAGCCATTCGCTACGAATAGCTTCTGCCGCCTATATTCCAATCACTCGGAGGTTGCACGATGCAAATGCTGCGCGGTCTCGGTTCTTGCGCTGTCCTGTTCCTTTCGCTAGCTCCTCGCGCCCTGTCGCAGGAGCACACGCGCTTCGAGCGTTTTCTCGGGATTCCTGCCCGGCAGAGGCCCGCGGCGCCCCTGCCCGGGCCTGACGGCCTTCGAGACCACGTGGTCAACGGGAAGCTCGTGGTCTCTCTCGACGACGGCATCCGCCTGGCGCTCGCCAACAACACCGATATACGTCTCGACCATGTGCAGATCGAAACCGCGGAGAACAGCCTCCACCGGTCCCATCAGGCGTTTGATCCTTTGTTTGCCTCTAGCTTCAGCACTCAGCGGGCGAAATCTCCGAGTTTCACGCAGCTTGCCGGAGCCCCGGTTGCAAGCGCACTGACGCAAAGCACGCAGTTCGGCTACTCGCAGACGTTTCAGACGGGCACAAACTTTCAGACCTTGTTCATTGCCAACAAGCTCTCCTCCAACAGCTCGCTCAACTTCGTCAATCCGTCCATTCCGACTTCGCTGGCGTTCACCATCACGCAGCCGCTTCTGCGCGGGCGCGGCCTTTTCCCCAATCGCGCCCCGATTCTGATTGCGCGGCGCAATCTCCGGCAGGCACACTCCGTCTTTGAATTCGAGGTCAACGACGTCATTCTCCTTGCCGTGCAGCAATACTGGAACGTGGTGCAGGCGCGCGAAAATCTCAATGTGCAGCGCGAGTCCCTCGACGCCGCGCAGAAAAGCTACGATCACGACAAAAAAGCGCTCGAGCTCGGCGCCCTCCCTCCGTTGGACATCTATCGCTCCGAATCCCAGGTCGCTTCGCGCCGCGTGGCGGCGATTCAAGCGGAGTACGCGTTGAAACAAGCCGAAGACCAGTTCCGCCGCGTCATCGGGGCCGACCTCGATCCGGCGATTCGCGCTCTCGATCTCGAACTGCCGGATACGCCGGAGCCCGGCTCCGAACTCCTGACCACCGACATCGCGACAGCTCTCGAGCGCGCGCTGGCCAATCGTCCGGAGCTGGAAGCTGCGCGGGAGCTTCTTGCCGCGAATGAGATGAATGTTCGCCTGGCGCACAACAGCCTGCAGCCGAATCTGAGCCTCTCGCTGATTTACTCCGGCAACGGCCTGGGCGGCAATCAGTTCGATACCAGCGTCACTCCGCCACAGCTTGTTTCCGCCGGAGGCCTCGGCGACAGCCTTGACCAAACGTTTCATTTCAGCTTTCCCGTTTACGGCTTCTCACTTTTGTTGAATCTCCCCATCAAAAATCACGCGGCGGAGGCGAGTCTCGGCGACGCCTTGGTCAGCCGGCGCCGCACGCAGTACCAGGAACGCCAGACGCGCCAGGGCATCACGCTCGAAGTGACCAACGCCGTGCACATGCTCGAGCAAGCGAAGCTCTCCGTTGAGGCGGCGAAAGTCGCGCTCGATCTGGCGCAAAAGAATCTTCACGCCGAAGAGCGCAAGTACGAGTTGGGCGCGCAAACGGTCTTCTTTGTGCTGGAGGCGCAGACAGAACTCGCGCAGGCCGAGCTGAGCCTGGTTCAAGCGCAAATCGGCTACCAACTTGCCGTCGCTGCGGTGGACCATGCTACCGGTGACTTGCTCACGCATCATCACGTCCAGATCGTCGAGCCGACGAAGTGATTCGCGGGGTCCGTTTTCGTGAGCGCGAGAAGTCGCGCTTAGCGCCGTTCCAACTTTTTGAAACTAATTTTGTTCTCCGCAGAGATGAAACAGCAGCGAAGTTTGGGCAGCGGGTATCTGGCTGAATAAGTTGGAACGGTATTAGTCTGCCGGGGAGTGGGCGGGGAAGGACAGCGCGAGCGCCCGGTGAACCGCCGCCAGGATTCCGATTAAGGCGAGAAAAATCACCGCGCCCCACACCGCGCGCACCAGCCAATTGGCGGGTTTCTTGGTCATGCTGATTTAACGGAGCGCGGCCGCTGTCTGTTGAGCCGATGAACGCCGGGCTCCTTTCTCGGATACGCATCTCGGACGCCGAATATTACGCGCGTGGTAAGAAACGAAACACCTCTCCAAAGAGGAACCGAACCGACGCGGAACGAGTCTGTCGTATAGTCATAGAGGACACAATCAAGACGGATGCGAGTCGAAATTCCCATTGGTGCAGCTTTGATTCCGGCGATCGGGGTCGCGGGTCTCCTCTTTTGTGTTTCGCCGGCGAAGGCGCAAGGAACGGCCCACTGCGGAAACGGCGTGGAGCTTCGCCTGAGCGCGCCAGTGGCCGCGCAAGGTGGCTTGCTGCTGCTCGAAGTGCGGAGCAAAGTTTCATTGGCAGACGTGGAGGCCCATTGGGGCGAGAAGAAGCTTGCGTTCTGGCAGGCGGAGGGCACGAAGGCCCCGGCGAAAGTCGAAACAAACGAAGCGCCAAAGGCCCAAAACACAACCGGCGGCGAGGACGCTCGGCGCGCGCTCGTCGGCGTGGACCTGGAGCACCCAGCGGGAAGGTACGCACTCAAACTGACGGCAAAGCCGGAGAACGGCGCAGACGTGAGTTGCAACGCGGCAGTGACGGTCCGGGCTGGTCATTTTGCGGTCGAGCGGCTGCAAGTGGAGCCCAAGTTTGTCCAGCCGAGCCCGGAGGACCTCGCGCGCGCCGAAAAGGAGAGACTGCGGCTGCGCGAGATTTTTGCAACCGTCACGCCGGTGAAGCTCTGGGAGGGAAGTTTTCGCTTGCCGCTCGATGGCGCGCGTCAAGCAAGCAACTTCGGACGCCGCCGCGTGCTGAACGGACAGCCGGGGTCGCCGCACGGCGGCGCCGATTTCCCCGCTCCCACGGGCACGCCTGTGTATGCGGCGCAGGGCGGACGGATCGTCGTGGCTGATGCGTTGTATTTTTCAGGGAATACCGTGGTGATCGATCATGGCCTGGGCGTCTATACCTTTTACGGGCACCTTTCGTCGGTAAAGGTGAAAGAAGGAGACGTGGTGAAGCGGGGTGACTTGATCGGCGAAGTCGGCGCCACAGGGCGCGTTACGGGGCCGCACTTGCATTGGGGATTAACCGTCGAGGGGGCGCGCGTCAATCCGGTGCAGATCCTCAGCCTGCTGCGGCGCTATCGTTACTCGTTCTCCAGGCCCTCCGTTCGGCCGCGCAGCCCCCGCAAGCGCGGGGTTCAGAGCCGGTTCAAGAGCAGCGGCGCGCCCAGCTTGGCCGAATAGTTGGGGCGATAGCGTTCGGTATTGTAGAGCGTGGCCACGTCCACCTTGCGCGGGCCGAGCGCGGAGTCGGGCAGATTTATGTGCGTGTAACAGCCGTTTTGCACGGCGACCATGCGGCCCGTGACGCCGTCGTGAATCAGGTCGAGCGCGAGATTGGCGAAGGTGATGGCCACGAGCTGATCGATGGCGTCCGGCTCTCCGCTTCGCAGGTCGTAGGTGAGGTCGCTGACCATCGTCTCTTCCCCGGTGCGTTTCTTAAGCTCTTCCGCCAGGGCGTGCCCGATGTCCACTTTCTTGCGGTGCCCGTAGGCATCCGCTTCGCCGTACTCCCCGACTTTCTGCTGCTGCCAGACCGCACCTTCGGAAACGACGACAAGCGAATAATTGCTGGGATTGCTGCGCTTGTCTTCTTTGAGAAGTTTTGCGATTTCATCGGAGTTAAAAGGGTATTCGGGGATCAGGCAGCGGGCCGAGGTGACGTAGCCGGTGTACAGCGCGGTAAAGCCGGAGTCGCGGCCGAAAATGCGGAACACGCCGATGCGCTCGTGCGAGCCGAGCGTGGTGCGCTGGCGCGTGATCAGCTCTTTGGCGCGCGTGATCGCGGTGGAAAAGCCGACGCAGTATTCCGTGCCCTGAACGTCGTTATCCATGGTTTTGGGGATGGCGAGGAGCGGCATGCCCGCCGCGGATAACGCGGAGGAAAAGCTGAGCGTATCGTCGCCTCCGATGGTGACCAGGCATCCGATGCCCAGGCGCTCCACGTTTTCGAGGACGATGGGCGTGAAGTCATAATACTTTCCGTCGGAGGGGAGCTTGCTGAGGCGCGTGGCGGGGATGTGCTTGGGCGCCTTGGCGCAGGCGATGCGCTTGGGGTTGGTGCGCGAGGTGTGCAGGATCGTGCCGCCGCTGCGGTCGATGGTGCGCGTGTTTTCGCGGGTGAGCGGCCGGATGTAGGTCTCGTCGTCGGGGCCGGTCAAGTGCGTCAGCCCTTCCCAGCCCTTGCGAATGCCGATGACTTGGCGGCCGAGTTCGGTGGCGCGATAGACCACGGACTTGATGACCGGGTTCAAGCCCGGCACGTCGCCTCCGCCGGTGAGAATGCCAATGGTGGTCTTCGCGCACATCCGAATCCGCTCCTTGCGTCCTAAATTGTCTATGTAAAGCCTGACAGAATACCATTGGCCGGAC
>QHYP01000332.1 GCA_003224195.1 Acidobacteriota bacterium | reverse complement strand
CTGCGTTATCCCTTTTTCTTTTCTCGCCACTCGTCACTCGCCACTTCTTTTCACTCCCCCGCAGCGGCCGTTTTCCGTGATTCGCCGCCTTCTCCATTCGGCATCCCCTCATTATTCGCAGCCGTCTCTTCCAACAGCTCTTCCCGCGCCTCCATCTCCGCGCTCGCGGAATTCTCTGGCGTCGGCTTTCCGATGTTCGCCTGGCTTGTGACTTCTGTTTCCGCCGGCGCAATCCCTTCGTCGCCCAGCGCCTCTCTCGCCAGCGCCTCGAACTCTTTCAGGCTCGGCAGTTCGTCCAGATCGTTCAAGCCGAAGCGCATCAGAAAATCTTTCGACGTGCGATACAGGATCGGCCGCCCGATCACTTGCTTGCGTCCCGCCGTGACGATCAGCTTCTTTTCGAGCAGCGTCTTCAGCACGCCCGAGGTGTTCACTCCGCGAATCTCCTGGATTTCCCCAGCGTCTCGAGCGCCGGCATCGTCAGCCGCAACGGCGGCCGCAGGCTCCGGATAAAGCGCCGCACCACCTCGTGGTGCTGCGGCTTCGTGTACATCTTGTAGCCGCCCGCCACCGCGCGAATCTCGATCCCGCGCTCCTCGCCGGCATAGCTGGCCACCAGTTCATCGAGCGCCGCTTGCACCGCCGGCTTCGCTTCCCCCAGTGCCGTGGCCAGTTGCTCTACGCTCACCGGCTCGTCCGCCGCGTAAATTATCGCTTCCAGCGCCGCTTTTCTTTCTTCGTTGGTCATATTCGTATTCGTAATGATCGCTTACCAGTCACCGATACTCCTCGTCAATCTGCCGGATTCCGCCGCTCTCGTCGAACACGAGGTCGAACATCTTGTGCTTCCGCACCAGAATCTCCCCAAACTGCTTTTCCTGCACGAGCAACACCGCCTGCAGCCGCACCATTTCCAGCAGCGCCAGAAACGCCACGATCATCGCGTGCCGCGACGCGCACGCCTCGAAAAACCGCATCAAGCTGAGCGCGCCGTTCTCGCTCGCCACCAATTGCGCCCGCAATTGGGCAATCATCTGCGCCACCGTGAACTGCTCGTGTTGCAGCTCGATCCGCGACACTTCCTTGCGCCGCTCGAGCACCTGCTGAAACATCTTGATCAGGTCCACCAGCGAAACGACGATCTCGCCCTCCGCCGCTTCTCCTTCGTAAAGCGACTTGTCCGGCTTCGACCACACGTGCTCTTCGATCTGCTGCTTCTGATACAGAAGCTGGGCTGCGTTTTTGAATTTCTCGTGTTCCGCCAGCCGCTGCACCAACTCCGCGCGCGGGTCTTCTTGCCCCTCGGAGCCCGCCAGCGGGTCCGGCGGCAGCAGCATCTTCGACTTGATGTAGATCAGCGTCGCCGCCATATAGATGAAGTCCGCCGAAACATCGATGTTCAGCTCGTCGAGCTTGTGCAGGTATTCGAGATACTGCGTCGTGATTTTCGCAATCGGGATGTCGTGGATGTTGATCTCCTGCTTGCGGATCAAATCCAGCAGCAGGTCCAGCGGCCCCTCATACATCGGTATCTGTATCTTGTACGGTGTCGCCATTCCTTTATCTTCTCTTGTAGGGGCACGATAAATCGTGCCCTTCTTTCTCAACCTCTTCCCCGTTTGGTTGCGCAGCTACTCCTGCCTGCCGCAGACTGGCCTGTGCGTTTTTCTCAACGCTGTCCCGTCGCTCCGTTCGCACAGCCGTCATTTCGAGCCCGCCGTGGCGGGTGAGAAATCCCTCTTAGCTCTTCGCTTTTGCTTTCCTAATCTCCGGGCGCGCAATCTCCGCGCGCTTCCTCTCCCACCCAAACACGGCCTCCCGCACTCTCTCCATCGTCCCTTGCGCTACTTTACGCGCCTTCTTCGACCCCTCATCGAGAATTTCGAGCACCTGTGCCGGATGTTGCTCGTACTTCACGCGGCGCGCGCGAATCGGCTCAATCCACTTGATCAAATGGTCCGCCATCGCCGCCTTGCACTCGATGCAGCCGATTTCGGCCGTGCGGCAGCCGTGCGCCGACCATTCAAGCGTCTTCTTGTCCGAAAACAGTTTATGCCAGTCGTACACCGGACACACATCCGGGTTCCCAGGATCGCTCCGCCGCTTTCGCGCCGGGTCCGTCATCATTACCTTCGTCTTCGCGCGAATCTCTTCGTCGCTCTCGCTCAGCGTGATCGCGTTCCCATAACTCTTCGACATCTTCCGCCCATCGAGCCCCGGCACCCGCGGCGTCTGCGTCAGCATCACCTCCGGCTCAGCCAAGACTCTGTCGATGCCAAGAAGTGAGACCGAATCCTTGAACTTGCCAATTCTCTCCAAGAAGTTCTCCAGACCCTCCGCAGCCGTGGAGCGGCGCAAACCACTCAAAATGGCAACCTTTGTCTCAGCAGCCAGCGGATACTCAAGCGGATAGTCCTCAAGACGTTCGCCGGCAAGCATCAAGAGGCGCTGTAGGGCAACGCTTCTTGACTTATCGAATGCCTCCTCGCGCAAGCGTAGTTCGTAAAACGAATTGAAA
>QHYP01000331.1 GCA_003224195.1 Acidobacteriota bacterium | reverse complement strand
AAACCGTCGCTGACTTCTACCAGAAGTTCAGGGCGGCGCTTAAGGCATTGGAGATTGACGTTGAGATCTGGACGATGCCGGTGGAGATTGCCGATCCCATTCCCTTCGATCAAGACCGCGTGCATGCGTCCTACGATCCGGCCAGCGCGCAAAAGTTCTGGCGGATTCTTGTCTCCGCGGATGAAGTGTTCAAGGTGTTTCGCAGCCGCTTTATCGGGAAGTCCAGCCCGGTCCATTTTTTCTGGGGCGGCTTTGATCTGGCCGTGACGCGCTTTTCCGGCCGCCGCGCTCCGGAGCGCAACGATGCGGATCCCATCCTGCGCAAAATCATGCGCGAGGGGTATTCCCATGAAGTGATCAGCGCCGGGTTCTGGCCCGGTGGCGGTGGAGTGGAGGATGCGGCCTTCTACTGTTATGCCGCTCCGCAGCCGGAAGGTTTCGATAAACAGCCGGTGCGGCCGGCAAGCGCGTTTTATCACACCGGAATGGGTGAATACATCCTGATGTATGAAGACGTCCGCCGTGCGAGCTCTCCCTCGACGACATTGCTCGACTTCCTGCAGAGCACGTATGAAGCCGGCGCGATCACGGGGACGTGGGACCGGGAAGCGCTGGAGAGGTCACCCGAGGCGGCTGCGGGAGCCGCGTGAGAAGGCATCATGACAACAGGTTGCGCGCATTGGAAGGAAATCAAATTCAAGAGCACGGACGTGCATGTCTGCCAGGACTGCGTCAAGATCGGCGACACTTGGGTGCATCTCCGGCTGTGCATGGAGTGTGGACACGTGGGCTGCTGCGATTCCTCGAAGAACAAGCATGCGACAAAGCACTTCCACAAGACCAAACATCCGATCATCCGTTCCATCGAGCCGGGTGAGGCGTGGACATGGTGTTATGTTGATGAGGTCGAGGGCGACCTCGGCAGCGGTTTGTGACGCCACATGGCCATCAACACCATTATTGTGGATGACGAAAAGCCGGCGCGGGATGAGCTGGCGTTTCTGCTGAAAAGTTTTCCCGAAATCAATTTGATCGGGCAGGGAAAAAACGGCGTGGAAGCCGTGTCGCTGATCAAGGAGCACGCGCCGGACCTGGTGTTTTTGGACGTGCAGATGCCCGGGCTGGACGGTTTCGGCGTGCTCAAGAAGCTTGTCGAGCGGAAAATGAAAGTGCCGCACGTGGTGTTTGCGACGGCGTTCGACCACTACGCGGTCCAGGCCTTCGAAGTGAACGCCGTGGACTACGTGCTGAAGCCGTTCGACAAGGGCAGAATTGCCAAGGCGATTCAGCGGGCGCGGAAGGTGATGGAGACGGAGACGAGCCCGGCGGAGCGGCTGGAACAACTGGTGAGCCAGCTCGGGACGCCCAGGGCGTCGACGCCCGTGAAAGTCCTGGTGAAGTCCCAACAGCGGCTTCTGCTCGTGGACGCGGAAGAAGTCATTTTTGCCTCCATCGAAAGCGGGGCCATCACTGTGCTCGCGCGCGACGTGGAGGGCACGTCGAATTACCGCACGCTCGAAGAATTGCAGGCGGCGCTCGATTCCGACGCCTTCTGGCGGCCGCACCGGTCGTTTCTGGTGAACATCCACCACATCAAGGAAGTCGTGCCCTGGTTCAAGGCGGGCTACATGCTGAAGATGAGCGACAAGAAACAGACGCAGATTCCGGTGAGCCGGTCGCAGACGAAGACGCTGCGGGAGTTGTTCAAACTGTAGCCGCGCCAGGAATGGACCCAGCCTATTCAGCTCTGGTCTACGCGGGATTTCTGGCCTGCCTTGTCGGGTTTGTGTCCCTGCTGCGGCCGCTGAAGTTCCTTCGCATTTCGAGCCGGTACCGGGGCCCTGCCGTTTTTGGCCGCGGCTTGCTTCTCATCCTGGGCGTGTTTTCTCTGCCGGCAAAAGAGACATGGGTTCAGTGGCCGCACGCGCTGCTCGACGAGTTTGTGGCGGTGTACCAGTTCGAAGAGTTTCACGCGATTCGTGTTCACGCGCCGCGAGAGCGTGTTTTCCAGGCCATCAAAGAAGTGCGAGCGGACGAAATCTTTCTTTTTCGGACGCTGACGTGGATTCGGCGGTTCGGACGGCCCGGGCCGGAGAGCATTCTGAATGCGCCGGAGAATATGCCGCTGCTGGAAGTGGCCACGAAGACGAGTTTTCTGTTGCTCGCGGAAGAGCCGGATCGAGAGATCGTCCTCGGCACGCTGGTTGCGGCGCCGCCCGGCTGGCGGCCAAAAGGGAAGCCGACGTCGGCAGCGTTCCGGGCCTTCGATGAGCCGGGGTTTGCGCGAGACGATTGTAACCACAGAAACGCGTGTATACGCGACGGATGCTTCGACGAGAAGGAAATTTGCGGCGTATTGGCGCACAATCTATCCCGGAAGCGCGCTGATTCGCGTGACGTGGCTGCGCGCCATTCGACATCGAGCAGAGCAGACGTTTCGTTGAGGAGGGCGCCATGATTCGAGAACGAGCGCTAAAGGCCGTATTAGTGCTTGTGGGGTTATTGTTTTTGGCTGGCGTTTACCCGCTCGTGCAAATGCACTTGGAAGAAGCCTTGCGGATGATGCTCAGCGTCTATGCCACACTGGGAATTTTCCTACTGCTTGCGTCGCGTAACCCGTCCGCGAATCGCAGCTTGATCGCCTTCACGGCATGGTCGAGCTTCGCTCACGCCGCCGTTATGGCCGTTCAGGTATACCGTAATCTGATCCCACGCGGAGAGCTGCTGGGCGTACTTGCGTTTGCTATCATCGGTGTAGCCCTGATCGCGCTGGCTCCGGCAAAACCGTCGGGAGAACTGGCATCCGCAGCCGGTGCGTAGGCTCGCACTTCGCGAAAACGCCGGCCCCGGATCGCTCTTTCCCTTGTAGGGGCGCGCTTCAGCGCGTCCCCTCCCCGACTTTTGTGGAGGCGCGACAAAGTTAAAAAAAGGTTGCAAAG
>QHYP01000039.1 GCA_003224195.1 Acidobacteriota bacterium | reverse complement strand
GGCCGGCCGAGAATGGCAACAAATCCGGAACGGAATGCGTCACTCATGAGAACGCGATGGCAGACTTACGATTTCACGAGTCCGGAGAGAGCGCACGCGCGATCAGAATTGTCAACAGGCGTGAACCTCTCTCATCTACCTGCCTCGCCGGCCGCCGGCTGCCGGCTTTGCGGCAACGGACAGCTTGCGAATTCTGACGCGCAGAACCTTCCGCTGGTTCGCTTCCAGCACCTCGAAACGATACCCTTCCAGATCGATCTCGTCGCCGGGGCCAGGTACGCGGCCGAGCACGTGGCTCAACAGGCCGGCAATCGTCGTGACCGTTTCATCGGCGTCCTTGCCGAAATGAATGCTGAGCAATTCTTCGATGTTCGTGATGCCCACGCTTCCGCGCACCACGTAAGCGCCGTCGCTCTCTCGGACGACGTCCGCCGCCGGGTGGCGCCCTTCCCCGCCGATTTCCCCCACAATCTCCTCGACCAGATCCTCGACCGTCGCAATTCCCGCCACCGAACCGTGCTCGTCAATGATCACGGCCATCTGCTGGCCTTTCTGGCGCATTTCTTTGAGCAGCTCCGAACCCATCTTTGTCTCGGGCACCAGCAGCACCGGCCGCACCAGTTCGCGCACGCGGCGGCCCGCCAGCTCCGTTTCCGGAATCCGCAACAGGTCCTGTGCAAAGACGATACCGAAAATGTCGTCAAGCGATTTTTCATAAACGGGCAGTCGCGAATACTGCGTCTCGACAAAGCGCTTGCGCAGGTCCGCGAGCGTGGCATCCGCCGAGATGACGACGATGTCCGGGCGCGGGGTCATCACTTCGCGGACGCGTTTGTCGCTGAACTCCACCACCTGCTCGATCAGTTCGGCCTCATCGCGCTCGAGAATCCCCTCTTCCTGGGCGGCCTCGACAAGCGCTTCGATTCCTTCGCTTTCCGCGCGATGACCATCCGAACTTCCTGGCTCAGGCTCAGAGATGCGGGCCAGCGATCCCGCAAGATCCAGAAACGCCCGGAATGGCCAAACCAGCCACATGAGTACGCGGATGACCGGCACGAGAGGTATCAGCCAGCGGCCTGTCGTTCGCACGAGCAGAAATTCGGGAAGAAAGTGCATCGCAATGACGACTTCCAGGCAAAGGAAAACGCTGGACTCGAAAATGGCTTCCCACGTGCCAGGGACGAAATAGACCACGCCGCGCGTTGTCTGCAGGACCAGGAACGCCAGCCAGAAATGCGCCAAAAGGCGGAACGACCGGCCCGCGCGGCGCCGGTCCATGCAGAAGCGCGGCTCGATTTCCGCTTCAAAGATGTCCAGGTGCTCGTGAACGCGGCCCGTCGTCACCCGGCCGAGCTCTCGGTAGGTGATGGCGAGGTAGGAAAAAACTGGGAGGCCGGCGGCGAGAAGCACGACCGCAAATGCATAAATCCAGGACTCCATCATGTTGAAAGCCCCAGCTTCTTCCGCAGGCGCCGTTCAAAACGCTCCATCTCGCCGCCGTCTCGTTCGTGATCGTAACCGAGCAGGTGCAACACGCCGTGGAGGATCAGCGCCTGCAATTCCGAGGCAAGCGAGCCGCCCAAGCGGGTGGCATTGCGGCGGGCCATGGAAGGTGAGATGGCGATGTCGCCGAGATAGGCTCCGGCGCGCCTGCGGCGTGCGCGTATCCGCAATGGGCGCGGCAAAGAAACTGCCGGGAAGGACAACACGTCCGTGGGACCTTTCTTCCTGCGGTAGGTCTTGTTCATCCGCGCGATTGCAGGATCGCTTACGAGAGCAACCGTCAGTTCCGCCCCACCCAGATCCAGTTCTCCCTTCACGCGCCGGAGAAATCTTTCCAAAGGCCGCAGCGCCACGCGCACCGACCGCTGGCGATTGAGAATCATTTCAAGTGTGACCCCGACCCGGTCGGGGTCAACCCCGCAGGGCTTCTTTTTCCGCCGAATCGGACTTGCCGTTTTCCGCCGCGCCGCCTCGGGGCGATTGCGTCTCGTGTTCTTCGTAAGCTCGAATGATCTGCTGCACCAGGTTGTGGCGCACAACGTCTTTCTCCGAGAACTGCACGACGGCAATGCCTTCAATTTTTCCGCAAACATCGAGGGCTTCAATCAGGCCGGAGCGTTTCCCTGTCGGCAAATCGATCTGCGTGATATCCCCGGTGATGACGGCTTTCGAGTTGAATCCCAGGCGCGTCAGGAACATCTTCATCTGCTCACTGGTGGTGTTCTGCGCCTCGTCGAGAATCACGAAAGAATCGTTCAGAGTCCGCCCGCGCATAAATGCCAGCGGCGCCACTTCGATGATGCCCTTTTCGAGGAAGCGTTCCAACTTGTCCGCGTCGAGCATGTCGTAGAGAGCGTCGTACAGGGGCCGCATATAAGGATCGATTTTTTCCTGCAACGTACCCGGGAGAAAGCCGAGCCGCTCCCCTGCCTCCACCGCGGGTCGTGCCAGGATGATACGGTTCACCTGCTTAGTAAGCAGCGCCGAAACGGCCATGGCTACGGCAAGGTAGGTTTTCCCGGTGCCGCCCGGGCCGACCGCAAATACCATGTCGTGCGTCTCGATGTCTTCCATGAAGCGCCGCTGCATCGCGCTCTTCGGTGTGACGTTCTTTTTGCCGAATGCTCGGGCGTGCCCGGGCTCGAATACCCCGCGCGGCGAAGTGTGCGGGTCCTCCGTCGCGACGCGGATCAGCGATTTCACTTCTGCGCTCGAAAGACAGCGTCCTCCGCGCGTCAGGTGGTTGTACTCCTCGAAAATGCGCACGGCGTGTTCCACATTGTCCTGCTCGCCATCGATGGTCAAGCTTTTGTCGTGCAATTGCGTGCGCACACGCAGTTCGGATTCGAGCAGACGCAGATTTTCATCCAGCGTGCCGAAAAGGGGTTCGATTTTTCCGGATATGTGAACGGTACGTCGCATCCAAGTCGTGGAGTTGCTTGCCCGAACCGGTGAGCCGATGCGTCTATCCTCCTGTCGAGAAGAAAATTCAGCCTACGCCACCGCCGACCCCCGGTCAAGCCGCATAGCGCCATCCGTTCTCAACACTGTGAAGCGCCGTCCACGCCGCCGTCCAGTATAGAAAAATGAATTTGTCAAGAAAAATTCATTTTTCTATGTTTGCGGCTTCCCCTACTGCTAAATCCCTTAAAATCAACAAGCCGTCGGCCCGCCCGCCGGAAAACGATAGGATTCGAGGGCAACCGAGTCCGCTGGCACTGCTCGGGACTTGGCCCATTCCCGCAGCGCGGCGATTTCTTCGGCGCGGGTGACCGAGAGCGGCTGCGTGCCGCGAATCTCCGCAACCAGAATCTCCGTCGAAAGCTGCCGCTTCTGGGAAAACGCCGTGTAAAGTCCCGAAACGATGGACTGCTCGATCTCAGCGCCACTGAATCCTTCGCTCGTCTGAGCGAGCTGCTTCAGATCGAACCCGGCGGACTCGCGGCCACGCTTCTTCAAGTGTAGAGCAAAGAGCAATTCGCGTACCGGCTCATTCGGAAGGTCCACAAAGAAAATCTCGTCGAAGCGCCCTTTGCGGAGCATCTCCGGCGGCAGCGACGAGATATTGTTTGACGTCGCCGCGAGGAACACTCCGCTCACGCGGTCCTGCATCCAGGTGAGCATGGTCGCGAGAAGCCGCTGCGATAGGCCAGCATCGGCGTCCGAGCCGGCGCTTGCGGAAGCAAACGCCTTCTCGATTTCGTCGATCCACAGAACCAGAGGCGAAAGTTTTTGCGCAAGCTCAAGAGCCTGCCGGAATTTTCTCTCCGACTCGCCGATGAACTTGTCGTAGAGCGACCCGGCATCAAGCCGCGCCAGTTCGTAGGCCCATTCACCCGCGACTGCGCGCGCCGCAAGGCTCTTTCCGCAGACCTGCACGCCCGTAATCAGGACACCTTTCGGCGGCTCGAGGCCGAACTCGCGGCCCTCGGGCGTGAGCGCGCTCTTCCGTTTGCGCACCCATTCGCGTAAACGCGCGAGCCCGGCTACGTCATTGAAAGAGGCGTCGCGCCGCACGGCTTCGAGCAACCCTTCCTGCCGCAGCGTGCGCCGCTTCGCTTCCAGCACATCCGTCAGCAGGCTGGTATCTCCGCGTCCGCGCTTCAGAAGGCACATCTCGAGAGTACGCACGGCCTCTTCCAGCGGCAATCCAACCAAATTGCGCGCGAGCTGGGCGATCAAAGCCGCATCGAGCGACAACGGGATCCGGTTAGTCCGCGATGCATCAGCCAGCGCTTCTTTTACGGCCGGCAGGAGCTCGTTCGCATCGGGCAAGGAAAAGTAAAACGGCGCGGCATCGGCTTCGATTTCCGGCGGCAGGCGCAACGAGGCGCCCGAAATCACAATCGAGCGACGCGCCGTTCGGAAACTTTCCGCCAGTTCGCGCACGCGCCGGCAGATGCGATCCTGCTCGCAATAGCGCGCAAAATCTTTCAGCAGGAAAATCGCCTCATCCTTCAGCAAGGCAAGATTTGCAAGCGCCTGCTCAGGATCGCCAGTGTGATAAATCGGCGAGCCGCCGCTTCGCGCCAGGCCGGTCGTCACGCTCCACGTGTAGAAGACCACGCCCATCTCGCAAGCCACTTCACTGAGAAGCTCTTCGACGCGCGATTCTTCCGAGGTTTCGATGGTGATGAGCGGGTGATGGGAGTTCACGAGGAGGCGCAACTCGTCCTTCTTCTCGCGCGGGGCTTTGTTCCCGCATTGCGGGGCAGCGGCTCCGATCCTTTGCTGTGGCAGGCCGGAACCGAGCGAAGATGTGCCAAATGGCTGGTTTGACAAAGCGGGGAGCCTCCGCTAGCCTAGGAAATTTGAGCAATCTCAAAAAGGAGCACTGAATGCCTCAGGGACAGCCTACCAAAGTCAAGAAGCGCAAGAAATCTGTCATCAAGCGAGCGCAGCAAGCTCGCCAACGGGCAGAAGTGAACCGGGCGAATCGCACGCGCGTGCGCTCGCTGATCCGGCGCTTGCGCACGGCCATCGGTGCGAAAGACGCCACGGCCGCGGGGAATCTGCTGCATGTGACGATGTCCGCCATCGATCGAGCGCTCACGAAGGGCGTGCTCCATGAAAATACGGCGAACCGCTACAAATCGCGCCTGTCGCTGGCCTACAACGCGTTGCGCGGCGCCAAATCATAGCCCCGTCCAATCGGCCGCGCCTCTGCGGAAGGGCAAGGCGGGCACGGGTCAAATCCGCCGTCGAGGCGCAAATTCTAATGCCAGTGAACTGCGTTTCACGCGCTCGATTGCGCGTTGGCCTTTTCTTCAGTTAACTCCGCAACGAGGAACTCCAGAATGGCGCGCGGATTCGCGTTCCCGCGCTTGAGGCGATCGTCGCACTTCCGCAGCGCGCTCAAGTTCTCCAGCAGGCGCTTGCGCGGCATTTTACGCGCGTTCTGCAATGCCAGCTCCGCCGCGTCCGGGCGCATGCCGAGCAGCCGCGCCGCCTGCCAGGGGTTCATCGGCCCCGTTACTTCCGACGCCTCGATGAGTTTGCGGAACATCCAGGCCATGGCGCCGACCAGAGCGACCGGCTCTTCCCCGTCGCGAAGGAGGGCATCCAAAAACTCCAACGCCCGCCCGCCCTGGCGCGCGGCAATCATGTCCGCGAACTGCCAGACCGTGTATGTTTTTTGCGAGACGACCAGTCGCGAAACATCCTCGCGCCGCACCTGCCGCTTGTTTCCCGCGTACGCCGCGAGCTTTTCTACCTCTGTCTTCAGACGCATCAGATCGTCGGCCACCGATTCAGCGAGATCGTCCGCGGCATCGTCCTCCAGTTTGACGCCAAGCTCGCCGGCCATTGCATGCGCCAGCGTCACAGCGGCGGCGCGCTTGCTTTTTTCATCGTTTCCAAGGCCGACCTCCACCACAAGCGTCTTTTCCACAAGCAGCTTTGCAAGTTTCATGCGCTGGTCCAGTGACGCGGCTTCGAGAACCAGCGTCGTGAATGGCGATGGGTCCTCGAGATAGGCCGTGACCGATTCTACGGCTGTCTCGCGCGCCTCTTCGCTGAGCTTGTCCACCGCTTCCATGTCTTCCAGGAAGACGACCTGTTGTCCGGACAGCATGGGGAGGGTGCGCGCCTGATCGAGTGCGGCCTGGATATCGCCGCGGTTGGCGGAATAGCGGGACACGGCCCAGGCACGCGCCTCTTCGGGAATCTGCTTCTCGATCAATTGCGAGCGGCACGTATCGCGCAGATAGACCTCATCGCCCAAGAGCAACACAGCCGGAATTGGCTTTCCCTTCGTCAGACGGCTCAACAGCTCGGCTGCCACGATTCGCGCCATTAGAAATTCTCCGTGATGGCAGCCACTAGCCGCGTTGCGAATTCGCGGGACATCCGCTCGAGCGCGGGATCCTGCTCTTCAAAAAAGTTCTTCACGTTCTTCACGTCGGTCGAGATTTCATATTCGTTGCGGAAGAGAAAATTCGCGTTGTGATAGAGCTGCTTCCTTGTCGCGAGGTCTTCCATCGTCACTTCGCAATGGACGGTGACGAGCATGGTGGTCGCGCGCGCGGTCGTGGTATCGAACAAGAGCGGCGTTGCCTCCAGGCTCAAGACCTTTCCGCGCACCACCGCATCCGCATTGGATGGGTCCGGCACAATGCGATAGTGGGTACGCGCCAAGAACTCGCGCACAGTGGCTTCCGTGAGCCGTTGCTCGATCCGGTACCGCGTCGTCCTATTCTCAAACGCCGGCACGGCGATCGTGTGGATGCTCGCCGGGAGCGCATTGCTTCGGCCGGAGACATGATAGCCGCAGCCGGCAAGCGCCAATGCCCCAATGAGCCCGATGCGGAATTGTCTGTGATCCGTCAAATAAGTTTCTCCGCCAGCTTCACAGCACTCGCCGCTGGCAACTTGATGTTATCCACCGCGCCCCAACTCCACCACGTCGCGGCCGGCGGCAGGTCCGTTTCAGGCGGCGCCAGGTGCATCGCGGCGTCACCCACGGCCAGATTTCCGAGCGGCCCTTCTTCGTCTTTCCAAAGGACAAATCCGGCTTTTTCACAGACCTCGGCAAGCTTTTCTCGTTTTATCGCCGACTCCGCTTCCGCGAACGCGGCGAACGTATAGCCGTAGAACACAGGAGCGTGCACGACCTGTATCGTGGGCGCAACGCCTTGCTTCCTGACAAACGGGCACACCTCTTTGCGGATCCGCTCGCGCACTTTTGACAGATCCTCCCGGCTCTCCTCGCCGTAACGGTTCAACAAGCTGAACGCCACCTGCGTGCCGAATATGGCCTGACCCGGGCTCTTGAACGACAAGAGGTGGGAAGTCTGGCTCTCCAATTCTTCGATGCCGCTGCGCCCCGCTTCGGAAACCGGTCGGAAGAAGATGAACCCGATGCGAGGGAGTCCAATCGTGGTCAGCGCGTCGAGCAGGGAAACCACCGCGGTCGCTGGAGCGGACAACACGGCGTACACATTTCCCGTCCCAACTTGCGCTTCGGCACCGGAATGCCAGAGCCGCATGTCCGTCGCGCCCAGCGTGCCACCCGAGAGATCGATGACTGTGCCTCCGCCGCGACGGGCCGCATCCAGGTTCGCACGCGTGAAATCTTCTGACCCGGCAAAGAACACAAATCGGGCTCGCGCAAAGCTGTCCTCGTCAACAGCCTGAATCACGGCCGCTTCCTCACCCATTTCGGTCAACGTTCCGGCGGCAAGCTCTTCGTCAACCAGTCGAAAATCCACCGCAGCGAAGCGGCTCGCCTCGAGTTGCTCACGCAGTTCGGCGCCTAGAAGAGACGAGGCTCCCGCAATGACAATTTTCGGAGAATCCACGTCCAAGGGCATGAACTAAGCAGTCCGGGTCCGCGACACGAAGCGATGCCGCAGCGACCGCACAAACTGAAGGGCTACGTTGGCGGCGGCGTAGGAACAAGCCAGCAGCAACAAGACAATCTCCGAGTACATCCAGACTGCCGCCCCGAGCAGCGCCAGGAGCACGATGGCGATGGAAGGCTGGCGGCGCGTCCAGGCGACATCCTTGAAGCTATAAAAGCGCACCGCGCTCGTCATCAAAGCACCCAGTGCCGCGGCAAGCAAAAGCCACGCCACCGACCAACCGACTTCTTGAATTGTTGTGCGATGGAACGCGTGGACGATTGCGGCGATGACGACGGCCGCCGCGGGAGCCGGCATCCCCACGAAGTACCGCGAGCCGCCGGGCGCCATGCCGTGCACGTTGAAGCGCGCCAGCCGCCAGGCGCAGCAAATCAAAAAAAACAGGCAGCACACCCAGCCAAGTTGCGACACCTGCTGATATAGAGGCGTACCCTGTCCTGAGATATACCGAACGCCCCACGCATACGCCAGCACCGCGGGAGCGATGCCGAAACTCAGCACGTCGGCGATAGAATCGAATTGCTTACCAAACTCCGTATTGGTGCCGGTCAAGCGCGCCACGCGGCCATCCAGAGAATCGAACAAAAAGGCGAAACCGATGGCCTTCGCCGCATGATCGAAGGGCAGCGTATCTGTTGCATTTCCGAGTTGCGTGGCCAACACTGCGTAATACCCACACAGCAGATTCGCGACCGTAAACACACTGGGCAGCAGATAAATGCCGCGGCGCAGCCGCGAATTGCGCTTAACGCGTGGATCGAAGGGGAACGTCTTTTGGTCCATCTCGTCCGTGCTCACCGGCGGCGCCCCGCAGATTTCACCGGCTGGGCCTGCCGTGAATCCATGTCCTCTGCCGACGCATTCCGTCGTGGCGCCGGCCAGCGCGCAAGAACACTCGATCCTCCGCGCACACTCTCGCCCACGGTGACAAGGATCTCAGCCTCACGAGGGAGCCACACGTCCACGCGCGACCCAAATCGTATCAGACCGATGCGCTCTCCCCGCGCCACCGATTCTCCGAGTTTCTTCCAGCACACTACGCGGCGCGCGATCCAGCCCGCGATCTGCTTAAGAACCATTTCTCCAGCATCGGTGGATAGCCCGATTACGTTTTGCTCGTTTTCGAGCGACGCCCGCTCGCGCATAGCGGCGAGAAATTTGCCCTGCCGGTAGTCCAGCCTCGAGATGGTACCCGCGGCAGAGGCGCGATTGACGTGCACATTCCAAATCGCCAGGAAGATACTGAGGCGCTTTCCCGGGCGGCCGTCGTGTTCCTCATCCTTCACCACTACCACGCGCCCATCGGCCGGGGAAACAATTGCTCTGGAATCTGCAGGGATCCTGCGTTCGGGATCGCGGAAGAAATAGAAGATAAATGCGGCGAGGGCGAGAAGAACGACGCCGACGGAAGTCCAGCCGAAACCGATCGCGACGGCTGCGAGAACAAGCACAGGGATGCCGAAATAATAGCCTTCGCGCACCATATACGCGCCCGGCTCCGCGGGGAACCCCACGCCTCGCCGGGCGACGTCATTCTACGACAGAAAGCGGCTCGAGTTCCGGCTTAATGCCCGTTCTGGGCGCGCCGGTGTCGCGTAAGAATTTGCTCCATTTGATCTTTCACGAGGAGTTTCATTTTTTTGAGCTTGACTTCTTCGAGGAGGTCTTCGGAACTGAGGTAGGTCGCTTTGGCTAATCGTTCGAGTTCTGCTTCATACTGGGAATGCTGCTGGGCCAACTGCTGATACTCCGCATCCAGGAGAACGTCCCGGGGACTGCGCGCGGGAATGGGCATGCGTCCCTCCTCCTCAGGTTATGAATGGGCTCACATCATGGACGGAAGTTAACACAAGTCGCCTGGCGGTACCAATAGGTCGTTGGTTATGCCTTGGCGGCACCTGTGAATTTCAACCCCATGCAAACGGCCGCCTCCTGCGGTTCGCGGTAATAATCCGGCCGGACGCGGACGAGACGAAAACCACAACTTTCGTAGAAACGGATCGCCCCGGAATTCGCCTCTCGAACTTCCAGGAAGACTTGGCGCACGGCCTTCGCGTGAAGCTCCCTCAGCGCGGTGTGAACAAGGATTGTGGCGCAGCGCCGGCGACGGTGCTCCGGCAGGACCGCCAAATTCAGGATCTCTGCTTCATCCGCAGTGATTCGCACAACCAGGAAGCCGGCGATAACACCCGCGTGCTCGACGACCCAACCCTGATAGCCGCTTTGCTTGAACTGCTTGTAGGCTT
>QHYP01000330.1 GCA_003224195.1 Acidobacteriota bacterium | reverse complement strand
GGTTCGCGGTCTATTACCGCGGCGAGGCGGAGAAAGAATGGAAACTGCTGAAGGATGGTCTGGAGCAGAAATTCTATGCCTGGGACACGACGACGATGCCGGATGGGGCGTACTACTTGAAGATTGCCGCTTCGGATGCGCCGTCGAATCCCCCCGCCACGGCGCTCACTTCCGAGCACGAAAGCGAGCGATTTGAAGTGGACAACACGCCTCCGGTAATCGAAGGCCTGCAGGTTGGCCCGCCATCGGGGAAAATGAGCGGCGGTCGTCCCGCGTCTTTTGCGGCGCGCGACGGCTCGACGGCAATTCAACGGGCGCAGTACAGCCTTGATGGCGGCGA
>QHYP01000329.1 GCA_003224195.1 Acidobacteriota bacterium | reverse complement strand
CAGTGCTTACCTCCACCTCGCTTGACGCGATGGCGGGGGCGCGGCTCTTCTTCAAGTGCGACAATTTCCAGAAGACCGGATCGTTCAAGATTCGCGGCGCGACGAACGCGGTGTTCTCGCTGAGCGAAGAAGAGGCCGCGCGCGGGGTGGTCACCCATTCGAGCGGCAACCACGCGGCGGCGCTGGCCTGCGCGGCGCGCTGGCGCGGTATACCGGCGTGGATCGTCATGCCCAAGAACGCGCCCGCCGTGAAATGCCGCGCGGTAGAAGGATACGGAGGGAAGATCACCTTCTGCGAGCCGCGCGTTTCGGCGCGCCAGGAGGCCGCCGAGAAAATCTTGCGCGAAACCGGCGCGGTCATGATCCATCCCTTTGACGACGACCGGATCATCGCCGGCCAAGCCACGGCAGCCAAGGAGCTGCTGGAAGACGTCCCAGACCTCGACGCGGTCCTCGCCCCGGTCAGCGGTGGCGGACTGTTGAGCGGAACGGCGCTTGCGGCGAAGGGCTTGCTCGCGGGAATACGCATTTTCGGCTGCGAGCCGGAGCGCGCTGACGACGCGTATCGCTCGCTGGCTAGGGGCACGCTGCAAACGCTCGAGCAGAGCGACACGATTGCCGACGGCCTGCGCGCGTCGCTGGCGCCGCGGACGTTCGCAATCCTGCGCAATACCGCCGATGGAATCCTGCTCGTTTCTGAAGAAGAGATCGTCGCGGCGATGCGAACGGTCTGGGAACGCATGAAAATCATCATCGAGCCATCCTCCGCGGTTGCTGTGGCCCCGCTGCTCCGACCGGGCGGCGTTGGGAAATTGGAATTGCCGCGGCGATCGGACGGGAGTGCGCCCAGAGTTGGTGTAATCCTCTCCGGAGGAAACGTAGACCTTTCCACGCTGCCGTTCTGACAAGCCTGTGGAAAAGTACCTCCCCCACCCCCACCTTTTTTTGTAACTGCGCATTCTAAAGGAGTTGCAGGCGCCGTTTTTGGAACTGCGCATTCTAAAGGGGTTACGGAGCGATTCCGCGGAACTGCGCATTGCAAAGGACTTAGGTCTAGAGGTTGGTAGTTGAGACTGGGCGCTGGAAGTAAGCGGAGTGCAAAGAGAGATCCCTCGGCTCCCTTCGGTCGCTCGGGATTCGCATCCTCGTCGGATGCTCAGCTGTGGAGAATTGCAACTGGCGGCCTGAAGCCCGCCGCTACACGAGGATGACGGCGCTTCCCGACAGGAGTTGGGACTCGCGCCCTTCATCGGGCGCTCGTCTTAGGGTCGTCAATTTACAATAAGGGTCACAGTGGCATTGGAGGTCGAGCCGCCACCATTACCGGTGTCGAGCCGCCACCATTACCAGTGACGGTAATCGTGTAAGTTCCTGCAGGCGTGCCACCGCCTCCACCGCCACCGCTGCCGCATCCGACCGCCTGGAAGACGAAGAAAAGGACCAACCCAGCGAGCGGCAGGGCGAACGCCAAGCGCCGACGGCGCGTGCGTCCCGCAAAGTCATCCGGGATGCCAAAACCGCACAGGGCGAACGCCGCGAGCAACGCTACCAAGATGGCGAGGATGACGAGCGGGACCGTGCGGAAGACCGGTTTGCGGGGTAAACGGAATCCGGTCGGAGGCAGAACTCCCCGCTTGATGGTTGACACGGTGAGGGTTACGTTCTGACCGGAGCCTAGGGTCACCGACGCGGGGCTAAAGGAGCAGGTGATCGTCAAGGTCGCCGGCGATATCGTGGGGCAGGTCAGGTTGACCGTGCCGGTGAACGAGCCGGTAGGGGCCACGGCGATGGTATAACTCGCCGGGCTCCCAGCGGTGACGGTTTGGCTCGGTCCTGGGGGCGTCACAGCCGTCAAAGTGAAGGGCGGCGGGGTAAACGTGAAGTTGAAGACCGCCTTGCCGCCGAAAGCCACGGGATTGGTGTCGAGTGTGCCAAAGGAACCAACCTGGAAGAAATAGGTTGTACCGCCGGTGGCATTGATACCGATCTGGGAGACGATGTTCACCATGGAGACGATGTCGTCGTTGCAAGCACCTGGAACGGCGGTCAAACTGTTCACCGCGCTCCCAGTCCAAGCGGCGAGCGTGGTGTCATAGTTGCTGCCGATGGTATTGACCGCTATGGTGCCGCTCGACGGGGCGGGGAATTTATACCAGATGGTATTGAATCTGCCTGGCGCCGGATTGCCGTTGAGCGGAGCTATGCACGGCAGCGCAGGCTCGCCGGTCTCAACGGTAGCGGAGGAACTGTCCTTGGTGTCGGTAAAGGAATTCGTGGTGACGTTGATGGCGTTGGCGAAATTGTCGTTGGCCGGTGCGGGCGCGATGACGGTGAATGTCGGCAAGGTGACTGGAGGGATCGCGAGCGGGTTCGTAAACGTCGTGCCGCCGCCGGGGGGCGGAGTGTGTACCCCAACGGAATTCGTGCTGCCGAAATTGGCCATGAAGCTGGCCGGAATCGTGGCCGAGAGGTGCTGAGGGTCCGTGAAGGTGGTTGGAATCACAACCTGACCGGTAGCCGTCGTACCTTGACCTCCCGCGAAGTCCGGATTCATCATCACTTGCGAGTTGGAAGCGAAATTTGTGCCGGTGACGGTGATCGCTTGGCCATTTGTATTCACCGGGGCGCTGGTTGGGACGACGCTCGAGATCGTCGGCGCACCGGCAATCACGCCGAAGATGAGCGAGTTGCTGGTCTGAGCGTTGGCAACGACAGTAATTCTGTGCGTGCCGCCCGAGCTGAGAAGTGAGGCAGCGATGGTGGCCTGGAGCTGGGTATCCGTGCCACCGGCCTGTGTGGTCACCCCCGTGGCAGAACCGTCCCAGTTGACCGCGCCCGGTGTGCCTCCGGGGGCGAACGCGGTTCCGTTGACAGTGATGGCAGCCGAGGCGGCACCAGCAGTGATCGAGATGGGCGAAATGGAGCTGACGTGCGGGCCAACGAAGCCGCCAGTAAGGGGTACCGACAGGGACCAGGCGCCACGACCGTGGGTGCCTGCCACGAGGGTGCGGGAAGGCTCGTGGAGCTTGAGAGAGAGCACGGCGACGTTGGGGAGGGCCGAGCCGAGAGTGTTCCACGTGCAGCCAGCGACAGTGCAAGTGCCCTGAAAGGCGCCTATGTCGGTGGCGGCGTAAATTGTTCCCGGAACGTCGGGGTCGACCACGAGGTCGTTCACGGGAATGTTCGGCAGGTCGGTGGTCTGATTCGGCGTCGCACAATTTGCGACTGAGCAGCTCACATCGGTCCATAACGTGCCGCCATTCGTGGTTTTGAAGACGTGGCCCAGAGTGTCCGAGCCAGTGATGGCGAAGCCGGAGAAAGTAGCGTAGGCCGTCATGCCGGTCGGGTCCGACGGATCCACGGTCAGCGCAGTTACATTCCGCCCAGGTAAATTGCTCTGGCCACCGACGCGATTGAATGTGGCCGTACCTGTGGCTACGTTTGTGGCGACAAAGACCTCGCCGTCTTCGGCTCCGGCATAGACCACAGAAGTATTGCTGGGCGTGAGCGGGGAAACCGCAAGAGCGGTTAGGGCGAAGTGCACAGGGCCATTCGAGGTATTGAACGTTGCCGCTAAGGCGCCTGAAATTGCGGTGAAGTTGGTGCCGTTGTCGGAACTCTGATAGACGTGGTCAGTGCCGAAGTAAACGCGGCCCGCCGTCGAAGGGTCGGTGGCAATCGGCTTGATTCCGTTCCCGATGCGAGCATAAGACGTAGGATCCGTGCCGCCCGTGGTCGATATAAAGAGTCTAATGCCCTGGCAATCCACATAGACCGTGGTGGGAACTTGAAAATCGATGGCGGTCTGGCCGCCGTCGCCGCATACGGTGTTCGTCCAGTTTAAGCCGTTGACATCCCTCTGGAGTACCTGGCTGCCATTGTCCTGAGCGCCGCCATAGGCAATATTCTGGTTCGAGGGATTTACGGATACGTTCGGATAGAACTGCGTGAGGGCGAGCCCGCTGGCGGCCGGGCTGGACTGGTTCAAGTTCTGCCATGACACCGTGGGGGCTTCGGCATCATCAGTGCGCCAGAGGCCGCCATCGTTGCCGAGGTAAAGCCGCACTTTGTTGGTGGGGAGCTTAACAAAGGCCATGGCGTGCTGGTCCACATGCGGCAGAGTTGGATCTCCAGGGTTCAAAGGCGTTGGGATGGCGGGAGAAAACGTGCCGCCAATCGTACCGTTGGTGGAACGCATCACCCACTCGAAGGCGGTTGAACTCGTCACCGCGCCTCCGCCGAGAAAGACGATATCTTTCTTGCTGGGATCTACTTTAACGACGTTGTCGTACCAGCACTGGCGTTGGCAAATGTCCGGCGCGCCGGTCTGTGTCCAGGTCGAGCCGCCATTGCTTGTGACAAAGACGCCGAGATTGTGTCTTGAGCCATCTGGACGACCAGTCGATGGATTTGTGCCTCCATTTGCAACCGAGGCGTAGAGCGTGTTGCCTGTGGTATCCGATGCGGCGATGCCGAGATCGATGCGACCCATCGCGGATGTTGTCGGCTGGGTGGCTAGCGCGGGGCTGAAGGTGATCGCGCTGCAGGAGGAGCCGTTGGCGTTCGTGGACTTGTAGATACCATTGGGATTGGGGGCGCCGGTGGCGGTGCCGAGCGAGCGGCCGAGCGCGGCATAGGCGACGCTGGAGCTTGCGAATCCGACAAAGGAGCCTGCCTCTCCTGAGAGGAGAGCAGTCCAGGTAATGCCGCCGTTGTCGGAACAAAAGATGCCACCCGCCCTTTCACTCTGGCTGCCAAACAGCGGAATCTGGGCGCCGACGAGGACGAGCTGTGGATTACTGGGGTTCACGGCGATGTAGCTGATGCGCGCGCCGCCGTCATTGAAGAAGCCGAAGTTCAGGGTGTTGGTGAAGGGGCCGATGAAGGGGCAGGTTGAACTCGCCACGGTGCAGGTCTGCGTCCAGGTCACGCCATGGTCGGTGGACTTGAGGACGCCTGCGCCGTAATAGATGTCAAAGCCGAGGTCGGCTTGCTCGCCGGTCCCGGCATAAACTGTCGTCGGGCTGGAAGGGGCGAAGGCGATGGAGCCCATGGCCAAGGAAGCGTTTGTGTCTCCCGTGGGAGTCCACGTAGTGCCGCCGTCGGTGGAGCGCCAGATGCCGCCTTGCGCGCCACCGACCAGAACCGTATTCCCAGTGGAGTCGCTGGGGTCCACGGCGATGGCCTCGATCCGGCCCGACACGGGGCTGAAGAAGCCGCCCGTTGTGGGCGCGGGGCCGAGAGGAGACCACGTTCCGCCAACGGCAGGGCCCGCCTCTGGGACCACAGCGGCGAAGCTGCCATCCGGCCGGCGAACGAGCTTGCCTTCGGCTTCCATCATGCGCTGCATGTGCTGGAAAGCCTTCAAGCGCGCGCCAGCGGGGATGTGCCCGCGGGGATCGGCGCGCTGCTTGTAGAACCACTCTTCGCGCTTCCTTAATTGTTCAGCGCCTTCATGCTGAGGGAGAGCCGTGGTCAGCTTATTCTTGGATTGCTGCTCTGAAGGTGCACTCTGGGCGGGATGCGCCAGCTTGGCGGGCTGCTTGGGAGAGGCCGCGGGGCCTTTCTCCTGGGCAATAGCGCGCAGCGCAAAAAACGAAGAAAGAAGCAGCAGGCTGGCGGCCGTGCCAAGAACCAAGGCGCGCAGGGATACACGACGAGTGAATGGAGTTGCGGAAGAAAGGTTCATGAAAATGGACCACCCCGCTCTGGATTAGTGCCATTCCAACAATTTGAGCCAAATATCGCCTGGACGCCTCGACCCGAAGGCGCAAGCCAGCCGTTTCTGGGAGACTTGCTCCGATAAGTTGGAACGGCACTGGGAGGATTCTCCGGCGAAGCCATGCAACTGGGATGACACCGGAGTAATGGCAGTTGTACGCGCACTGAAGAACCCCACCCTACCGATCGATCTTATGTGTGACCGCATAGCGGTCAACAGGAGATGGATTCTACTACGAAGTGGCGGGGGAGGATTACTACGTTCTACTGCAACTGGGGGCGCATAGCCGTTTGTACAGACGCGAAGGCACTGGCCGCGCTCCCGACAGAAACTCTCGGAACGCCCTGACCAAAGTCGTCGGGCTGAGCGCCAACCGCAAAAGCCGCCTCTGCGAGTTCAAGGCCAGATGCGGGCCTGAAGGAGCTGGT
>QHYP01000038.1:1392-12673 GCA_003224195.1 Acidobacteriota bacterium | reverse complement strand
GTACGGAAATACTCGAAACCGCTTCCGTGGATCTCATTCGTGCCGGACTTCGTGATGACGTTGACAACGCCGCCCGCCGTGCGGCCGAATTCGGCGTTGGCGCCACTGGCCACGACCTGAAACTCCTTGACGGCCTCCAGGGAGATATCGATGGCTGCGCGCTGGCCTCCCATCTGTTCCCCGAAGAAGCCGTTGTTGTAATCGCCCCCGTCCAGGCTAATGTTATTGAAGATGCCGCGCTGGCCGTTGAAGTTGATTTCGTCGCCGTCCGGTCCCTGCACGATGCTGACGCCTGGCGTCAGAGTCAGCAGGTCCTCGAACTTGCGCCCTAGGACCGGCGTATTCGCCACAGCCAGCTCGTTCAATGTCGAGGCGGACGACGTTGTCGTCGTTTCCACGACGGGGACAGCCGAAACCTCAATCCTTTCGGAAACCGCAGAAACTTTCAGGACAATCGGCAGGGTGATCGCCTGGCCGACGGTCAGCGAAATGTTTTCTTCTACCGTCGTTGCGAACCCCTGTTTGGTCACCGTCAGTCTGTAGTTACCCGGCTGGAGAAGAAGAAAGACAAAGTGGCCATCGTTATCGGTGGTCACGGTGCGCGAATAGTTGGTGGATAGGTTCTTGATCTCGACGGCGGCACCTGGCACGCCACCTCCTTTTGCGTCGGTCACGTCACCTTGAATCGTGCCGGTCGTGCTTTGGACCTGCCCGCGGCTTGCCGCGGCACACCCCAACAAGAGCAAAATCCCAGCGATAGAATACAGTATTCGCCTCATTCGTTTTCCCCCATATCCTCACCCCGGCGGAAACCCGCGCCCCCTGCGCTGCGGAGAGATTCCGGGATGTAATGGATGGCGGAAGTGTAGAAGGGAACTTGTGAAAAGCGCAAGGGCATGGCCTGTGGAAAGTTTTGCTGAGGGAAATCGCGAAATACTATGCGTCGAGGAAACGCGAAGGGATCACGTCGTCGCGGCCGAACTCCATGTCATCAAACGACGCAGCGACGCCGAACCAGCCCGGTGTTGCGGCCAGCTCGATGCGCCGGACGGTTGCGATTGTGATCATCATGACGTTGCCGCGGCCCAGCGGCCGGCTGACGAGCACGATTTCCAGCTCGAGGCACGCGCTGAGCGGGAGTTCGCGCGGGCACAAGAAACAGACTCCCGTGGCGCTGAGGTCCCGCGTCACCAGCGTCACAGGATACTTTTCTTCGACGCCATCAACGCTGCGCAGGCGTAAAGGTAACCGTAGGGTGGCGCGCGGATATTCGCGCTGTTCGGGATGGACGCCTACCGTGTGCGTGGGCACACGGGCAAACCGCCGCGGCCGCGGCCCTTTGAATAGGGTAAGCACTTGGAGTTTTGGAAGTTCGTGCTCCGTTTCAGGGAGGGGACTCGCCGCGCTAGCCATGCGCAGTCCGGCCGTTGCTTCCCTAGTGGTACCGAATTTGAGAGATGTTGCGCGATTGCCAGCGCTCATCTCGCCCCCAGCGAAATGATATCGTGAAGCGGGGTGCTACGATGTCACCGGAGAAGTGCTCTCGTCAACCTGTGGAAAACTCAGGAAGTGTCGTAAACTAAAACACTTAGTAATGGTACTAGGCCTGCCTCTCAAGCTGAGTCTATTCTGCCTTCTCTTCATCCAATACGGAACTCGACACGGCGGAGCGGACGCTTGTGCCGTTCCAACTTGTTTGAGACAAAGTCCCCGCCAGGCAACCGCCGGGAATGGGGTTGTTTTCCGCGTGCGAGTCTAGCGGAAAATAGTTGGAACGGCACTAGTAGCGTGGGCGCGAGGCCTTTTGGCGATGACGGCGACATCACTCAAGTCCGACGACCCGGCGAAGGCCGCCAAGCGCGGGGAGGCAGTTTCCGTCGCGCACGCCCCCATGACGCTAACTATTTATTTGGCTTTCGCGGCCATCTATGTCCTTTGGGGTTCAACCTACCTCGCCATGCGCATCGGAATCGAAACGATCCCCCCACTTCTTCTTGTAGGAACACGGCACCTGGTTACGGGCCTGATCTTGTACCCGTTCCTTCGAGTTAGAGCGGGAATCCGGCCGAGCGCCGCACACTGGGGCACCGCTGCGGTTACCGGAATCCTGCTGCTGTTCGTCGGCAACGGGGGCGTGTGCTGGGCGGAACAGTTTGTTCCTTCCGGGCTGACGGCTCTGCTGGTAGCCATGGTGGCTTTGTGGCTTGTCGTGATTGAGTGGTTGCGGCCAGGAGGAACGCGACCGACAGGGCGCGTGGCGGCGGGAATCGTCCTGGGTTTCGCGGGACTCGTCTTGCTGGTGGGGCCGGCGAGATTGGGAGGAAGCGGCCGCGTCGATCCCATTGGGGCGGCGGTACTCGTCATTGCCTCGTTTAGTTGGGCCTGCGGTTCTCTCTACTCCAAGCATGGGAAGATGCCCAGTTCGCCGCTGCTGGGCGCCGCTATGCAAAGTCTCGCCGGCGGCGCCGTACTCTGGGGGGTCGGACTCTTGGCGGGTGAATGGCGTGGCGTGCATCTCGCCAGCGTCTCGCTGCGCTCGTGGCTGGCGCTCGGATATCTCATAGTCTTCGGCTCCTGCCTCGGATTCACCGCGTACATCTATCTGCTGAAGCACAGTGCGCCCGCGCGCGTGGGCACGTACGCCTTTGTGAATCCTGTCGTCGCGTTGTTCCTCGGCTGGGCGCTTGCCGGTGAGCCGCTGACTTTGCGCACGGGCCTCGCCGCGGCCATCATTCTCACCGCCGTTTGCCTGGTGATCACTGCGCCGCACAGAACTCCTGCCGAGTCAGAGGCAGCAATCCCCGTGCCCGAGGAAGCCTGAAGAAAAGTCAATTTAGCGCCCCATTTCGGATAGATTTCAGCTTTCCAGTACGTTAAGTTTGGCATGTCATGAACGGGAACCACACCACGGTGAAACGCGTTCCCGCGCTTGCGGCGATGGACCCCGAAGCCTGCTGGCGCGCCGTACTCGCCCGCGACCCTCGCTCGGACGGAAAGTTTGTTCTTGCTGTGCGTTCAACGCGGATCTATTGCCGTCCATCCTGCCCGGCGCGACGCCCTCTGCGACAGAACGTGGTTTTCTTCGCGCGTCCGGAAGAAGCCGAGCGACAGGGCTTCCGACCCTGCCGCCGCTGCCGGCCGGGTGAGCTGCACGCCGCCGCGGCGCTCGTCGCGCGAGCCGCTCGCGTACTCGAAAGCAGCAACGAAGAGAGCGTCCAGCTCGGCAAGCTTGCCGCTGAACTTGGGGCCACCGCGGGGACGCTTCGCCGCGCGTTCCGGCAATCCACGGGTCTCACGCCCAAAGAATTTGCCGACGCCCTGCGCGTGAAGCGCTTCAAGCGCGAGCTGCGGCAGGGCAAGAACGTGGCCGCGGCTCTCTACGAGACGGGCTACGGATCATCGAGCCGCGTCTACGAGCGCAGCAACGCCCAGCTCGGGATGACGCCGGCGACCTATCAACGAGGAGGAAAGGGAATGAAAATTGCTTACACGATCACGGACTCGACCATCGGAAGAATCCTTATCGGCGCCACGCATCGAGGCGTCTCGGCCGTGTATTTCGGCGATGAGGAGAAGAAACTTGTCCACGAACTGCGGCAGGAATATCCGCAAGCGGAAATCTCTCCTGGCGGCCAGCCGTTTTCGGCGTGGGTCCAGGCCATCGTGCGTCATCTGGAAGGAAAGCAGCCGCGTCTCGACCTACCACTGGACGTGCAGGCGACAGCGTTTCAGCGGCGCGTCTGGCAGGAACTCCAGCGCATTCCGTACGGGAACACGCGCACCTATGGACAGATCGCGCGGGCGCTTGGCAGGCCGCGTGCCGTTCGGGCGGTGGCTCGCGCGTGCGCGACTAATCCCGTCTCCGTCGTCGTTCCGTGCCACCGAGTCATTCGCGGCGACGGCAAGCTTGCCGGCTATCGCTGGGGATTAGAGAAGAAGGAAAAACTTCTGGCGCGGGAAAAGACAGCGCGGGCCTGAAGGAACGCTAGAAACGCGGTTTCACGCGGGTCGCGCCCTTGGGCCAGTCCTGTTTGAAGCGGGAATCGGGAAGCTGGGCGTTCTTGACGATATTCGTGTAGTGAAACAGGAAGTAATCGCCCGATCCCGCTTCAAAAAATTTCTGCTGCGCGGGAACCCACGAAGACTCGTCGATCCACATCTGAATCTTGGAGATTTGGCTGCGCACGTGGTCGGACTTCGGGGTTAGCTCCAGCACGACAGTTTTCCGATTGTCGAAGTTTTCCTCGCCCAAAACGGTCATCAGGTAATGCTTTTTCAGGTTTTCGCCCTTCGTGCCGAACCCCAACAAAACGTATTGATCCACCATGGCGCGGTTCTTGCCGAGGTCGTACTCTTCGACGCGATTGATCTTCGGGTTGAATAAGAAGAGCGTCTCGCCGGTGCGCAGAATGGTGCGTGGATCTGGGGTTTTGATTTCAATGCGCATTTTCTCGTCGCGGCGCACAGCGATCTGACCAGACTCCGTGGAGGCGTCTTTGACGACCGCCGTGTACTTCACATGCTCGAGGTCGGCAGTGAGGCTGCGGAACTCGCCCGCCGCCCTGTCGAGTTGTTTTACGACGGCCTCCGTGGTCCAGCGGGAGGCCGTTTGTGCTCCCGATGCGAGGCTAATGCAAGCGACTACAACACAGAGTCTGATGTACGTCCGGGAAAATACCGATCTCAAGCTTTGCCCCTGTCCCCTGCCGGAGTTCTTGGCACAATTCTCTTAAGTTCGATGCTAACACACGCAAAACCGTGACCGGAACGGCGCTTTCCGAGCAGTGTGTCAACCCACGCCAAGCGCCGAGCAAGCCTAGCGCTGCACCTGAACTTCGTAGCTGATGACGGTGCCGTCTGCGTCGCGAATGGGCTCGATGCGGAGGATGGAGAAACCCTTACCACGAAGATCCGGTATGGCGCGCTGCAGGGTATTGTGCAGATCGTTCGAGAGTTCGGGCGTACGAAACGGCGGCGCCAGAAGCCGCGCATCCACGCGGTAGGTCCGCGTGGCGCCCTCTGTTTCGACCAGGGTGACGCCACCGGACGCCGCCGGCAGCCCCACCTGCGGTTCGTCGTGGAACCAGCTCCGCGGAGTCAGCAGCACAAACACCAGTATGGCCGCCACGGCGACGTCGTATTGCCACGTGCCGCGCTCGTAGGACCAGAAGAAGATGCGTTCGAGGATCCGACCGAGAGAGCGCATGTCAATCCGCCGAGACGCCGTCCACAATCACACCGTCGCGCATGTGCACAATGCGGTCAAAATACGAGGCTGCCTCCGGGTTATGCGTGATCATAACCACCGTTTGTCCCAGGTCCTTGTTAAGCTGCCGCAGCATCGCCAGGACGATTTCGGAGTTCTTCGTGTCGAGATTCCCCGTGGGCTCGTCCGCCAGGAGGATCTTCGGCTCGTTGATGATCGCCCGCGCGATGGCCACGCGCTGCTGCTCGCCGCCGGAAAGTTCCGATGGTTTGTGGTGCAGCCGGCCATCGAGGCCGAGCATCTTCGTTACCACGTCAAACCGATGCGGATCGAAGCCGTCCCCGTGAATGTACTGCGCGATGGCGATGTTGCCCTGCGCGGTCAGCGTCGGCAAGAGGTTAAATCGCTGGAAGACGAAGCCGATCTTGTGGCGGCGCAGCTTGGTGCGCTCGGCATCGCTCATCGCGGTCAGATCATTGCCGTCCACCAGCACGCGCCCGCGCGAGGCTTGCGCCAGGCCGCCGATCACATACAGGAGCGAAGATTTGCCGCAGCCGGAAGGTCCCATGACGGCCACGGCCTCGCCCGGCAGGACTTCGAAATTGATCCCTCGCAGCGCCGGCACGTCCACTTTGCCCGCGCGGTAAAGCTTCCATAGATTCTCGGTCTTCAGTATCGCTTCCACGCTGAAAAGCCCCGGGAGGATGCACTCCTCGGTAGGCTGCCGTATTGTAGCCGCGATTGCCATCCCTGCCTAGCCTTTGGAGAGCAAGCGTGTGGCCGCCGTCACGTCCCTAAGCTGCGGAAAATCAGCCGGGCGCGGCCGAGCGGCATCGCATTGCGCTCCAGTGTCACAAGAATCCGCCGACAGGCGAAGGAAAAGCCGACGGGCCAGGTCTACGGTCAGTCGTAACAGAGGGCTTCCACGGGGTCTTTGCGGCTGGCCACCCAGGCCGGATAGCTGGCCCCGAATACCGCGCCGCTGAATGCAATTCCCGCGGCGCGCAACATCCATCCCGGCGTGATCAAGATGGTCAGCGTGGGAAAGACGGCCACAAACCCGGCGCGCACGGCGAAGCTCAGGCCGATCCCCGCGATGATCCCGAAGGCGCAAACCATGACGGATTCCGCGAGCAGCGCGCGCACAATGAACTGTTTGTCCGCACCGAGCGACTTCAGCACGCCGATATCGCGAGTGCGCTCGATAACCGTGGTGTACATCGAAAGAAAAATCACCAACAGCCCGATGGCGACGGCAAGCGCGATCATCGCGTCGATGAAGGTCTCCAACCCGGGAATATTGGTGGAAGTCATGAGCGAGAGAAAATCCTTCAGCGGGCGGATTTCGTAGCGCGGAAAGAGCTGGCGCATCTGTTCGATGACGTCGGGTGTATGCTCCGGCCGAGTGCACTTCAGGAAGAAGACGGAAGCCTTGTCGCGCGCGCCGACCAACTCCTGGAGCGTCGCGAGAGGAACAAAGAGCCGCGCGCCCTTGCCGTGCTCGACGACGCCCGCAACGCGCCAGTCGTGGTCGAAGATGCGATAGGTTTGGCCAGCAGTGACGTGCTTCGATTTTGCGGCCACGTCGTCCACCAGGAGGTCGTCCGGCCCTTCTATGTCCTGGCCCTGGAGAAACACGAAGCCGCCGGAGACTTCGCGAAAGCTCTCCTGGTCGATTCCATAGACGAGTTCAATGCCGGAAGTATTGAACTGAAAGAGCACTGGGGAGACATACTGAACGTATTTCAATTCTTTCAGCTTGTCAGCGATCTTGATGGGCATCGGCGATCCGCTGAAGGCCAGAAACACGGACGAAGAGGGCGCCTGCAACATGATGTCGGCGCCGACGCCTTCAATGCGCTTGGCCGTCTCTGTCAGCAGGCCGGACGTCAGCCCCACGATTATCACCACCAGCGTTACTTCCACCGCAACCGCCAGCACCGCGATCAGCGTCCGCAGCGGGCGGTGGAACAAATTGCGGAGGATGAATTCGCCCATCACGGCTTCTTATCCTCTGCTTCCTCGCCCACGCGCACGAGCTCCGCTCCGGCCGGCTGTTCCAGTTTGAAGCGGTCAGCGGGAATCTCTTCGTTCAGCGCCAGCTTCGTGACTCGCAAATCCAAGCGGTAATCGTCGTGCGGCCGCTCGATCCGGACGGTCCGCGGGAACGCCGGAACCGCATCCGATGCGGGAGAAGGCGCGGCGGGCTCCGCTGCCGCTACCGGTTCCCATCCGGAAAGGTATACGTCGGAGAGCAGCGCTCCATGCGGTCCGAAATTCTCGATGCGTGAAACTTGCAGGTCCGTGCGATCGAACCAGATTTTTCGCGCGATTTCGGTGCGGTAGCCGCCGCGCACCACCGTCAGTACGTAGTAGCGGCCTTTCTCGTCGTTGAATTCCTCGAACAAGACCTGCTCCTCTTTCCGGATCTCCGGCCAGAGAAACGCGTCCAATAGATGCTGCGGCCGGAGGTTTTCAATCGGCTTTTTGCTCTGCTTTTCCAGGCGCACCGGGCCGACGATGAATTTCTGTTTGGACGGCACGGAGACGGAAAACGTCTCTCCATCGCTCGCCATGTCGAATACGGTCTTGCCGATCACCGGGGCCTGCCCGATCATGCGCACGTCCGCCGGGCGCTTGGCCAGCAGGAACGCCTTCACTTCGTGATACTCCTCGATCAAGCCGCTGTATTGCGACCCGGCGGTGGGCTTGAGCTCGACGGTTGCCGTTAGGCTCTGCACGCCGCGCGCGATTCGGTTGTAGGCCTCGAGCAATTCCTGGAGTGTGGCATCTTTCACCACAGGCCTGGCCGATGCAGGCACGTTCCTGGTCCTCTTGATGGCCCCGCTGCAGCCGCAGGAAAGCGCTGCCAGTGTCAGCCAGACCGTCCAGATTGAGACACGCGCTCTCAAGGGCTTCGATCTCCTCCAGTACAAATGGAGCAATCCAGCAACCACCAGGTTGCCCGTCAACGCGCCGCGGGATGGAGGCGGATTAACGGCGTTTCTTTTTTGGCCTTTTCTCCAGGAGCAGCACGTTGTGACCCTCAGGGTCGTGAAGCACCGCCCAGGCTGCCCTTTGTCCTCTCGCGGGTTCTTCATGAACGACATGCTTGCGCCCGATCCTCTCCAGCGTCGCGGCCAGGTGCGTCACTTCCAGAAAGATCACCGCTTTGTCGCTGGACGGGTAATTCTCCGTTCCTTTCTTCTCCAGACAAAGGAAGGTGCCGCCCCCATCAAACCTGGCAAAATGCCCGGCGGCTTCCTCCTTCAAATCGAGCCCCAAGACGCGCAGGTAGAATTCGCGGGCCCGACTGAGATCCTCGAAGTAGAGTTCCATCCCAAGGAGATGCGGTCTTTCTCGATTCATCCTTGGCGCCTCACCTGGTTCCAATCTGCCGGAACTCCATTCGCACTTTGTTTGCGCGCCGACTCTTCGCGAAACGAAACGTCCCTTGTCTTGCCGAATTTGCGGACGCGATCGAGGTGGCTGAAAAGCTCCAGGGGAAAGAACTCGCCGCTAGCCGGCACCTCGACTTCCAGCGAGTACGGCAGCTCGTCCATTCATTATTCCGCGGCGGCCTCTGCCCCGCCGCTGTCGCCGAACTGCTCTCTGTACTCAGGGGATTGTTTTCGCACGTCCAGCCAGTCGAAGAACGCGTCCGGCGTCTCCAGCCAGATGCGGAACCAGTTGGCAATCTCCATTTTCTCCGCGCGCTTCGCGGCTTCGACCTTTGGGTTACGCGCAATCATCTCGGCCCGGCGTCTGCCGAGCCGCGCGATTTCCAGCACGCGCTCGATTGCCGCCCTCTCGCCCTGCTTGCGGAACTTTTGCACCAACTCGTCCAGCCGAGTAAGGCAGACTTCCGCGTCCTCGAGCGTGCGGAAGTGCAGCAGATCGTCGAATTCCTCCTCGTACTGCTCTTCGGCTTCTTCCTGCTGCGTCAGGACAACTTTCAGCCCCGCATCTTTGAGCACTTCGGCGATGTAATCCGCGCCGGTCTTTCCTTCGGGGCCGTGCTCTGCGAGCAGTTTGCGGCGCAACTGTTCGATCTCGGCGGGCGTGAAACGCTCCGCGCCGAGCGCTTGCGCCGCGTCCAGGATCATCGCTTTTTTTGTCTTGAGGGTATCCGTCATCGCAAGTGGCTCTTGCGGCGCGCCTTTCTCCGGTGGGCTGGGGCGGGTGGAGGCTCGGGGTCAGCAGGCCGCCCGGCCATCAGACGGCGGTATCGTGCCACGTTGCGGTTGTGCTCCGCCAGCGTCTCAGCGAAGAAATGCCCGCCATGCGCGTTAGCCACGAAATAAAGATAGTCCGTTTCCGCGGGCGCAAGCGCCGCCTGAAGCGAAGCCTCGCCCGGATTGCCGATCGGTCCCGGCGGCAAGCCCCGGTAGCGGTACGTGTTATAGGGCGAATCGACGTGCAGGTCCGCGCTCGAGAGAACGCCCTTGTATTGTCCCGCGCGTTCGAGAGCGTAGATCACCGTGGGATCGCATTGCAGGGCTATCCTGCGCGACAGGCGGTTTTCGAACACACCCGCCACGAGAGGCCGCTCATCCGGCTGCGGCGTTTCCCGCTCAACGAGCGATGCCAGCGTCGCGACACTGTTGACGTCAGGCGCATCCGCGCCCGCTGCAATACGCGCCCAGTGTTCCTTGAACTTTTGCACCATGGCGTTGGCAACATCCTGGGCCTTGGGATGCCGCGGAAACTTGTACGTCGCGGGAAAGAGGAAACCCTCCAGGCTCCATGCGCGGGGAACGAGATCGCGGATCGGAGCGGTGTTGTACATTATATTCATGAATTCCTGCGCCCGCATAAACTTGCCGGTCTCCAAGTTCCGCGCGATGTCAAACATCGTTTGGCCCTCGCGCACCACGAAAGGCTGTTCAAATACCTTGCCGCTTGCCAGCGTCCAAAAGACATCGCGCTCCGAAACCGGATGATCGAAGAAATATTCGCCCGCCACGATGGTGCGCCGCGGATGTTGCCGCGCGTAGAGCTCGAAAGCAATTGCGCTGCGGATCACACCGTTTCTCTCCAGAAGATATCCCGCCGTGCGTAGCGATGCACCGTGCGGGATATCCACGAAGACTCCTTCCTTCGCGAAGCCCTGGTAAGGCGCGGCGATGCCTCTCCACAGCCAATAGGCGACCCCCGCTGAGGCAAGCAGGGCGAGCGCCACGAGCCAGACGGCCATCCGCGCGATAGACTTTTTGCGGCGTCGGGCCACGTCAGTCTCGCTCCTTCCCTCGATCTCGTTGCGCCAGGAATTCGCGCAAGATCACCGCTGCAGCCACGGCGTCCACGGGATTCTCTTTCCTGTTTTTCTTTCTCGATTTCTTTGCGTTCTCGAAATCTCTATGGCTAATCTTCTTCTCCTTTACCGCAAGCAACGCTTCAGCCTCCCAGCTTGACAGCCGCTCGTCCATCAAGTCGACCGGCAGACCGAGCTGTTTGCGCAGGCGCCGCCGCGCGTGCCGTCCAGGCGAAGCGGCAAGCCCAGGACGATACGCGTGACCCCGTACTCACGAACAAGGCCCCGCAGCCGGCGCAGGTCCTCGCCGCGATTCTTCCGCGCCAGCACCGAAAGGGGCCGCGCCAATCGCGCCTGGCCATCCGCTAAAGCCAGCCCGATGCGCGCCCTGCCATAGTCCAGGGCAAGAATGCGCCCCGGTTCCGGTGTGCGCTGCGGCGCGGGCGTCGCGTTCTCCACGCTCTGGCGCGACGAAATCATCTTTTCAATTATAGCGTGTCGGCCGGAACGGGGCTTCGATGCGTGAGAGGATGTTTTCTTTGGGTATCTGTCGATTCAACTTCACTGCGCCTTGGCCACGACAACGGGGCACAACTCCAACGACTACGGCTTGCGGCCGCGGGCGCCGGTTTGCCAGGCGTCCCAATAGCCGAGGATCTTCAACTGCTGATCGAGGCCGGTCGCCCGCATTTGCTCTTCGATTTCCGAGCGCGTGAGGCGCTTGCCAAGCGGCTCGGCGCGGTCAGCGATGCCCCAGGCTGTGACCGCAGCAAGCGCCGTGTGCAGCTTCAGCTCGCGGATGTCCACCTTGTCGAAGGTGT